>NZ_PGDQ01000005.1:0-300000 GCF_003073135.1 Euzebya rosea
ACCCCTGACCCCATACCCCGAACCCCACCTCTCACCTGTCTCGATCGTGTGTTCGAGTATACCGCCTCGACGGTCTCGGATCGGGTGTTTCCCCAGCTCAACCAGCATTTCTGACGGTTCGTCAGTGGTGATCGTCTCCGCTTCGTGGCTGCTGTTGGACACTGTCATCCAAGGCGGTCTGAAGTGGGCAACAACCCGGCACACGCGACGATGTGACCCGATCCGGACACCTGTGGACGGCGGACGAGCATCGACGATTCTGAGGGCCCCGGGCGGCTGGCAGCCGCCACCCGCGCCTCGGCACCTTCGAGGAGGCATCCCGGACGTGAGAGGCGTCCCCAACCTCCGCGTCGAAGGAGCCGGCCGTCGCGTCACGGTGGGGCGGGCAAGACGTCGTTCGCCGACCCTGGTATCCGACGACGATTGTGGCCAGCGGTGCACGGGTGCTCCCTTCACCACGATCGTCGGGCACCACCAATCGTGGAGTGGCCGACGGTGGCTGGCGACGCGGTCCTGGGTGCCACCGCCGTTGGTGGACGCCCACGCCGTCCGCCGGGGCCGACGCCGGCCGTCTGGAGACGTCGATCGGGGGCGCTGACGTCGATCGCCGACGCCGGTCGAGGGTTCCGACGCCGAGGCCCCGGGGCCGACGCCGGCCGTCTGGAGCCGTCGATCGGGGGCGCTGACGTCGATCGCCGACATCGGTCGAGGGTTCCGACGCCGAGGCCGTCTGGAGGTGCCGATCGTGGGCGCTGACCTCGATCGCTGCCGGGCCACCACGCACTTGTCGCTGCAAGGTGCGACCGACGCAGGTGTTCACGCACAGGACCGCCCGGAGCCCCAACCGCCGGTCCGCCGGGTCGAGGTGCCCGGGCAGGTCAGTAGCCGAGCGCCGGGTCCACGGGGCCGATCAAGGGACGGTCATCCCCGAGGCGTCGCACGTTGGCGGTCACGCGGGCGCTGACCAGCGGCACGGCCATCGCCTCGGTGTTGGCCGTGTGCGGGGTGATGATCGCGTTGTCCATCCCCCACAGCGGGTGGCCGTCGGGCAGGGGCTCGGGGTCGGTGACGTCCAGGGCGGCTCCGGCGATCACGCCGTCGCGCAGGGCGACAACCAGGTCATCGGTGACGACGTGCTGCCCGCGAGCAACGTTGACCAGCCAGGCGTGGTCCGGCATGGCCGCCAACGCCCCGGCGTCGATGACCCCCGCCGTCTCCTCCGTCAACGCAAGCGCCAGGACCACCAGGTCGGCCCCGTCCAGCGCATCGAGCGTCCCGTCAGGGGTCACCACCCGGCTGGCCCCCTCCAGCGGCTCGCCCGACCGACGGACCACGGTGATGTCCGGCTCGAACGGCCCGAGCAACCGCAGGAACGACTCGGTGATGCCCCCGCCTCCCAGCACCGTCACCCGACGGCCGATCAACGAGGTGCCCCACTGCGGCCCCCATCCACGGGCCGTGACCCGACCGGGCAGGCCACGCAGCCCCGCCAGGGACAGCATCAGCGCGTGCTCGGCGACGGGATCGGCGTACACCCCCTTGCCGCACAACCACTTCCGTCCGTCGTCGAACAGCCCGAGCGCGGCGAAGGCCTCCACGCCTGCCCACAGCAGCTGCACGACCTCGATGTCGGGGTTGGCCGTCAGGACGTCGCTGACGCCCGCCGCGTCGTTGGGGTCGGTCCACACCAACATGCGGGCCCGATCGGGCGACACCACCTCCCCGCCACCGGCGACGACCGCGTCGACGAGGTGGGGGCGCAACCCCTCGGGCAGCACCGCGACTGGCACGGGACTGGACGGCATGTCGGGCACGAGGTGCAGATCGGGCATGGCGACCATCCTGCCCCGCCAGCCCCCCGACCGGGTGTCAGGCCAGGGGGTCGGTCCGGCAGTGGTTGCGCTGCGAGACCCCGCACGCCGGCTGGCCGGCCTGCCCGGCCACCGCAGCCGGCACCGGCGCGGCGACGGCGACGGGCAGGACCAGCGCCGACGGGGTGTCCTCGCCGTGGTGGACGGTCACCCGCGCCGGGGTCGGGTCCAGCTGGAACCCCTCCAGCTGCGGCACGGCGGTCGGCGCCTCGACCCACATGCGCAGGCGCGACCCCTCGCGGATCACGTGCCCGAACGGCAGCACCTCGACGCGGACCAGCGATGGCTCGCTGACCGACAACGGGGCGACGTCGGCCTCTCGGTGGGTGTGGACCGGCAGCAGCGCCGTCGTCCGGGCGCGGTCCAGCTGCCGCTGCGACGCCCGCAGCCACCCCTGGTTGACGAACACCTCGGTGCCGTCGGCGCGCACCTCCGTCAGGGTGACCTGCAGGTCGACGTTGGGGGCGGTGGCCGTGATCCACAGGTCCGCCGACGCCGACCCCAGCAGCGCAACGTCATCGGTGTACGGCTGAGAGGTGAAGGCCGCGAACGTGCCCGGGGGAGGGGACCAGCGATCCCACGTGGTCACCGTCTGGTAGCTGGCTCCGAGCGTGGTGCCGTCGGCGACGCCCTGTGACCCTGCGGCGTTGTGCAGCCAGCTCGACGTGCCCTCGACCATCGTCCCGCCGAGGGTGCCGTCGGCGGACAGGCCGGTCACGACGGCGTCGGCCTGGTCGCCCCAGCCGTCGAGCTCGGTGACCCAGCGCGGGTCGGTCGTCTCGCCCTGCTCCCAGAAGACGCTCACGGCCGGTTCGGCCAGGTAGTCCGCCAGCGGCGTCCCGTCGGCCAGGACCTCGGGAGCGACCAGGTGGGCCTCGAGGAACCGGTCGAGCTGCGCCATCTGCGGCCCCTCGCGGTAGGTCCCGTGGTCACCGTTGGACAGGACCGCACGGTAGGGGACACCCAGCTCGTCCAGCGTGGCCAGGAAGTGGGTGTTGCGGCTCATCAGCTGCTCGTCCTGCCACGACAGCGCCTGGTAGACGGGCACGTCGATCCGGTCGGCGTGGGTCAGCGGCGACCGCTCGGCGTGCAGCAGCACGTCGTAGGGGTGGGTCTCGGCCTGCAGCAGCGGGTTCGTCGGAGCGTTCGTCGCGTGGTGGCGCAGGTTCGCCGCACACGTGGCGTCGCCCGCGAACACCTCACCCGGTGCGGCCAGCACACCCGGGCCGGGCTGGGAGATGAAGGACCACAGCGCCGCGAAGGCGTAGTTGGGGATTCCGCCGGGGTTGGCGATGTCGCGGTAGACGTCGGCGTAGTAGTGGCCGGGCGAGATCGCCGAGAGGTGCGGCGGCCGTGTCTCGGCCACGAACAGCTGGGTGATCCCCGGGTAGGACTTGCCGATCATGCCGACCCGGCCGCTGGACCACGGCTGTGCGGCCGCCCACTCCACGACCTCGTAGCCGTCGTGGGCCTCGGCCGGCTGGAAGAAGTCGAACGTGCCGCCCGAGCAGGACGTGCCCCGCAGGTTGACGCCCAGCAGGGCGTAGCCGTCGGGCAGGTACCGCTCGGCGTACCCGCTGTCGGGGTCGGCGCCGGCGGCGTACCCGTCGTAGGTGAACAACGTCGGGTGGGGCCGGTCGTCGTCGGGCCGCACCAGCTCGAACGCCAGCTCCACACCGTCGCGCATCGTCAGGTAGCCCCACTCGCGGACGGCGTCGACCCCACCGATGGTCGTGGTGGTCGACCCGATGATCCGCGCCGTCGTCTCGTGCCCGAACGACCGGGGCACGTCGGTCCAGGGCGTCGACGTGGGAACGCCGTCGGGGCAGGGCGCGGTCGCCCCTGCCTGCTCCCGGGTGGCCACGGCCAGGCCGCAGCGGTCGTCGGCGACTGGCACGCGCAGGACCGACCGGGACAGGTCGATCGTGGCGGTGTAGCCCGTCCCGGCCGGCAGCGTCGCGCTGTCGGACCCCGACACGGTCAGGCGCAGCGTCGAACCCTCGTCGAGCGTCGCGTCGAATGGATACGTGCGGATCCGGTAGGGGGTGGGGTGGCCGGGGGTGACGGGGACCTGGGCAAGCAGGGACTCGCGGTGGACCGCCGAGAGGTAGCCGCGGACGAGCTGGCGGGTCTGCCCGTTGCTGCGGACCTCGTCGAGCCGGACGGCGAAGTGGCCGTCGGGCCGGTCCAGGCCGATCACCGCGTCGAGGTGGGCCTGACCGGAGAGGTGACGCGCCGGGGCCGGCAGGTCGATGCTCCAGTCCCCGTCCTCGACGAAGGTCGCGCTCCCCTCGCCCAGCGGGAGGACCGCCTCGGAGCCCATGCCGCGGACGGAGTCCACCGCTCGCCACGCGTTGTCCTGGTCCTGGACCTGGACCTCGGGCCACTCGGTGATGCCGGTGTCCAGCCCCATCAGCTCGTGGTCGAACCAGGCGTGGATCGTGTCGTACCAGTCGTCGCGGGCGATCGTGTCGGGGGCGTCGTAGGGGTACTTGTGCGCCCACTGGCCGATGATCGCCCGGCGGAACGTCGGGATCTCGTCGAACCAGCCGTCGAGGTTGATCGGCGAGACGGTGAAGTCCTGCAGGCCGGTGACCATCAGCATCGAGGCGGTGATGTCCTGCACGCCGGCGCGGAACTCCCGCTCGGCCCAGTACTCCGTCATGTCGCCGCCGGGGTCCGCACCGTTGAGGAAGTTCTCCGGCTGGCAGGTGTGCCGCTCGAACCGCCGCGGCATCGCCCCCACGTCACCGGGCACGTCCAGGTCGTACAGCTCGTAGGCGGTCGCCGACAGCAGCCCGTTGAGGGCCAGCGGCACCCCGTCGAAGTAGGCGACGTCGTACAGCCCGGCGATGCCGGCCACGCTGACCATGGTCTCCAGGCCGCGCGGATCCAGCACGGCGCCGGCGTGCTGGGTCTCTGCGTCGTAGGACTTGCCGTAGGACCCGACCTTCCCCGACGACCACGGCTGGTCGGCGAAGTGCTCCACGAGGGTCGCGAAGTCCTTGGCCTGGTTGGGGCCGTCCTGCTCGCCGCAGCCGCCGGAGTTGCCGGTCCCGCGCAAGTCCGACAGCACGACCGTGTACCCCTTGGGCGTGAAGAACTCGACCAGGTCCAGCGAGCGGGAGTCGTCGCCCAGCAGCAGGCCGTTGTAGTACGGCGAGTGCACCAGGATGACCGGAGTCGGCACGCCGCCCGTGTCGGGTCGGTACACGCGGGTGTGCAGGACGATCCCGTCATGCGCCTCGACCTCGACGACCTCGGGAGTGGTGACCTCGTCGTACCGGTCGGCCGACAGGCCCCGTGGGGCGAACACCAGGGGCGCCGACCCACCTGACCCGGACTGCGCGGCGGCGGGCAGCACCGAGAGGAGGAGGACGAGGCAGGTCAGCAGGACGGTCGATCGACGCATGCCATGGGTGTTCGACACGCGGGACCGGAAGTCCTTGCGGGTCCGGCGGGGGCGATCGATACCGTGCCGGCCGAGGGTGCACACCGTCACCCCGGCTACGCTCGGCCCTGCCATGTTCACCGACCTCGTCAAGATCAACGTTCGCGGCGGCAAGGGTGGTGACGGTGTCACCTCCTTCCGACGCCAGCCCTACGAGCCCAAGGGTCCGCCGGAAGGCGGCGACGGGGGCGACGGGGGCGACGTCGTGCTGGTCGCCGACGAAGGCCTGTCGACCCTCATCGACTTCCACTTCCGGCCGCACCGCAAGGCGGGCAACGGCGTCAACGGCTCCGGCGACCTGCGCCACGGTGCCCGGGGCGACGACGAGGAGCTGGCGGTCCCCGTCGGCACCGTCGTCACCGACGCCGAGACCGGCGAGCTCATCGGCGACATGGTCCACGACGGCCAGCGGCTGCTGCTCGCCCGGGGCGGACGCGGCGGTCGGGGCAACGCGGCCTTCCGCACCCGCCAGCGGCGCGCCCCCCGGTTCCACGAGTTCGGCGCCGAGGGCGACGAGCTGTGGGTCCAGCTCGAGCTGAAGCTGATCGCCGACGTCGCGCTCGTCGGCTTCCCCAACGGCGGCAAGTCCTCCCTCATCTCCCGTCTGTCGGCCGCCAAGCCCAAGATCGCCGACTACCCCTTCACGACGCTCCAGCCCAACCTGGGCGTGGTCACCGTCAACGACGAGTCCTTCGTCATCGCCGACGTCCCCGGCCTCATCGAGGGTGCCGCCGACGGCAAGGGCCTCGGCCACGAGTTCCTCCGCCACGTCGAGCGTGCCGGTGCGCTGGTCCACGTGCTGGACTGCGCCTCCGGGTACTCCGCCGAGGTCGTCCGTCCCGGCACCGACGACATCCCGGCACGTCGCTACGAGCAGCGCAACCCCATCGACGACCTGCACCAGGTCCTCGAGGAGCTTCGCTCCTACATGCCCGAGCTGCTGGACCGCCCGGCGATCGTGTGGCTCAACAAGGTCGACGTCGACCCCGACATGGCCGAGCTGGTCAAGCCCGAGCTGGAGAAGGAGGGGTGGGAGGTCCTGGCCGGCAGCCCGGTGACCGGGCAGGGCCTGGACCCGCTGCGCTACCGCCTTGCCGACCTGGTCCGCCAGGCGCGAGCCGAACGTGCCGATCCCGAGCATCCCGATCCCGTCGAGCGGCCCGTCCTGCGTCCCCGCCAGGTCCGCAACGAGAAGGACTTCACCATCGAACGGGTCGCCCTCGGCGGCGACGAGTACGGCTGGCGCGTCCACTCCGACCGGCTCGAACGCTGGGTTGCCCAGCTCGACCTCGGCAACGAGGACGCGGTGGACTACCTCCAGGGTCGGCTCAAGCGTGCCGGCCTGGAGACCGCGCTGGCCGAGGCCGGCGCCCACCCGGGTGACGACGTCGAGCTCGGCGGTGCGGTCTTCGTGTTCCAGCCCGAGGACTGGGCCGGCGACGACGAGGACTGGGACGACTGGGAGGGCAACGACCGCGGCCAGGAGTGGGATGTCGACGAGACCCCGGTCGAGATCGACCTCGACGAGATCGACCTCGACGACGAACCCGACGACGAACCCGACGACAAGGACGACGAGGGCGATGGCTGACCGGCGCTACGACCCCGCCCGCCGGGTCGTGGTGAAGGTGGGGTCCTCCACCCTCACCGCCGAGGACGGCGGCCTGGACCGGCGCTGGGTGGACGACCTGTGCACCCAGCTGGCCGCCCTGCGCGCCGACGGTGTCGAGGTCGTGCTGGTCTCCTCCGGAGCCGTGGCCGCCGGCCTGCGTCCGCTGGGCCTGACCGACCGGCCCACCGACCTCGGTCGGCTCCAGGCCGCCGCGAGCGTCGGGCAGGGCGAGCTGGTGCACGCCTACGCGGCCGCGCTTCGCCGCCACGGGCTGGTCGCCGGCCAGGTCCTCCTCGTCCCCGACGACCTCGTCACCCGTGACCGCTACCTCAACGCCCGCACCACCTTCAGCGAGCTGCTGGCCATGGGGGCGCTCCCGATCGTCAACGAGAACGACACCGTCGCCACCGAGGAGCTGCGGTTCGGCGACAACGACCGCCTCGCCGCGCTCGTTGCCTCCATGCTCGGCGTGGACCTGCTGATGCTGCTGTCCGACGTCGACGGGCTGCACGACGGCAAGCCCAGCGCGGGCGCACCCGTGATCGACGAGGTCCACGACCTGTCCACGCTCGATGACCGCCACCGCGGCGGGACGGGGTCGGCGGTCGGCTCCGGCGGCATGGCCAGCAAGCTCGACGCGGCCAGGGTCGCCACGTTCAGCGGCGCCTCCTGCGTGATCGCCCGAGGTCGCCGTCCCGACGTGGTCCTCGAGGTGGCCCGCGGCGAGCAGGTCGGCACGTGGTTCCCGCCGGCTCGCAAGCGCCCGGACTCCCGTCGCCTGTGGCTGGCGTTCGCGCACCAACCCGCCGGCCGGCTGCACGTCGACGCCGGCGCGGTGCGGGCCCTCGCCCAGCGCGGCTCGTCGCTGCTGGCGATCGGCGTCACCGCCGTCGACGGCACGTTCGTACGGGGTGACGCCATCGACGTGGTCGGGCCCGACGGGCATCCCGTGGCCCGCGGCATCGTCGGCTACGACGCGGCGGAGGTCACCGCGATGCGCGGCCGCTCGACCGAACAGCTCACCGAGGAACAGGGCGAGGCGTTCACCGCGCCGATCGTGCACCGCGACGCGATGGTCGTCACCGCGTGACCCGAGCGGGGGAGGGAACGCGGCGAACGGGTCGCGAACCTGCGACGCTGGACTCCACGATGGATCGTGGTCACCGCAGCCCCCGAGCCCTCACCGCGGTCGCGGTGCTGGCGGCGCTGCTGCTGGTCGCGGCGGCCCCGCCGAACGACCCGCTCGTCTCCCAGCAGCCCCACCTGACCGTCGTCGGGGCGTTCGACGCGTGGGACGTGCGCCGCGGGGAGGGCGCCGTCGTCGCGGTCCTCGACACCGGGGTCGACCTGGACCACCCCGACCTCGCCGGACGGCTGGTCGAGGGCATCGACCTGGTCGAACCCGACACCCCACCCGACGACCCCCAGGGGCACGGGACCATCGTCGCCGGCGTGATCGCTGCCGTCGCCGGCAACGGCCGCGGCGTGGCCGGCGTCGCACCCCAGGCCATGGTGATGCCGATCCGCGTGCTCGATGCCGAGGGACGCGGCACCTCCGACGTCGTCGCTGCCGGTATCCGCCATGCCGTCGAGCAGGAGGTGCAGGTCATCAACCTGTCCCTCGCGGAGGTCCAGTCCGACGACGGCGAGGGCGAGGACGAGGGCATCAGCCGTCCTCCGGGCCTGCCGGGTGTCTCGCTGGTGCAGGACCGCGAGGTGCTCCTTGCGATCGAGGAGGCCAACGAGGCGGGGATCCTCGTGGTTGCCGCCGCGGGCAACGACGGCCGCTCCTCCACCCCCTACGACGAGGACGTCCCCGTGGTCGTCGTCGGGGCCACCGACAACGACGACGTCGTCTGGGAGGAGTCCAACCACGACGACCGCACGTTGTTCGCCCCCGGCGTGGCGATCCTGTCGACCTGGAGCGACGGCCGCTACGCACGGTCCGACGGCACGTCGTTCGCCACACCGATCGTCGCCGCCGGCGCCGCGATGCTGATGGGCGCCGGGGTGTCGGC
The DNA here is from genome assembly GCF_003073135.1 of Euzebya rosea. Classification (NCBI taxonomy): domain Bacteria; kingdom Bacillati; phylum Actinomycetota; class Nitriliruptoria; order Euzebyales; family Euzebyaceae; genus Euzebya; species Euzebya rosea. The sequence continues at coordinate 8,953 of NZ_PGDQ01000005.1, forward strand.
GGAGGACGCCACCACCCGCCTCGTCGAGACGGCCGTGCCGCTGGAGGACGACCAGCAGCAGCCGGTGGGGCTCGGTCGGGTCGACCTCGCCGCCGCCGTGCAGGGTGTCGAGCCGGCCCCGCCGACCACACCGCCGGCCGTCGCCACGCCGACCCCGGCGCCGCCGCCCGCCACGACAACGACGCCCACACCGGCGCCGAGCGGCGGGCAGGAGGCCGTCGGGCCCGTGCAGGAGGTCACCGAACCCCCGCCGGCCCCCGCCCAGGTCACCGAGCCGCCGCCCGACATCACCCAGGCCGCCCCCATCGCGACCACCCCGCCGCCCACGGCCGTTGCGCTCGAGCCCGTCGAGGTCGTGACCGTCCCGACGGCGGTGCCCACGACCCCCTCGGCAACGCCCGCCACCCCCCGCGACCCCCAGCCCGGCCTGGCCGTCGACGAGCAGGACCGTGGCCCCCTCATCACCGTCGCCACCATGCTGCTCGGCGTGGACGTGCTGCTGGCCGGCTGGGTCCTGGCCGGCCGCCGGCCCTGACCCGCGCCCGACCCGCGGGCCCGACCCCCGCGCCCGACCCGCGTCCCTGACCACGCTCACTCCACGGGCGACGCCTCGGCGATCAGCAGCGCCAGCCGGCAGCGCATGAGCCCGTCGCTGGTCCGCGGGTCCAGTCCGGCCCGTTCGACGAAGCGGTCCAGCCGGTAGGCGACGGTGTTGGCGTGCACGTCGATCGCCTCGCCCGCGGCGACGAGCTTGGCGTCGGCCCGGATGTAGGCGTCGACGGTGCGGGCCATCTGCGGGTCGGCTCGCAACGCGGCCACGGCGTCGCGGACCAGCGGCTCGACGCGTGCCAGCTCACCGCTGGCGACGCAGGCGAACCAGTCCTCGGCGTAGGCCAGCCGAGGCCGTCCCAGCGCCGAGGCAGCGGCGTGGGCGAGCTCGGCGTCCCGGACCGTTTCCCTGGCGCCCGCCAACCCCGGACGGGCCATCCCGACCCCGACCGGTCCGTCGGGCAGGGCCAGCGGGAACGCCCCGTCGTCGGTGGCCACGGTGAGCAGCACCACGGTGTCGGGCCGCTCCACCATCACCACGCCGTCGCGGCACGAGCGCAGCGGGTCGTCGCCCTCCTGCGGGGGCCGCACGGCCGCCACGAAGGTGGCGTCCGGATCGAGTCCGAGGGCGGCAGCCTCCCGGCGTGCCGCCGACTCCGTCGCGGGCAGGCCGGCCAGGATGTCGACGAACCCGGCGGACCGTCGGCGGGTCCTCGCGACCTGCTCGCGGGCCATGGCGTAGTGGGCGTCGGTGACCACCGAGGACACGGTGTGCATCATCGTCCAGAAGTGACGCGACAGGCTGAGCAGGTCGGTGACGGTCTCGTGGCCCTGTCCCGTCGCGCGGTCGCTGAGGGCGGACCAGACCTCCCCGAAGGCGACCTGCATCGCCTCGACGAGCTGGTCGACGGGGAGCGCCTGCATCGCCCGTCGTTCCCCGAGGGCCCGCCGCGTCTGGATCTCCTGCTGCGTCAGGTCGCGGTCCTCCGCCAGCACCCGGACGAGCATGCCGGTCGTCGCCCTGACCGACCACCACAGGTCGTCACGGGGGACCGACTGGCCGGTGTAGGACCCCAAGCGCGTCTGGATGGTCCGCACGACGGACTCCGTCAGGTCGTCGACGTCGTGCAGAAGCTCCGCGGCGACCCGTGAGGCGGGGCGGGTGGCCACGGCGACCGGTTCCGCGGACAGCGCTGTGTCGTCGAAGCGCAGCGGGTCGAAGGTTCGGCTCACGCGCCTTCATGCTGCCACAGCACGGGGGGCGATGGCGGCGGTCCGGTCACTCCTCGGCGGCGAGGGCGGCGATCCCGTCCAGCACACGGTCGATCGCGAACGCGAAGGCCCGGTCGCCGTCCACGTCCGGCCACACCCCAGCGACCGCCAGGATGTTGGGGAAGCGATCGTCGGCTGCCGACGTCAGCTGGTCCATGAAGGCGTACTGGGCCTCGGGCGTCGAGCCGAGGATCTCGTCGGCGGACCGCTGCATGAGGGTGTCGCCGAGGATGGTGGAGAACACCACCCGATGGGCCTGGACGGCCTGCTCGGGTGTCAGCCCCGCCGTCAGGAAGGCCCCCATGATGGTGTCGAGGACACGCAGCATCGTCTCGGTCCGGATGCCCGAGGCCATGGCGACCTCGATGATGCCGGGATAGCGGACGAAGACCCGGCGGACCTGGACCGCCGCCTCGCGCAGCGTCCGACGCCAGTCGGGGCCGTGGTCGACCGGGTCGACCCCGGCGATCAGGCGCTCCATCACCAGCTCGGTCAGCTCGTCGATGTCGCCCACGTGCCGGTACAGCGACATGGGAGCGCGGCCCAGCTCCCGTGCGACGCGGCGCATGGACAGGGCCTCCATCGTCTCCTGCTCCACCACGGCGAGAGCGGCATCGACGATCAGGTCCTTGGTGAGGGGGAGGGCGGGCTGCGTCGACGTGGACATGCGTACACCGTACACATTCCTGCGCGTACGGTGTACGCTCTCTCCGTCGCACCCGTCACGATCGGGTGTGTGCCCCCGGTTCCGGCGCCATCTCCTCCTGCGACCCCTGTGCTCGCGTCCGGACCGACCTCCAGAAAGGTCTCCGCCTGTGAACGCTCTCGTCATCGCCCTGTCCAACGCCGTCAGGCGTGCCCCCGCCGCAGTGCTCGTCGTTGCCCTCGTGCTGACCGCCGCCATCGGCGCCGTCGGCTTCCCCAGGATCGAGCAGGGGGGCGGCAACGAGGGCTTCAGCCCCGACAACCCCGAGCTGCTGGCCCAGCAGCGCGTGCAGGAGGTCTTCGGCTCCTCCGGTGACGTCGTCCTGCAGGTCCTGCTGCGCGCCGACGAGGGTGGAGACGTGCTGTCGGCCGCGGGAGTGCAGGCGACCCTGACCATCCAGCAGGCGGTGCAGGGCAGCGAGTCCGGGCAGTACCTGGTCCAGCGTCCGGACCAGCCGCCGTTGATCTCCCCGCTGCTGGGTGTCCTCCAGGCCGCTGGCGCGCAGGGCATCGACCCGACCACGCTGGACGACGCCACCGTCGACCAGCTGTTCGCCGCGTCGCTGGCGCAGATGCCGACGGAGCAGGCCGGCTTCGTCACCGGTCTGCTGCCGGCCTCCGCAGGCATCGACGCGGCAACCCCGGTCGAGCAGGCCGAGTCGCCGCTCGCCCTCGCCATCCTCTTCCTCGACAGCGAGGCGCTGCCGGCCGACGACATCGAGGCTGCCGAGGTCGTCCAGGACATCGCCGCCACCATCGAGGGGGTCGACGTCGACGGCGTCACGCTCGAGCCGTTCGCCTTCGAGCTGCTGTTCGCCAACCAGGACAGCTTCGCCGAGGAGATCGGCCGGCTGTTCAGCATGGCCATCGGCATAATCCTGCTGATCCTCGGGTTCGTGTACTTCTCCAAGCCGCAGGCGGACGGCAGCTGGTTCAGCTCGGCTCGCCGTACCGTCGCCGACGTCGCCGCGACCATCGCCGTGATCATGATGGCGATCGTCTGGGTGCAGGGTTTCGCCGGCATCCTCGGCCCCCAGGGCCTCGGCTGGATCGACGCGCTGGCCGAACCCGCCCAGCTGCTGCCGGTCCTGCTGGTCGGCCTCGGCGTCGACTACGGCATCCACATGACGTCGCGCTACCGCTCCGAGGTTGCCGAGGGGACGGTGCCCGATGCGATCGGCACGGCCACGAAGACTGTCGGTGTGGCCCTGGTCCTGGCGACCGTCACCACCGCCGTCGGGTTCCTGACCAACCTGACCGCCCCCGTGCCGGCGCTTGCGGACTTCGGCGTGCTCGCCGCGGTCGGCATCGTCGCCGCGTTCGTCCTGATGCTGACGGTCTTCCCGTCGCTGCGCCTGCTGCTGGACCGTCGCGCCGAGGCGAAGGGCACCCTGCCCCGCCAGACCATGTCGTCCAACAGCGAGGGCCTGCTGCCTCGCATGATGGCCGGCGTGTCGGTCTTCGCCGAGCGGCTGGCGATCCCCACCCTCGTCGTGACCGCCGGCATCGGTGGCGTGCTGGGCGTCATCGGCCTGATGAACGTCTCCACGGAGTTCTCCTTCACCGACTTCCTGCCCGAGGACGACCCGCTGATCGTCACCTTCGACACCCTGACCGAGGAGTTCGGCGGGGGCGCGGGCGAGACCACCACGGTCGTCATCGACGGCACCATGACCGCCGAAGCCCACAACGCCCTCGTGGCGGCCCAGCAGGAGCTGGCGAGCGTCGAGGACGTGCAGGTCTTCGGCGAGAACGCCCAGGCCACCTCGCCGGTGACCGTCCTCGGCCAGGTGCTGGCCACCCTCCAGCCGGCGGATCAGGTGCCGCCCGGCGCGGGGCTGGCCACGCCGGTCGACCCGGCGCTCGCGCAGCAGGTCGCCGGCATGCTCGAGCCGGGTGGCCTGACCGTCCCGGCCGGCACCGACGTCGAGGCGCTCTACGACCTGCTGCTGCAGGCCGCCCCCGACGTGGCCGGCCAGGTCATCGCCGCGGAGGACGACGTGGTCCGCGTCACCGTCTCCACCGCCGCCGGTGAGGACCGTGCCGTCGCACTGGGCGAGAACCTCGACGCCGTGTTCGCGCCGGTCGAGGCCGAGCTCGGCGAGGACAGCGTCGTCGTCACCTCCGACGGGATCATCTCCAGCCGGATCGTGACCAGCCTGCGCGACAGCCAGCTCCGCTCGCTGTTCATCGCCGTCTTCGCCGCCATGGTGCTGCTGGTCCTGAACTTCTGGGTCACCGAGCGTCGTCCGATGCTCGGTGTCGTGACCATCGCCCCGGTGGCGCTGGTGGTCCTGTGGACCTTCGGCATGATGGCCGCCACGGGTGTCCCGGTCGGTCCGGTCACCGCCACGATCGCCGCCCTGGCCGTCGGCATCGGCGTGCCCTACACCATCCACGTGTCGCACCGGTTCAGCGAGGACCGGGAACGCTTCGCCACCGCCGAGGAGGCGATCCGGTCCACCGTCAGCCACACCGGCGGCGCGCTGGCCGGCTCGGCCCTGACCACCATCGCCGGCTTCGGCATCCTGGTGACGTCGTCGCTGGTCCCGTTCCAGCAGTTCGGCCTGGTGACCGTCTACTCGATCGGCTTCGCGCTGATCGCCTCGACCGTCGTGCTGCCGGCGATGCTGGTGCTGTACGACCGCTCGCGCCGACGCCGCGAGGGCGACCCCGTGCCGCCCGCTGGTGGTGCTGGTGCCGCCGCCAGCGGCAGCAACGAGGAGTGGTGGACCCAGCCGCCCGCACCCGAGACGGCCGTCTCGGGCAGCTGACCAGTCGGCACGGCACAACCGCAACGGGCCGGTCCCCCCAGGGGATCGGCCCGTGTCGTTGTCGTGGTCCCGAGGTGGTCGGGCGGTCAGCCCTGCGGGAACGCCGGCGGGCGCTCGCCACGCCAGGCAGCGTCGTCGGCGACCTGCAGGACCATCTCGGTCAGCATCGCCGGGGTGACCTCGAGCAGGCGCCAGATCTCCACGGCCATGCCGAGGTCGGAGGTCCAGCGCGCCACGACCTCGTCGTCGTCGCGGTCGACCTCGACGAACAGCACCCGCTTGGGCGACATCTGTCGGGTGGACAGCTTGACGATGAACTCCTCCCCGGACTCCGTCCAGCCCGTGCGCACGATGAAGGAGTCCGGCTTGCTGGCCTTCAGCTGGTCGGCCACGGACTTGAGGTGGGCGGCGAGCTCGGCATGACGGGCGTTGCGGGCCTCGTCCTGGTCGCGCTCGGCCTGCTCGGCCTCCTGTCGCAGCCGTTCCATCTCGGCCTCGGCCTGCTGGCGCTGCGCGGCCAGCTCCTCGTTGTTGGACAGCCTTGCCTGCAGGGCATCGGAGAAGTCGCTCATGGCCGCCCACTGTAGGACGGCCGCCCGCGCGGCCCCGGCCGGGGACCGACGCCGAATGGGCGATGCCGACGGGGGCACCTAAACTGACCGGAGTCATCGACTGCACACCGACACCGCCGCGGGTGGACGACACCCCGCGGCCGAAGGGACGCTCCAGCGTGGGAACCGAGTTCGCCGGCCTGCCCGACACCGAAGCTCGCCTCGAGGCGGTGGGCTACCTGCCCTCCACCTCCATCGCGACGGTGACCTACCTCGCCGACCGGCTGGGCAAGCCCGTCCTGGTCGAGGGGCCCGCCGGCGTCGGCAAGACCGAGCTGGCCAAGGCCGTCGCGGCTGCCAAGGACGCCCGGCTGATCCGCCTGCAGTGCTACGAGGGCCTCGACGAGGCCAAGGCGCTGTACGAGTGGAACTACTCCAAGCAGCTGCTGCGTATCCAGGCGGCGGGCGAGGGGCGCGCGTGGGACGAGACCCACGACGACATCTTCGGCCGCGAGTACCTGCTGACCCGCCCGCTGCTGGAGGCCATCAGCGTCGACACCCCGACGGTGCTGCTGATCGACGAGGTCGACAAGGTCGACTTCGAGTTCGAGGCGCTGCTGCTGGAGATCCTGTCGGACTTCCAGGTCACCATCCCCGAGCTCGGCACGGTCGCCGCGGTCCACCAGCCCTACGTGGTGCTGACGTCCAACTCCACCCGTGAGCTGTCGGAGGCGCTGAAGCGTCGCTGCCTGTACCTGCACATGGACTACCCCGAGATCGAGCGGGAGAAGGCCATCGTCATGCAGAAGGTGCCCGAGGTGCCCGAGCAGCTCGCCGAGCAGCTCGTCCGGGTCGTCCGCAGCCTGCGCAACCTCGAGCTGAAGAAGGCCCCGTCGATCTCGGAGACCCTCGACTGGGCCCGCACGCTGCTGGCGCTCGGCTTCGACACCATCGACGCCGACGTCGCCGCCTCCACCCTCAACGTGGTCCTGAAGTACCAGGCGGACCTCGAGAAGGGCCTCAAGCACCTGTCGGTCCCGCCGGACCCGTCGCTGAACTAGGCGGCGCCCCCGATGACGTCCATCACCCCGCCCGACCCCCAGCTGAAGGGCCTGCAGGCCCGGCTGCTGGACTTCCAGCACGCCATGCGCGACGCCGGGGTGCCGGTGGCGATCAGCGACGGCATGGACGCGATGCGTGCGGCCGGGGTCGTGGACCTGATGGACCGCGACGTGTTCCGCGAGTCGCTGGCGGCCACGCTGACGTCCTCGGCCAGCCACCGGATGGCCTTCGACACGCTGTTCGACATCTACTTCCCGCGGACCCACGCCATGCCCGACGAGGACGAGGCGCCGGCGGGCAGCGCGCCGGGGGAGGGGGACCCGCGTGACATCCAGGACTTCCTCGCCGACCTGATCGACCAGCTGACGCAGGGTGATGATGCGGCGCTGCGGGCGATGGCGCGCGAGGCGGTCGCGTCCTACGGCCGGGTCGAGAACGCCGACGGGTCGCAGTCGTACTTCGCCTATCGCGTCTACCGCAACTTCAACCTCAAGGGGCTGCTGCGCCGGCTGATGGGCGAGGCGGGGATCGAGGACGAGGACGACCTCGTCTCGCGGTTGATGGCCGACGAGTTCGAGGCCAGGCTGCGTCGGTTCCGCGAGGAGATCGACGCCGAGATCCGTCGCCGCCAGGTCGAGCAGCGCGGGCCGGAGGCGATCGCCAAGCGCGCCGCCCGGCCGCTGCCCGAGGACGTCGACTTCTTCTCCATCACCGCTGACGAGCAGGCGCACATGCGCAAGGCCGTCCGTCCGCTGGCCCGCAAGCTCGCGACTCGCCTGGCGGTCAAGCGCAAGCGTGCCCGCGACGGGCAGCTCGACATCCGCAAGACGTTGCGTCGGGCGCTGGGCAGCGGGGGCGTCCCGATCGACCCGGCGTATCGGGCCAAGAAGATCCATCGGCCCGAGCTGGTGCTGATCTGCGACGTGTCGGGATCGGTGGCCGCGTTCGCCAAGTTCACGCTGATGTTCACCCATGCGCTGCAGGGGCAGTTCTCGCGGGTGCGGTCCTTCGCCTTCATCGACACCTGCGACGAGGTCACCCACCTGTTCGCCGACGGCGACTTCTCCGGGGGGATGGCGCGGATGCAGACCGAGGCGGACCTGGTGTGGCTCGACGGCCACTCCGACTACGGGCACGCCTTCGAGGTGTTCGCGCGCAGGTTCCGCTCGGCGCTGACGCCGCGCTCGACGGTCATCGTGCTGGGTGACGCCCGCAACAACTACCGCGCCGCCAACACCTGGGCGCTGAAGGAGATGAAGGAGCACTCCAAGCGGCTGTTCTGGCTGAACCCCGAACCCGCCGTGCAGTGGGACTCCGGTGACTCCGTCGCGTCGGACTACGCGCTGGTGTGCGACCGGATGGTGGAGTGCCGCAACCTCAACCAGCTGGCGTCGTTCATCGAGTCGATCGCCTGATCACCCGGCGGGGGAGGGGCGGTCAGACGCCGAAGCCCGGCCCGGCCGGGAACTGGTGGCCGAGCGCGTGCATGACCTGCTGCGCGATGGCCTGGTCGCGCGGCGCGAGGGCGACCTGGTCCCACAGGATCGCGATGCGGCGTGGGTTGGCGGGGTCGACGGCCACGGGCACCTCCGTCCCCTGCACGGCGGACAGGACCTGCGGGCCCCGCAGGCTGCGGAACACACGCACCGTCACCGGCCCCCGGGCGGGGTGCACGAGCTCCAGGTCCAAGCGGAAGACCTGGCTGGCGATCGGGCCGTACTCGCTCGTCCGGCTGACCGACCCGGTGGCCTGGACCGCGGCCAGTCGAGCCGTCGTGCGCTGGCCGGACTGCGCCAGCCCACGCGGTTCCCGCAGGCTGCCCCGCCGCCCGGCCAGCACCGTCCAGATCACGCCGATCAGCCCGAAACCCCCACCCATGGGCAACGTGACGAACGACGAGAGCGGCACGGCCTGTGACATGACGACCAAGCCGGCTCCGACGACCAGGAAGACCAGGCCGCCGATGGTGTACACGTTGATCGCGAAGCGTGGCTTGAGCACTGCGGACCCCTCACCTCGATGTGCCCGTCACGCTACGCCGGTCGTTCCTGCTCGTGAAGTGCTGGAGGGTCCGACGTCACCGATCGGTCATCGGCTCGGTTCGATGCGTGATCCACGGGGCAACTGGGAACCACCCGGACCATGAGCACCGACCACGACCTGGACCGCCGCCCCGACGGCGTCGACGACGCAACCGTGCGGGCCCTCGGCACCCTCGGCGAGGCCGTCGAGACCGTCGAACGTGCCCGAGGTCACCTCTACAGCTTCCACCAGCTCTGCGGGACCGCCGACCTGAAGATCGGCGAGGCCGTCGAGCAGCTGCGGGAGGCCGGCCACGACGAGGTCGCCGACGAGCTCGAGCGCGAGATCGTGGGTCGCAACGTCCTCGACGGTCGCTGGTCCTTCCAGGTCGTGGAGGAGTACGACGACGGCTACTGGTCGGCTGTCCGCGCCGCCCACCGAGGTGCCATGGACCACCTGGCCGGCGGGGTCCGTCACATCCACGAGGCCGAGATGAAGGCGCGCCGCATCACCTCCGGCCACCCGCAGCACCGCTCCACCCCCTGACCTCGTCGGATACCGGGCCGCCCGTCGTGACTACCCGACACGCGTGGGGTGGTGGACGCAGCCGACTCGCGTGGCCCGTGACGGGTGTGGCCAGTGTGGCTGGTGGGGGTGATGTTGAAGTCACCGCCGTGTAGTTAGACTCGGTGGTCATGGCAGCGCACCGGCCACGACGCCTCGGGATCATGGGCGGGACGTTCGACCCCATCCACCTGGGGCACCTCGTCACCGCCGATCAGGCGCGCGTGGACGTCGGCCTCGACGAGGTGGTCTTCATCCCGGCGGGTGCCCCGTGGCAGAAGGACCACGACGTCACCTCCGCCGAGCACCGCTACCTGATGACCGTGCTGGCGACCGCAGCCAACCCCCACTTCTCCGTCAGCCGGCTGGAGGTCGACCGGCAGGGCAGCACCTACACCGTCGACACCCTCCGCGACCTGCGCGACCGGCTGGAGGACACCGAGCTGTTCTTCATCACCGGCGCCGACGCCATCCTCAACATCCTCACCTGGAAGGACGCCGAGGAGGCCATGCGGCTGGCCACCTTCGTCGCCGCCACCCGGCCCGGCTACGACCTTTCCGCCCTCCGCGACCACGACCTGACCGAGCGCGTCATGCTGCTGGACGTCCCGGCGCTGGCCATCTCCTCCTCCGACGTCCGTGCCCGCTTCGCCGCCGGACGGCCGGTTCGTTACCTCATCCCGAGGGAGGTCGAGGAGTTCGCGCGCAAGCACGGCCTCTACGGCACCACGGGACGCGGCCTTGCGGCCGCCGAGGTGAGGGGTTGAGATGGAGACCCTGGAACCACCCGTGACCGACACCGACACCGAGCAGCCGACCGACGAACCCGCCCCGCGACAGCGCCGGGCGGGCGGACGCCGTTCGCGCCGCCAGGCCGGCCGGCGTCGGGCCCAGCGCGCCGCCCGTCGCGCCAAGCGGCTGCAGCGCCTCGCGTCGGTCATCGCCGCGATCGGCGTCGGCGTTGCGCTGGTCGTCATCGGCTCCGTCGTCCTCGACCGCGACCCCACCGACGACCCTCCCGCCGCTGAGGACGGGCCGAGCCCGGTCGCCGCGGTCGTCGACGGCAGCGCCGCGCTGCTGGTGCGCACCAGTCCGTGGACGCCGGGCGGCGACAGCACCGGCACTCGTGCCGTCGGCCTCTCGTTGCTGGCCAACGACGCCGACGCCGGGGCATCGGTGATCTTCCTCCCCTCCGACCTGCTGGTGGAGATCCCCGGCGTCGGGCTGGACCGCCTCGGCCTCGCCCAGCAGTACGGCGGCACCGACCTGACCGTCGCCACCGTCGAGAACGCCCTCGGCATCGAGCTGGCCGGCGGCCTGGCCATCGACGACCGGCAGCTCGGCCGCATGCTTGACCGGATGGGCGGCGCCACCGTCGACGTCGAGGCCCAGCTCGTCGAACGATCCGACGACGGCACCGGGGTCCTTGCGTTCGAGACCGGCGAGCAGCACCTTCCCGGCCCCCGCCTCGCCCAGCTGTGGTCCTTCCAGCAGCGCGGCGAGACCGAGCTGGACACCTACAGCCGCCAGCAGGCGGTCCTGGAGGCGGTCCTGCCCCTGCTCGCCGACGACGGCGTCCGCGAGGAGGTGCTGGCCGACGACCTCGGGGGCTTCGACACCGACCTGGAGCCCGCGGCGGTCTCGACCCTGCTCGGCGGGCTCGGCAACGCGATGGCCGACGGCCGGCTGACCTTCCACCTGCTGCCCGTCACCCCGCTCGGCACCGCCGACGATCAGCTGGCCACCAGCTACCAGATGCGCAGCGGCGACGTGGACGACCTGATCCTCCAGCAGCTCCCGGGCGCCATCCCCGAGGGAGGCGGTGCCGAGGCCGTCCCCATCCAGGTGCTCAACGGCGTCGGCGTGCCGGGGGTCGGCCAGCAGGTCGACGCGGCGCTGGAGGGGCTGGGCTTCCGCATCGTGCTCAGCGACAACGCCCCGGACTTCGACCACGACGTCACCCAGATCGTGATCTACGACGAGACCGCCGCGATGGTCGCGGCGGCCGAGCAGGTGCGGGCAGCCATGGGCGTCGGTACGATTCTGGTGAGTCGCCAGCCCCAGAGCGTCGTCGACCTGACCATCGTCGTCGGAGCAGACTTCACGGGTGGCGACGACCGGGTACCAAGCGGCCTCTGAGTCGTGTCGTTGCCCGTTGACACGGACACTCGACCCGACACGAAAAGCCGACTTGCCGACCTCCACCGAATCCATCCCCACCACCGGTGACGCCGACCTGGACCGCATCCGCGACCAGGTCCTGACCGCTGCCGAGGCCGCCTGCGAGAAGCTGGCCAAGGACGTGGCGATCATGCACGTCGGTCCCCTCGTCGGGATCACCGACTACTTCCTGGTCTTCTCCACCACCAACGACCGCCAGCTCGGCAGCGCCGTGGACGAGGTGGAGCACCAGCTCCGCGAGCACCACGGCCGCAAGCCGATCGGTCGTGAGGGGCAGAAGGAGTCCGGCTGGGTCGTGCTCGACTTCGGCGACTTCGTGGTGCACGCCTTCACGGCGGCGCAGCGTGACGTGTACGACCTCGAGCGGCTGTGGAGCGACGCGCCACGCGTGCCGTTCACCGATCCGGCCGTGGCAGCCGCCGACGGCTGAGGATCGGGAACCCGGTTTGGGTGAATCGGCAGATGTGCTGCTACACTGCCGAACCCGCAACGGGGCTGTAGCTCAATTGGTAGAGCGCTACTCTGGCAGAGTAGAGGTCAGGGGTTCGATTCCCCTCAGCTCCACGAACGACCCGCCGTGAACCGGCGGGTTTCGTCGTTCTCGGACCAGGTATCCGGCTGCCGTGGTCGGCTGTCGGGTACGTCGGGGAAGTGCCGTCAGCGCAGCAGGGCATCCACCGCCGGGCCGGTCACGATCGTGCCGTCGGTGGCGTAGGCGTCGTGGTTGGCGGCCACCCGGTCCAGGTCGTAGCGGTAGCTGCACATGGTGCCGAACGCCCGGTCCATCCCGCGGGGGGAGGGGTCGGCGTCGGGCAGGATGCGGTCGAGGACGGCGCCGTTGCCCAGGTGGAAGCGAGCGACCGGGTCCAGGGGCTGCCCGTCGTCGCGTCGGGCCTCGACCAGATACCTCGCGGCCTGGGCAGCGGGGTCGGGGGCCGGTCCGTCGGCCCATCGGGCGAGGCCGGTGATGGGGGACAGCGTGCAGAACGTCCGGACCTGCGGCAGGTCCGCGGCGATCGTCGCGGCCACCTGCTTGATGAGGAAGTTGCCGAGCGACACACCCCGCAGGCCCGGCTGGCAGTTGGAGATGGAGTAGAAGACCGCCATCGTCGCGTCCGGTTCCGCCAGGGCCTCGCGGTGCGTCTCGAGGACCGACGCGATGGTGGTCGGCAGCGTGTCGGTCAGGGCGACCATCACGAAGATCAGCGGTTCGTCGGGCATCGCCGGGTGGAAGAAGCCGTAGCAGCGTCGGTCCGATGGCCTCACCCGGGCACGCAGGTCCAGCCAGTCGGAGACCTCGTGCACCGCCTCGTTGGTGGCGATCCGCTCCAGCACGAAGGCCGGGGTGGTCCAGTCGATGCGTCGCAGCTCGAGGAACTCCCGGGTGAACCAGGAGCGCAGCAGGAAGCGGAGGTCCAGGTCGACGCGCTGCAGGTCGGGTTCGTCGTCGACAGCGGCGAGCAGGTCCCGGCGGAGGTCCACCAGCGCCCGCGTGGCGCCCTGTGCGAGGTGCAGCCGGCGCAGCAGCTCGCGTCGAGGTGGCTTGGTGGCCCGCAGCAACGCCTGCAGCCGTTCGGTGGTCTGCTGCTCGTCCCAGGCCGCAGCCGCCGCGGTGACCGCGGCCGGCACCGGATCCATGGGCCGTCCGAGGCCCACCAGCACCGCACGTCGGCCGGCGTCGTCCAGCCCCCGGTACCCGCGGAGGATGCGCTCGGCGACGCTGGCCTGTCCCCCTTCGCTGTCGGCGTCGAGGAGGGCCTCGCACTGGCGGAGCACGGCATCGGGTGTCGTCGGTGGCGTCACGGCCGCAACGTACCGCCCGGACCCCGCGGTCACCTTGTCGGCCAGGTGGCGGTCTGCAAGGGTGTGCCGATCATGTCGGGCCGGGTGTCGCAGGGAGGGGACGGTCGCGTGGAGGCCACGGGACGTGCCGCGGTGGTGGCGCTCCTCCTGTTGTTCGCCTGGGGCTGCACGGGTGGGGACGGCGACGTCGATCCCGTCGACACCGTCGCTGTCGATCCCGGGGTCACGGCGATCGACCCGTCCGGCGACGCCTCGGAGTCGGGGGAGGGTCCGGACGCCGTCCGCGTGCTCGACGCCACCCTGTGCGAGCGGCTGCTCGACGACGAGGACTTCCTCGACGCGCTGGGAGCGGTCCCGCAGGCCCCACCGACGGCCACCGTCGAGCAGGACGACGCCCTGGCCTTCGTGACGTGCGGCTGGACCGTCACCGACCCCATCCACACCATCGTCCTGCAGGTGGAGGTGGCACGGGACGACGTCACCCGGTCCCTCTTCGCCAGCAGTCGGGACGACCCGCTGGGGACTCCCGTGGAGGGGCTGGGACTGGCCGCCGCGGTCTCGGAGACGGGGTCGTGGAACGTCGATGTCGCCGAGGACGTGCGCTTCGGCTACTTCCCCGTCGCCGCCACCGAGGCCCCCGACGCCGACCGGGCCCTGGTCACCATTGTCGCGACGCGCCTGGCGGAGGAGCTCGAGCGGTGATCCCACCGGACGGGGACACCCGCCGATGACACACCCTCGACCTACGGTGGCGCGATGACCGACGTGATCGTGGACGAGCATCTCACCGACCTGGAGGGCCTGCACGGCGCCGAGCTGGTCGGCTGCACCATCGAGGGGGTGACGGCGGAGGGGCTGTCGCTGGCGGGTGCACGGCTGGAGTCGTGCCGGTTCGTCGACTGCCATCTGCGTCGCGCATCGTTCGTCGGCACGCGGATGGACGACACGACCTTCCTGCGCACCAACCTCGCCGGGGTCGACTGGACCGGTCTGGAATGGTCGGCGTTCCGCATCGGACCGGGCCTCCGCTTCGCCGACTGCACCCTCGACTACGCCACCTTCCACGGCGTGGCGCTCACCGACCTCGTCGTCCACGCCTGCCGGGCACGGGAGGTCGACTTCGGCAGCTGCGACCTGACCGGCGCCGACCTGCGTTTCACCGACCTCACCGATGCGCGCTTCGACGGCGCGACCCTGGTGGACGCGGACCTGACCGGCGCCGTCGGCTACGACTTCGACCTCACCGACGTCAGGCATCGCGGCTGTCGGGTGTCGCTGCCCGAGGCCGGCGCGCTGCTGCAGCGGCTGGGTGTGGAGGTCCATCCGGCTCCCCTCCCCGAACCCCTCGAGGACGTCCTCCGCGGCGCCACCGGCTGACGCGACCGCAGGCACGGCCGCGCAGCACCGGGTACGGCCCTGTCCGACCGTCCACCTGTGCTCCGGAGCGCGCCCGAAATCGCTGAACGGATGGTGAAAGTTGCTCGGCGAACAGTGGATGCGTTCGTTACTGTGGTGATCAGACGGCCACGTCGCTACCCCCTCAGGCGATGTGGCCGTCTTTCTTTTTCTCGCCGCGCGTCCGCTGCCCGCGGTCCTGCCGACACGGGGGCTGCACGAGGCAGGATCGGGCCCATGGCACGTCCTCCCTCCCCCCGATGGTCCAGCTGGTCCGGCGCCGTGAAGGCCAACCCCGCCCACCTCGTCCGTCCCGAGTCCGTCGCCGAGCTGGCCGCGCTCGTCACCGCCGTGGGCAAGCGGGGCGGCACCCTCCGACCCGTCGGGACCGGCCATGCCTTCACACCGGTGGCCAGCGCCGAGGACACCATGGTCCTGCTCGATGCGCTGGATCACGACCGGGTGGACATCGCCCCCGACGGCCGGTCGGTCACCGTCAGCGGCGGCACGACCCTGCGGGTGCTCGCCGACCGGCTGGCCACGGCAGGGCTCGCCGTCCGGCGGTTCGGGGACATCGACGGACCGACGATCGCCGGCGCGCTGTCCACGGGAACCCACGATTCCGGCTCGGGGCTGGGGCCGCTGCACACGGCGCTGGAGGGCATCGAGCTGGTGGACGGCACGGGCACGCTGCGCTGGGTCGACGAGGCCGACCTGCCTGCCGCACGCCTCGGGCTCGGCGCGCTGGGGGTGATCGTCCGGGTTCGCCTGGCCGTCACGCCGTCGGTGGTGCTGGCCACCCGGACGGCGAAGGTCCGGCTCGACGACGTCCTGGCCGACTTCCCCCACCACGCGGCCGACCATGACCTGGCCGAGTTCTCCTGGCTGCCGCACACCGGATGGGCGAGGCTGCGCCTGGGGGACATCACCGACGAAACCCCGACCCCCTCCATGACCGTCCGGCGGGCCGCCGACCGCGTCGCCGACCGCGGCAGCACCTGGCTGGCGGGGCAGGCCGCCCGCACCTTCCCCGAACGGTCGGGGCTGGCCGCCCAGCTGCTGGCGGCCACCACCGCCGACGTGGCCAGCCGCCGGCCCGGCCACGAGGCGGCACGGGCCCTCCCGCCGCTGCGGTTCCAGGCGATGGCCTTCGCGGTGCCGGCCGACGTGCTCGTGCCGCTGATCCGCCAGCTCGAGGCGCTCGTGGCGAGGGACGACCTGCCGCTGGTCCTGCCGGTGCGGGTCCGTCCCGTCGCCGCCGACACGAGCGCATGGTTGTCACCGATGTGGGACCGCGAGTCGGTCGTGGTGTCGGTCCGCACCGTGCGCGGCATGCCCTACACGGCGTTGTTCCGGATGGTGCAGCAGCTGTGCAGGGGCTTCGGCGGGCGGCCGCACTGGGGGTTGATGCACACCCTCGGCGCCGAGGAGCTGTCCGGCCTGTACCCGCGCTGGGACGACTTCGCGTCGGTGCGACGGCGGCTCGACCCGCAGGGGGTCCTGGAGTCGCCCTACCTGCGGCGGGTGCTCGGCCCGGTCAGCTGACCCTCTCCCCCTCGCGGTGGGATGGCTCGTCAGCGCAGGCGGTCAGCCCGGCAGGGTCATCGACCAGAACGCGGCTTCGTGGTCGAGCACCTCGTCGAACGCCGCGCGGGCCGCGGCGGTCGGACCGTCGGGCAGCTCCCGGTCGACGACCATCGACAGGTCGGTGACGAACCCGGCGAACTCGTCGTTGGCCCAGTGGGTGACGTACTCCTCGAACGCCGGTGCTCCGGGCAGCGCGCCCTGCCAAGCGGTCAGGTACGCCGCCTCGACGGCCCACATCGCCGTGACGGCCTCGGGGTAGGGGCGGGCGGCCAGGCGCAGCAACGCGGCGTTGTAGGCAGCCGTCTCCGGCAGCTCCGGCCCGGTCAGGTCCAGGCCACGACGCGCGGCGATCTCCTCGAACCACTCGAGCTCGGCGACGAAGGCGCTGATCCCGCCGTTGACCAGCGCGAAGTCGGTCCGGGGTGCGGTCCGCAGCAGCAGGCCCCACGCCCGCACCAACGTCTCGACGAACCGGTGATCCTGCTCGAGCCACCGGTCGAACGCCGCATCGTCCAGCGTGCCGTCGCGGGTCCCGTCGAGGAACGGCGAGGTCGTGGCCCTCGCCCAGCGCTCCCGGTCGGCGGTCAGCAGGGCGGTCGAGGCGGTCGTCACGGTGCCGCACCGATCGCGTGGGCGCTGGCGAAGAAGTCCAGCTCCAGGCGCATTGCGGTGGCGTAGTGCTCTGCCATGCGCCCGGGGTCACCACCCAGCCGGTCGATGAGGGCCTCCAGGGTGGCGGCGAGCGCCTCGAACTCGGGATCGGCGTAGGTGCGGACCCACCCGGCGTAGGGCGACCCGGGGTCGAGGTCGGGCAGCAGCTGCTGGCCGAGCCAGGCGTACAGCCGCATGCACGGCGCCATCGCGGCCAGGGCGTGCGACATCGGTTCGAGCGCGGCGACCTGCAGCAGGAAGTCGGTGTAGGCACGTGTCGCCGGGGTGGGGGAGGGGTGCAGGTCGACGTCCCACTCCGCGGCGTAGGCCGCGTGCAGGTCCAGCTCGTCCATCGCGCCGTTGAGGAGGGTCCGGCAGGCCCGGAGCGCCTCCGGGTCGGGCGACTTGGCCAGGCACAGCGCGTAGGCGCGCGCGAACGCGTCGAGGAAGAACGCGTCCTGCCCGACGTAGTGGCGGAAGGCGTCCAGCGAGGTGGACCCGTCGGCCAGCCCGGTCACGAACGGGTGCCTCAGGCAGGCGTCGGCGATGGGGGCGTTGCCCGCCCACAGGGATGAGGAGTTCATGGCGCCGAGGATGGTAGACGGCCCGGCCGGTGTGCCTGCGGGGCGTCGTTCGCGGTAGCGTCTGCTGTCATGCGGATTCGTCCTGGAAAGCTGTTGCTGTTCGTCGTGCTCGCCGGAGGCGCTGCCGTGGTGCTCAAGCAGCGCCAGGACGGCGTGGGTGAGCTGGCCCCGTCGTCGCCGAGCGAGCCGTTCATGACGCCGTCCCCGGCTCGCGAGAGCGCGTCGGTGCGTCCGCCGGACACGGTCATGCCCGAACCCGACGCAGACGACGCGGCCGACCTCTCCGAGGCCGACACCGCCGAGATCGTGCTGCCGTCCGGCGCCGAGCCGGGCCCGCTGCCCACACCGCCCCACGGGCCGTTCACCACTGCCCCCGACGGACCGGCTGATGACCTCAAGCGCATCAGCGGCGTCGGGCCCAAGCTCGAGGCCATGCTGAACGAGCAGGGCATCACCACCTTCGCCCAGCTCGCCGCCCTCGACGACGACGATGTCGACGAGCTGCAGGCCCGCCTGCCCCAGTTCCCCGGCCGCATCCGCCGCGACGACTGGGTGGCCCAGGCCACGCGCTTCGTCGAGGAGGGCTAGCCGCCCTCCCCGCCAGGGGTGACCCACCCGCCTGTCGTGTGGCGGGGCGGGGGAAGTTGTCCACACCCGTGGTGACGCGGCGGTCCACGACGACCCCGTCGTGTCCAGCATGGGGCCGTGGGCAGCGACCGGTGGACCGAGGTGGCCAGGCGTGCCGGGATGACCCCGGCCGAGGTTGCGGCGCTCGCGATCCTGCTGGCCGGGGCGGTGGCGTTGACCGCGGTCGTGTGGTGGACCGGCACCGACCGTGCCGCTGACGCGGACCGGGCACCCATCGCCATCGGCTTCGCCGACGAGCAAGCCGACGACGAGCAGGCCGCTGGCGGGCCGTCCGCCGGCCGGTCGCCGCCGGGCAGTGCAGCGGGGGAGGGGACTGCCGCGGGTGACCACCCGTCCGCAGCCGAACCAGCGGCGACCGTCGTGGTCGACGTCGCCGGACTCGTCGTGGCACCCGGGCTGGTGGAGCTGCCGGCGGGTGCACGGGTGGCCGACGCCATCGCGTCGGCCGGTGGGGTGGCGCCCGGCGCCGACACCACGGTGCTGAACCTCGCACGCGTCCTGGTCGACGGCGAGCAGGTGGTCGTGACCGACGGCACGACCCCCGCGCCGGTGGCGGCTGGTCCCGGCGGGGTCCCCGGCACCGGGACCAGCGGCCCCGTCCTGCTGCCCGACGGACGGCTGGACCTCAACGCCGCCACCGTGGCGGACCTCCAGGACCTCCCCGGGGTGGGCCCGGTCACCGCCGAGCGCATCGTCGCCCACCGCGAGCAGCTCGGGGGTTTCAGCGACGTCGTGCAGCTGCTGGAGGTCTCCGGCATCGGCCCGGCACGCTTCGCCGACCTCGAGGCGCGGGTGGGCGTGTGACCGGGCCGACCGCATCGGTGGTCGCCGCGGCGGGATGGGCTGGTGCCCTCGTCGGCAGCTGGGTCGGGTTCGGGTCGGTGTCGTCGTCCTGGGCGATCGGCCTCGCTGGTGTCCTGCTGTTCGGCGCGATGCTGGGCGTCGTGGCCCGTCGCGGTCCCGAGGTGGGCCAGCGGTCGGGGCGGCAGGTGCGATGGACGGTGGTCGCGGCGGTCCTGACGGCCGTCGTGGCCGGCATCGGCGGTGCCGGCCGTGCTGCTGCCGTCGTCGGCGGACCGCTGGCCCAACGTGTCCGGGGTGACGCCGCTGCGGCAGCCAGCGACGTGGCGGTGCAGCTGGACGTCGTGATGGTCGGGGACCCACAGCCGGGTGCGCTCGGGGGCTGGTGGGCGTTCGCCCGGGTGACAACCCTGACGGTGCCGGGCGAGGCCCCGGTCACCACCCGGGAGCGTGTGGTGCTGCGCAGCACCGCGCCGTCGCCACCGATGGGCGCGCCCGCGAGCGCTGCGGGGCTCGCCGCGGCGATCGACGGCGACGCGGCCGCGTGGTTCGCCCGACAGGGGGCGGCCGTCGAGGTGCGCGCGATCGAGCTGCACGCCCTCGGAGGGCCGCCGGCGTGGCTTGCCACCACCACGTGGCTGCGGGAGCGGCTGCGGACCGTCGCCGGACGGTCCCTCGACGAGGCTCGGGCCAGCCTGCTGACGGGGCTGGTCACCGGTGACGTCCGGGGCCAGCCGGCATCCCTGGCCGACGCCGTCGACGCGGCCGGTCTGTCGCACCTCGTCGCGGTCTCCGGCTCGAACGTCGCGCTGGTCGTCGGCGGGATGCTGGGTGCGTGCCTGCTGTTCGGGGTGGGTCGTCGTGCGGGGTGGGCGGTCTCGTTGGCGACGGTCTGGTGGTTCGTCGTGCTGGTCCGGGCGGAGCCGAGCGTGCTGCGTGCCGCCCTGATGGCCAGCCTGGTCCTGGTCGCCGCGCTGCTCGGCCGGCTGCGTGACACCGCCCACCTGCTGGCCGTGGCCGTGCTGCTCGCGGTGCTGCTCGACCCGTTGCTGGCCGGTCGGATCGGCTTCGTCCTGTCGGTCGCCGCGACGATCGGGGTCCTGGTCGTGACCCCCCGGGTGCGTGAGCTGATCCCCGGGCCCAACGGACTGCGGACCGTCCTCGCCGCCACCATCGGCGCCCAGGCGACGGTCGCGCCGGTCCTGCTGGCGGTCGGCGGGCACGTGGGGGCCTCGGCGCTGCTCGCCAACGTCGTGGCGGTCCCGGCGGCTGCGGTCGGCAGCGTGCTGGGTGTCGCCACCGCGCTGCTGGCCACGGTCGGTCCGACCACGGCGGTGGCGGTCGGGCGGCTGGCGGGTGGACCGCTGTCGGTGGTGGTCTGGGCCGCCGAGACGTTCGGCGGCTCCGTCGGCCAGCAGGTCGATCGGGTCGCCCCGTGGGTCCTGGGGGCGGGGCTGCTCGGCTGGATGGTTGTCCGAGCGGTCCGGGCTGGGGTGGTCGCCCCACGGCTGGCGGGCGGTGCGTCGGGAGCCGTGGCCTCGGTGGCGATCGTGGTCGTCGTCCTGGTCGGCGCGCCGGCCGGCACCCTCGGCGAGGGCGTGGTGCTGGTGGCGCTCGACGTCGGACAGGGGGACGCGGTGCTGGTCGGGGACGGCACCGCCGGCTGGATGCTGGTCGACGGCGGCCCGGACCCCGTCGCGTTGCGTCAGGCCCTGCGCCGCCACGACGTGGACACCCTCCGCCTGGTCGTCCTGAGCCATCCACACGACGACCACCAGGCGGGGCTGGACGGGCTGTTCGACGACATGGACGTCGGTGCGTTGGTGATCGGGCCGTTGGCACCGACGGCGGTGGAGGATCCCGACGGCGTCGTGGCGCAGGCCGAGGCCGCCGGAGTCGACGTCCAGCCGGTCCACGAGGGCAGCGCGTGGCGGTTCGGCCGCCTCGACGTCCGGGTCCTGTCCCCGCCGCCCGGCGGGATCGCGCTGGACGCCAACGAGAGCTCGGTGGTCCTCGGGCTGCGGGTCGACGGCGGTGCGAGCGCGCTGCTCACCGGCGATGCCGAGGTGATCGCCCAGACGCGGCTGCTGTCCGCTCCGGAGCTGATCGACGTCGACGTGCTCAAGGTGCCGCACCACGGTGGCGCGACCAACGCCGAGGGGTTCCTGGCGGCGACGACGCCGGCCGTGGCGATCATCAGCACGGGCGCGGGCAACCCGTTCGGCCATCCCCATCCCGACGTGCTGACCGACCTGGTCGGCGTCGATGTGCGTCGAACCGACCTGGACGGCGACGTGGTGGTCGCCCTCGACTAGGTGTTGTTGCCCAACGAGGTCTCCTGTCGGCGTGGGCTGGATCGAGACCCACGACCGTGGTCGCGGAGTGCGAGGCCGTCCGAGCCACCTCTGAGGACTGTCCGAGACCCGGGCGTGGCCTACCCGAAGGTCAGGGCGTGCTGCTCGACGATGGGGACGGTGGCGTCCATGTCGATGTCGCAGCCGTAGGGCAGGATCCGCGGGTCGGACGCGAAGTCGAACTCGCCCTCGATGTGGTCGATCGTCCTGAACAGCTCCTCCAGGCCACCCGGGGTGATCAGCTCCATCAGTTGCGCCGGTTCGTCGGCGGCGTTCCAGAACGTGTGCCATTCGTCACGTGGCTTGACCACGACGTCGCCGACCTCGGCGACGACCTCGAGGTCGCCCAGCCGGGCCCACACGCGACCCTCGAGGATGATGGAGAACTCGTCCTCGCGAGAATGGCGATGCATCGGAGCGGCGATGGACCGTGGGGCCAGGAGGTGCTCGACCAGGGCGACCCGTCCACCCCACTCCCGCGAGTCGATGACGAACCGGTCCCGTACCCCGTGCGGCGGGCCCAGGATCTCCCCCTCGCCCGCGCGGATGAGACGTGTGCCCATGCGACGGATGCTGGTGAAGATGTGCTTCCGTGCCCATCCCACAAATGTGATAGTGGCCCAATGGCCGCGCCAGCCGTGATGTCCACGCAACGGGTGCTGGACCGTCTGCAGGACGCAGCACGGGCCGGCTCGGACCTCGTGACCCTGTGGCGGACCGTCACACCGCTGCTGCAGCAGGCCCTGCCCCACGCGGGATCGCCGTGCTTCTTCACCGTCGACCCCGAGTCCCTCATCGTGACCAGTCACTTCCAGGAGGGGCTTCACGCCATACCCGCCGAGTGGCTCGCGCGGGAGTACGCCCGTCCCGACCACAACGCCATGGTGGAGGTGATCCGCTCTCGCACGGGGGTGGGGACGCTGCACGACGCCACGGGCGGCCGTCCCGAGCTCGCCCGGAAGTTCCACGAGGAGATGCAGCCCTTCGGCTGCGAGCAGGAGCTGGTCTTCGCCCTCCGGGCCCGGGACGGCACCACATGGGGGGCGGTGGGGCTGTACCGCGAGGCCGGTCAGCCGTTGTTCGACGACAGGGACACCGCCGTGGCCGCTGCGGCAGGCCGAGCCCTGGCCGAGGGCACCCGCTTCGCCGCACGCCTCGGGCAGGCCAGCGAGCCCGACCTCGACGACCCGCCCGGGCTGGTCCTGCTGGACCGCTGGTACGACGTGGTCTCGGCGACCCCGGCTGCATCGCGCTGGCTGGACGAGCTCGACGGCGACCTCGATCGGCTGCCACCGGTCGTCGTGGCCGCCGCCGGGGCCGCGCTGGCCGGTGGTGAACCCTCCGCACGAGCCCGAGGTGCGTCCGGGCGATGGCTCGACGTGCACGCCGCCCCGACGCGGCCGGCCGGTCGTGTGGCCGTCGTGCTGCAGGCCGCCAACCCGATGCACCTGTCGGAGCTGCTGATGGCCGCCCACGGGCTGACCCGCCGCGAACGCGACGTCGTCCGCGAGCTCATCGCTGGACGATCGACCGTGCAGATCGCCCGTCGGCTGGGCATCACGCCGGGCACCGTGCAGCAGCACACCAGCCGCATCCTCGCCCGGACCGGCACCCGCAGCCGCGGCGAGCTGGTCAGCCTCGTCTTCCGGTCCCGCTACCTACCGCGTGTCCGCGACAACGAACGACGGACCCAGCAGGGCCTACCGGTCCGCGACGGCCCCTCACCCCTGCGCCCGTCGTCTGGATGACGACGCGACCACGACCTCGGCGTCGGTACGTCGTGGGCGTGGCGGCTGGTCGCCCCCGGGCCGCGCCGCTGCCATCCTCTCCGCCATGCCCACCGCTGGTCTCGTCGACACCCACGTCCACCTCCTGCCCGACCGCTTGGCGCAGGCGATCCGGCGGGTGTTCCGGGACATGGGCATGGATCGGTTCGCCTACCCGCTGGACCCCGCCGACGTCCTGCGGCAGCACGTCGCCGACGGGTTCTCCACCGTGTGGACCCTGCCCTATGCCCACCAGCCGGGGATGGCAGCACGGCTGAACGCCGACGTCGCAGCCCTGGCCCGCATGGTGACCACCGACCGGACCCTCGTGGTGCCCGGCATGACCGTGCATCCCGCCGACGACGACCCCGCCGCCGACGTCGAGGCGGGGCACGACGGTGGCGCTCGCGTCCTGAAGCTCCACTGCTCGGTCGGCCGCTACACCCCCGATGACCCACGGCTGGCCGGGGCGCTGTCGGTCGCAGGGGAGCGGAACGTGCCGGTCGTCGTCCACGCCGGACACGCCGTCTCGGGACGGACGGACGCGGACGAGCTCGAGGCGTTGTCGACCGCGTGCGCCCGGCACCCCGACACGACGTTCGTGATCGCCCACTGCGCCCAGCCGGCCACCGCGCGGTCGCTGGAACTCCTCGCGCGCCACGCCAACGCCATGGCCGACCTGACGCCCGTGGTGGTCGACCTCGTCGACCTCGACCCCGCCCAGCTCGAGGCGCACCACGACCGGCTGCTGCTGGGCACCGACGCCCCCAACACCGCCGTCCCGGCCCGGCGGGTCCTGGACTGGCTGGACGACGCCGGCCTCTCGGCGGACGCGCGTGCCGCGATCACCGGCGGCAACGCCCGACGGCTCGTGCCCGATGTCACAGGGCCTCCGTACACTTCGCGGTGATGTCACGACCTCCCGCGTACCTGTTCACCGGACCCGAGCAGCTGCTCGTCCGACGGGCTGCCGACCGCCTGCTCGCGGAGCTGCGGCAGGAGGCCGGCGGTGAGCTCGACATCACTGAGGTCAGGGGCAGCGACCTCGGTGAGGACTCCCTGCCCGACCTGCGCACGGCGTCGTTGTTCGCGGTGCCCCGGGCCTACGTGGTCCGTGACGCGCAGCTGCTGCCCAAGGTCGCCGCCAACGCCCTCAAGTACGAGGTCGAGCACGAGACGGCGTCCGCCACGATCGTGCTGATGGCCAGCGGCACCAAGGCCATCATGGGCCTCGCCAAGGTCGTCAAGGCCGCCGGTGGGCGCGTCGACGTCGCCCCGCCTCGCGAGTTCGAGGAGAAGGCCTGGCGGTCGCTGGTCAACGACGAGTTCCGGCTGCACGACCGCTCGGCGTCCCAGGACGCGGTCGAGGCGGTCCTCGACGCCTCCGGGCTGTCGGTCAACGCCATCGCCGAGAAGGTCGCCCAGGCCTGCGCCGCCGCCCCGAAGGGCAAGACGGTCAGCCGTGAGGTCGTCGACCAGGTCGTCGTCGGCCACGGCTCCCGCGGCGCGTTCGCCGTCGCCGACGCCATGTGCGACCGTGACCCCGCCACGGCCCTCCGGCTCCTGCGGGGTTGCCTCGAGGCCGGTGACCACCCCGTGATGATCCTCGGGGCCCTCACCTACAAGATGCGCCAGCTCGTCGCCGTCGCCGCCAACGTCGACGGGCGCTCAGTGGGGCTGTCGATCTCCCGCCCCATGGCCAGCCGGCTGCAGGGTGCCCGCCGCAACTTCGGTCCGGGCGAGCTGACCGCGGCGCTGCAGCACCTCGCCGCCTGCGACCTCGAGATCAAGTCCGGCGACCTCGACCAGAACTTCGCGATCGAGCGGGCCGTGCTGGGCGTCGCCAGCCGGGAACGGCTGCCCGTCCCCGACCCCGACCGCGAGATCCTGCGCTGACCCGCCGCGCGTCACGCACGGTCCGGCACGATGACGGCCGGCCCCTCGGGGACCGGCCGTGCGTGCATCTGGCGTCGCGAGGTGCGCCTACTCGACGGTGATCGTGATCTCGTCGGTCAGGTCCAGCGCGGTGTGCTCGCCGTCGCCGGCCTGCAGGCACAGGGTGTGCTCGCCCGGCTCGAGCTCCAGCTCGGCGCTGGTCGACCCGTCACCGAAGTGGATGTGGTTGTCGTCGCCGGGGATGGTCTCGCCGACGGCGACACAATCGACGTCGACCATGACGTGCATGTGCCCGGCGTTGTCGTTGACCTCGCCGGCCTCCTCGACGGTGAAGTCGCCCGTGGTCTCGAAGTCGACGGTCACCGGGCTGGAGACGGTGTCACCGTCGGCCACGCCGCCGAAGGCGATGGAGGAGGCCTCGTCGTCGCCGCTGCTGCAGGCGGCGAGGGCCATCACGAGGACAAGGGCAAGTGCGGAGTACTTCACGATCTGGGTGTTCCCTTCTGTGTCTGGACAGGCCACGTGGATCGCGACCCTGACTGCAGCCGGTCGTCGGACCAGCCCTCCCGTTCGAGGGACCTGCGCCACCCCCCGTTCATCGAGTGGCACAGGGGGATTGCACCAGAGCGTCGGCCACGGGGCAACTACTGCGGTCGTTGGATGGTCTCGCGGAGGAGGGCGAGGGCGGCGACGCCGGCGGTGCCGACGGCCGTGAACATGGCCACGGTCACCCCCGCCCTGTCGGCGATCAGCCCCTCCAGGCCCGCGGCGATCGGCCTGACGCCCAGGAACGCCATCCCCCACAGGGCCATGACCCGGCCGCGGACGTGGTCGTCGACGTGCAGCTGCAGGGTCGTGTTGAGCGTGGTCGTGGCATGGAGGAACCCGGCGCCCGCCACGGCCATGCCGGGCAGCAGCACCAGGGCGTCGGTCGCCAGCGCACCGATCGACAGGCCGATCGCCAGGACCGCCAGCCCCGTGCTGGCCTGCAGGCGGGGGCCGAGGCGATCGCGGACGGGTTGCACGACCAGCGAGGACGCGGTGGCGCCGGCGCCGAACGCCGACCCGATGCCGCCCACGAGCGCCGCGCCGGCGCCGAGCCGCTCGGCGAGCGCTGGTGCGAGCGTCAGGACCGGGTCGGTGGCGAACCCCAGCGCGACGGTGGCCAGCATGGGGACCGCAACGGCCCGGTCCCGGCGCGCCAGCTCCAGCCCTGCCCACACCGACGGCGACGCCTCCGTGGTGTCGGTCGTGGCGTTGGTCAGTCGCGGGGGTACCTGCTGGTTCCCCAGCCAGAGCAGCACCCCGAGGAAGATCGCGAAGGTCGTGGCGTTCACGCCGAAGGCGAGCGCGGCCCCCGCCGCGGCCACGAGCCCGCCGGCCAGCGCCGGGCCGATGGCCCGTGCCAGGTTGAAGGTCACCGAGTTGAGCGCGATGGCCTGGGCCAGGTCACGGCGGGGGACCAGCGAGGGCACGTAGGCCTGGAGGGTCGGCAGGCCGATGGCGTAGCCGGCCCCGATGAAGCAGGTGAACAGCGCGATCGGCCACACCAGCCCGGGGGAGGGGTCGACGAACACCAGCAGGACCGCCAGCCCGACGGCACCGCCGAGCCCCGACAGCTGGGCACCGACGAGCAGCCGTCGACGGTCGAGCCGATCCGACAGCTGCCCGGCCCAGGGGGCGAGGACCAGCGTGAACGCGTACTGCAACCCACCGACCAAGCCGACCAGCGTGCTGGAGCCGGTGGCCTGGAAGACCACGATGCCGATGGCGACGTTGTGGAACCAGTTGCCGGTGTTGGACAGCCACTGCCCGACGACGTAGGGGCCGAACCGACGGTCGGCGAGCAGCTGCCCGGCACCGCGCGGGGCGTCCTCGGACTCGGCCTGGGGCTCGGGGTCGTCGGCGTCGGTGCTGGAGGAGGTCACGGGTGGACAGCCTGCCCGAGCGCCGAGCCGCTGCCACATTCGGGCCATGCAGCCCTCGGTGCTGCGGGGTGCGGGGTAGGTTCCCCCAAGCATGGGCCTGATGTCACCCGAGCAGCCGCACTACGACCTGGCCGAGTACCGGACGTTGCCCTACCACGACCGCGTCCGCCTCGCCTGCGTCGACTGGGTGCACTGCGGGTTCGGTGCGCCGGTGTCCGCATACCTGTTCTACCTCCTCAAGATCGGCCTCTGGATCGGGGGGTGGGTCCTGTTCGTCGGTGCCTCGGGCGTGGATGGCGGCGTCGCCGACTGGTGGCTGTCACCGATCGCGTTCGTGAAGGCCATCGCCTGGACCATGCTGTGGGAGGGCATGGGGTTCGGCTGCGGCTCCGGACCGCTGACCGGCCGGTACTGGCCGCCGGTCGCGGGGCTCGGCCACTGGCTGCGGCGCGGCACGATCACCCTGCCGCCCTTCCCCGACCGCCTGCCGCTGATCGCAGGAACCCGCCGGACCGTCCTCGACGTCGCCCTGTACGCGGCCTACCTGGCGGCGGGGTTCGCCCTGCTGCTCGCCGACGTGGTTCGACCCGCCATCGTGGCACTCGTCCTGGTGCTCCTCGCGCTCGTCTCCCTGCGCGACAGGACCGTGTTCCTCGCATCCAGGGGGGAGCACTACGCCACGACCCTGCTGGTGCTGTGCGTCGGGATGGCCGTCGCCGGGTCTGCTGGCATCTCCGCCGGCACGACCTGGGCCCAGGTGCCGGTCGGGGTCGTGGCCGGCGCCAAGGCCGTCCAGGTGTCGATCTGGTGGTGGGCCGCGACCTCCAAGCTCAACCACCACTTCCCGTACGTGGTCGGCGTGATGCTGACCAACCATCCGCTCAACCGGTTCCCGTCGATGCGTCGCAGGCTGGTCCGGGCCTACCCCCACGACCTGCGGCCGGGGACCGTCCCCACGGTGCTGGCGCACGGTGGTACCGCCATCGAGTACCTCGTCCCCCTGCTCCTGGTGCTCTCCGACGGCGGTCCCGGCACCACCATCGGCCTGCTGGTCATGGTGGCCTTCCACGGCTGGATCTTCTCCAGCTTCGCGCTGGGCGTCCCGCAGGAGTGGAACGTCCTGTTCGTCCATTCCGCCCTCGTCCTGTTCGGCACCAACGCGGCCGTCAAGCCGTGGCAGCTCGGATCGCCGCTGCTGTGGGCCATCCTCGTGGTGGCGTTGGTGGCGGTGCCGCTCGTCGGCAACCTGCGTCCGGACAAGGTGTCGTTCCTCCCGTCGATGCGGTACTACGCCGGGAACTGGGCGACGTCGACGTGGCTGTTCACGCCCGAGGCGCTGGCCCGGTTCGACCGGCAGGTGCCGAAGGTCGCCGACGAGCTGCTGACCCAGCTGCGGCGCTTCTACGACGACGACGCCAACGAGGTCTCGTTGTCCCGCGTTCCTGCGTTCAGGGCCATGCACCTGCACGGGCGGCTGGTCCAGCGGCTGATCTGCCGGGCGGTGGAGGACCCCGACGACTGGGTCATCCGGGAGGGCGAGCTCGTCGCGGGCATGGCGCTGGGCTGGAACTTCGGCGACGGGCACCTGCACGACGAGCAGCTGCTGGCGGCCGTGCAGGAACGGTGCGGGTTCGCCCCCGGCCAGCTTCGTGTCGTCGCTGTGGAGTCCCAGCCGATGCACGACGCGACGTGGTCCTGGCGGATCATCGACGCCGCCGACGGGGTCCTGCTGCGTGGTGCCGCCCCCGTCGCAGAGGCGCTCGCCCAGCAGCCGTGGCCCGATCCCGTGCAGGGAACGGTCGTGGGGCGGTGAGGCAGCGGAGGACGCGTGGCGCCGGGCACGACGCCGTCGTCGTCGGGGGCGGGCCGAACGGGTTGGCCGCCGCGATCACGTTCGCCCGAGCCGGACGTTCGGTCCTGCTGCTGGAGGCCGCCGACCGGATCGGCGGGGCCTGCCGGTCGGCGCCCCTGCTCGGTCCCGGCTGGGTCAACGACCTCGGATCGGCGATCCACCCCATCGCCAGGGCTTCACCGTTCTTCGCCGAGCTCGACCTCGAGTCCCACGGCCTGGAGTGGGTGACCCCGCCGGCGTCGGTCGGCCATCCGCTGGACGGCGGCCGCTCGGCGATCGCGTGGCACGACCTCGACCGCACCGTCGAGGGGCTCGGGCGGGACGGGGCGACGTATCGCCGTGTCGTGCAGCCCCTCGCCGACCGGTTCGAGGACCTGATGGACCTCTCCCTCCGACCGGTGCTGCGGGTCCCACGCCATCCGCTGTTCGCCGCCCGCTTCGGCGTGCAGGCCGCCGTGCCCGCCCGCTGGTACGCCAAGGGCCTGTTCCGCACGGACGCGGCACGTGCCCTCTTCGCCGGCCATGCCGCGCATGCCGTCCTGCCGCTCGACCGGCCCCTGACGAGCTCGTTCGCGCTGATGTTCGGCGCCACGGTCCACACGGTGGGGTGGCCGTTCCCCCGCGGAGGAGCGGGCGCCCTGGCCGACGCGCTCCACCACTGCCTCCTCTCCCTGGGGGGCGAGGTGCGCACCGGGCACGCCGTACGCTCCATGGCCGACATCCCGCCGGCCGACCACGTCGTCCTTGCCCTGACGCCGCTGCAGGTGCTGCGGATCACCGGCGACCACTTCCCGGTCGGGTACCGCTCGTCGCTGGCCCGCTTCCGCTACGGCCCCGGGCTGTTCAAGCTCGACCTCGGCCTGTCGGGGCCCATCCCGTGGACCGACCCCGACCTGCACCGGACCGCCACCGTGCACGTCGGCGGCACCGTGGACGACGTGGCGCGGGCCGAACGCGTCGTGGCCGCTGGCCACCACGCCCGCGAGCCGTTCCTCGTCCTCGCCCAGCACAGCCGCTTCGATCCCAGCCGAGCGCCCGACGGCAAGCACACCGTGTGGGTCTACTGCCACGTGCCGAACGGGTCGACGCGAGACATGACCGAGGCGATCGAGCGCCGCATCGAACGCTTCGCACCCGGGTTCCGGGACCTGGTCGAACGCCGCCACGCCTCCACCACCGCCGACCTCGAGGCCTTCGACGCCAACCTCGTCGGCGGGGACGTCGGTGGCGGCAGCCACGGGGGGTTGCAGCTGCTCCTCCGGCCCCGCCCGCAGCTGGTGCCGTGGGCCACCCCGGACCCGTCGATCTGGATCGGATCGGCCTCGACGACGCCGGGAGGCGGGGTGCACGGGATGGCCGGTCACCAGGCTGCGGAGGCTGCCCTGGCCGCGTCGAATCGACCAACCGTTTGACTGAATGCAGTTCAGCTGTCTGATTGTCGGACATGTCACGGAACGGAAATCGGAACGACGTTCCGGTGACCCACGGCGTGTCGAGCATGACCCGCCTCGGTGCACCCGCCGTTGCACCGTCCGATATCGACCGTGGAGAACTGATGTTGCGCGCCCTTGCACGCCTCGTGTTGCTCGCCCTCGTCCTGGCCCTGCTGCCCGCCACCGCGTCCGTCGCTGCGACGCCGGAGCTGGACTTCGACAGCGACCGCCTGAACGACGAGATCCTGGCGGGAGTCCGTGCTGACGACGTCAGCGACGATCCGATCCGCAGCGATGACGCCCCGCCGTCATCGGACTTCGCCACACCCATCGCTGCTGAATCGAGCTTCGCCCAGACCAGCTGCCCGCTGAGCTTCTACCCGCCCGACCCCGACGACTCGTCGTTCTTCATCGGGGTCACGCCGTATCAGGACGTTGCCCCGCGCCTGTGTGCCGCGGCGACCTCGCCCCGCATCGACGTGCGCGTGGCCGGAGCGTCCGTCGAGGGTCGCGAGATCCCGGTGGTGGACCTCACGGCGCCGTGGTCGGCCGAGGACGCGGCCGCCAACGAGGCGCTGGAGACGCTGCTCGTCGAGGACCCGGAAGCCGCCCGGGAGCTGTTCGAGAACGGCGGGTACGACGACTACCGGCCCCACATCACGATCAACAGCAACATCCACGGCAACGAGTACGAGGGCCTGGACAGCACGCTCGACTTCATCGAGTACGTCGCCGCCGCGGACGGGAGCGACCCGATCACGGAGAACCTCGACAACCTCACCGCCGAGGAGATCGCGGCGCTGCCGACCGTCGACGAGGTGCTCAGCAGCTACGTCATCACCATCGTGCCGACGTCCAACCCCGACGGTCGCGTGATGGGACAGCGAGCCAACAGCAACGGCTTCGACCTCAACCGTGACTCCGTCACCGGCAGCCAGCCCGAGACCCACATCGTCCGGGATGTCATCACCGGCACCACCCCGCTGCTGTTCATCGACATCCACGGCTACGTCGGCTCCGCCGGGCTGATCGAGCCGTGCACCCCGCCGCACAACTTCGCCTACGAGTACGACCTGTACCTGCCCAACGCCTACGACGCGGCCCTCTCGATGGAGTCCGAGGCGTTCCGTCGCACCACGATCCTCGACGGCACCGGTCGGACCGAGACGTACCTGCCCTACCGCGATGACGACCAGGGCTGGGACGACTGGCCGCCCATCTTCATCGGCATGTACGCGATCTACCACGGCGGCAGCGGCCACACCGTCGAGGTTCCCCTGAACCCCCGCAGCGGGTCCCTGACCCCCGAGGAGCGGGCCCGTCGCGTGTCGGTCAACACCGAGTTCGCGCGTGCCTCGATCGACGGCACGATCCTCGAGGGGATGTCCAGCCGTGACGACCTGCTGGCCGACCAGATCGAGTGGAACGTCCGCGGCGTGACCGCCGCCGGCCAGCAGAACGAGAACCTGCTGGACGGGGCGTTCCCGCACTTCGACGCCCTGGACCTGTGGGAGACCGACTATCCCGACGCCTACGTGCTGCCGGTCGGTGCCGGGCAGGAGAGCGACGCAGCCGCTGCTCGCCTGGTCGACTTCCTGATCAGCCAGGACGTCGTCGTCACCCAGCTGAGCCGTCCGACCAGCATCGGTGGGACCACCTATCCGACCGGCAGCTGGGTCGTCCCGATGGCCCAGACGAAGCGGTCGATCGCCCAGACCCTGCTCGACATCGGACAGGACATCACCCCGCGCGGCATCAACGCGATGTACGACATCTCCGGGTGGAGCCTGTCGGACCTGTGGGGTGCAACCGTGGAGCGCGTCGCCAACGACCCGCTGCTCGACATCGGCGAGCCCGTCAGCGACACCCCCACCCGCGGCAGGGTCGTCGCCGGTGACGCCGTCGCCTACGCGTTCCAGATCCGTGATGCGTCCGACGTGGGTGTCCTGAACCGGCTGCACGACGAGGGGGTGACGGTGCAGCGTGCCGCCGATGGTCGCGTCCTCGTCGCGCCGTCAGCCCGTCCGTTGCTGCTTGAGATCGCCCGGACCACCGACATCACGTTCACGCCGCTGGCGTCCCTGCCCGAGGACCGCACGGTGCTCGAGCCGTTCGTCGTCGGCACCAACGTGTCCGGGCCGGAGCTGTACGTGATGACCGACGTGCTGGGGCTCGACGTCGTGCCGGTCGGCACGGCCACCGTCAACGGCACCGACCCGGACGTGTCGCTGGACGATGTCGACGTCCTGTACCTCGACGGGGCCCCCCGCAGCGTCACCGCCGATGGGTACGTGGCCCTCGCCGAGTGGATGGAGGCCGGTGGTGGCGTCGTCGCCTACGGCACCGCCGTCGACACCCTGGCCGCAGCTGGCCTGGCAACCCCCACCCGCAACACCGTGTCGCGCTCCACCAACGGCACGATCAGCGTGGCGCAGGCAGCGGACTCCGAGGTCATGCCGGGCCGGCCGGCCCAGGACGTCACCTTCGTCTACGGCCCGTCGTTCTTCAGCGACCTGCCGGCTGACTACAAGGCCGTGCAGACCGTCCTGGAGGGCGCCGCCGGTGGCGTCATGCGCGCCGGTCACTGGGCTGCGGTCGACTCCTACCCGCAGGCGGAGACCATCGGCCGGGCCGTCACCGTTGCCGGTGAGCTCGCCGACGGCGAACGCGTCGTCGTGACCGGTGCCGACACCTTGTTCCGCGACATGCTGAAGGGCCTGGACAAGGACCTCGTCGACTGGCTGATCTGGGCCGACGGTGGCGCGGCGACCACCGATGACCTGGGCGACCCGTTCGTGCAGCCGACTGCTCCGACGGACCCCGAACCGACGGACCCGGAGCCCACCGACCCCGAGCCCACCGACCCCGAGCCCACCGATCCCGGTGCGGGGACCGTCGACCGGATCGCCGGCGAGAGCCGGGTGGGCACCGCCATCGCCCTCTCCGAGGCCAGCTTCCCCGAGGGTGCCGACACCGTCGTGGTGGCCACCGCGAACGACTATCCCGACGCGCTGACCGCCGGGCCGCTGGCCGGGTTGTCGGACGGTCCCGTGCTGCTGAGCCCCGGCGACACGGTGCCGACGGAGGTGCTTGCCGAGATCCAGCGGCTGGCCCCGTCGGAGATCATCATCGCCGGTGGCACCGCCGTGATGAGCGAGGCCGCCGAGGCACAGCTCGCCGAGCTGGCCACGGTCCTGCGCCTGGCTGGTGACACGAGGTTCGGTACCGCCGCCGCGGTCTCGGCCCACTTCGCCCAGCCGGGTGGGACGGTGGTCATCGCGACCGGCGAATCGTTCGCCGATGCGCTGGCCGGTGGTGTCCTCGCTGGCCGGCGTGACGCCCCGGTGCTGCTGGTCCAGGGCAACGGTGTCCCCGACGTCACCGCCGCGGAGATCCAGCGGCTCGCCCCCTCCGACGTGATCGTCATGGGTGGCACCGCTGCCGTGACCGACGCCGTGGTCGCCGAGGTCGGGGACCTGGCCGGTGTGACGCCGCGCCGGATCGCCGGTGCGGACCGCTACGAGACAGCCGCGTTGACCGCGACCGAGCTGGGCAGCGCCGAGGTGGCGTTCATCGCCACCGCCGGGACCTTCGCCGACGCGCTGGCCGCCGTGCCGGTCGCGGTGATCCAGGACGGCGTCCTGCTGCTGGTCGACGTCGACCGTGTGCCCGAGACGGTCAGCACGGTGCTGGCCGACCTGACGCCGCCGCGCATCACCGTCCTCGGTGGCACCAGCGCGGTGTCGGAGGCGGTGGTCGACGCCCTCGGCTGATCCAGGTCCCGCCGACGGCGGCCGCCTTCCCCCGGGGAGGCGGCCGCTGGCGTTCTCCGGCTCCTGCGCGTGACCGGTGACCGGGGTGGGTCCGGACACAACAACGGCGACCCCGTGGGGGTCGCCGTGGTGCGTTCCGGCCCCGGTGGCCGGGAGCGGGTGCTACAGGGCGTTGGCCCGAGCAGCCATGCGGGACTTCTTGTTGGCCGCGTTGTTCTTCTTGATCAGGCCGGAGGAGACGGCCTTGTCCAGCTTCTGGGCGGCGTCGCGGAGGGCGGTGGTCGCCGCGTCCTTGTCGCCGGACTCGACGGCCTGGTCGAACTTCTTGATGAAGGTCTTCAGGTCGGAGCGCTGGGCCTTGTTGCGGATGCGGGCCCGCTCGGTCTGACGGTTGCGCTTGATCTGGCTCTGGATGTTCGCCATGGAATGTTCCTCGTTCTGGGAGGCAGGGTGGAGACGTCTCGTTGCGGGGCCACTGGCCGGTGGTCGAATCGGCCGGGCACGCCAACATGCCGCAGGCGCGGCAGGAACGCTGGAGAATACCAGCGGCGCCGAAGGGTGTCCACCACGGCCGTTCGGCCACGCCGCCGGCCCCACCACGGCCCGGCCCGAGGCCCCTCCCTCCCCGTCGCCGCCCCTCCCTCCCCGTCGCCGTCCCACCCTCACCCGGATGGAATTGACCCCACTCCGCGCGGATCGAACGGTCGTCTGGGGTCGATTCCATCCGTTCGGCCGCGGAAAGCCGACGCGTCGGCCACGAGCCGGGGACGAATCCGTCCGAGGGTGGGGTCGATTCCATCAGCGCGGGTGTCCCGGGCGCTGCGGGTGAGCGGCCCACGCGGGCGCCCGGGGCGCGGGGCTTCTTCGAGGCACTCGGTCCTCGCGGGCTTCGCTCCTCGCGCGGCTACTCTGATCCTCGCCATGACCTACCCCATCGAGCGCATCCGCAACTTCGCGATCATCGCCCACGTCGACCACGGGAAGTCGACGTTGGCCGACCGCATGCTGCAGGTGACCGAGCTGGTCTCCGAGCGCGACATGCGCGCCCAGTACCTCGACAAGATGGACATCGAGCGCGAGCGCGGGATCACCATCAAGGCGCAGGCCGTCCGGATGCCCTACAAGTCCAAGGACGGCGGGGAGTACCTGCTGAACCTGATCGACACGCCGGGCCACGTCGACTTCTCCTACGAGGTGTCGCGGGCCATGAACGCGTGCGAGGGGGCGATCCTGCTCGTCGACGCGGCCCAGGGCATGGAGGCGCAGACGATCGCCAACCTCTACCTGGCCATCGATGCGGGCCTCGAGGTCATCCCGGTCCTCAACAAGATCGACCTGCCGGCCGCTCGTCCCGAGGAGGTGGCCAAGGAGATCTGTGCGCTGCTCGGCGGCGAGCCCGAGGACATCCTCAAGGTCTCTGCCAAGACCGGCATCGGGGTGCCCGAGGTGCTCGAGCAGGTGGTCGACCGCGTCCCGCCGCCGAGCGGCGACCCCGACGCCCCGACCCAGGCGCTGATCTTCGACTCCATCTTCGACGCCTACCGCGGCGTGATCGTCTACGCCCGTGTCGTCCAGGGACGCATGCACCCGGGCGAGAAGATCCGGATGATGGCCACCGAGTTCGAGGGCGTCATCGACGAGCTCGGCGTGACCTCCCCGGAGGCCATGCCCATCGCGGAGCTCGGTCCCGGTGAGGTGGGCTACCTCACCGCCGCCATCAAGGGGGTCGGCGAGGCCAAGGTCGGTGACACCATCACCCTGGCCGGCAAGAACGCCGCGCCTGCCCCGCTGCCGGGCTACCGCGAGCCGACGCCGATGGTGTTCAGCGGCCTGTACCCGGTCGACTCAGGCGACTTCCCCGACCTGCGCGACGCGCTGGACAAGCTGCAGCTCAACGACGCCAGCTTCAACTTCGAGCCCGAGACCTCCGTGGCGCTCGGCTTCGGGTTCCGCGCGGGCTTCCTCGGCCTGCTCCACATGGAGATCATCTCCGAGCGGCTCGACCGCGAGTTCAACATCCCGCTGGTCACCACCGCCCCCAACGTGGCCTACACCGTCACGCTGGTCGACGGCTCGGTCCTGAAGGTCTCCAACCCCGCCGACCTGCCCGAGCCCAACAAGATCGAGCGGATCGAGGAGCCCACCGTCGATGCGATGATCTACCTGCCCAGCGAGTACGTGGGTGCGGTCATGCAGCTGTGCGAGAAGCGTCGCGGGACGATGCTCAAGATGGACTACCTGACCGAGGAGCGGGTCGAGCTTCGCTACAACATGCCGCTCGCGGAGATCGTGTTCGACTTCTTCGACCGGCTGAAGTCGTCCACTCGCGGCTACGCCTCCCTGGACTACGAACCCGCCGCGATGCAGGTGGCGAACCTGGTCAAGGTCGACGTGCTCCTCAACGGCGAGCCCGTGGACGCCTTCTCCTCCATCGTGCACCGCGACAAGGCCTACGAGTACGGCAAGGCCATGGTCGGCAAGCTCAAGGAGCTGATCCCGCGCCAGATGTTCGACGTCCCGATCCAGGCTGCCATCGGCGCGAAGATCATCAGCCGCGAGACCGTGAAGGCACGCCGCAAGGACGTGCTGGCCAAGTGCTACGGCGGTGACATCTCCCGGAAGCGCAAGCTGCTGGAGAAGCAGAAGGAGGGCAAGAAGAAGATGAAGGCCGTCGGGATGGTCGAGATCCCCCAGGAGGCCTTCGTCGCCGCCCTCTCCATCGGTGGGGACTAGTCAGAAGTAATTACCGAAACGACAAACCACCTAAAGATTCCGTACTAGCCCGTCGATGTGCGTTGCGTACACACAGCGAAGGCGCACGGGCTCGTTCCCGTCGTGCCGAAAGACGGGAGCAACGCGATGTCAGCAGCGAGCACGGGGGCGCACGGACGGAATCCTGCAGCCCGACGAACGACAGCGATGGCAGTGGCGGTGGCCGTGGTGGCTGCGCTGCTGGCCACGGTTGTGCCGGCCAGCGCCCAGGAGGCGCTCAGCGTCGTCCCGGCGCGCCGCCGCTGCGGCCGATGCCTTCGGGTTCGAGGCGGACGTGGACCTGCTCGGCAACGACGTCGTCCACATCCAGCCCGAGCCCTTCCTCAGCGTCACCGCCAGCGACGCGATGATGCCCAACGCCCGTGACTCGGTGCTCGACGCCGGCCCGGTCGGCGACGGCCCTTCCGCCGGCGGGGCGAACGTCGCGGAGATCACGGTCGAGGCCGACATCTTCGCACCCATGGCCCGCGGCACCGCCGTCACCACCGATGTCGACCTGCTGCAGCCCGCCGTCGGCGACGCCCACGTCGTGACCGCCGACGCGGTCGCCGCCGTGTCCACCACGACCTGCACCGAGCAGACGCTGGAGGAGGCTGCTGCTGGCACCGCACTCACCGGTCTGACCATCGGTGGCGAGGCCATCCCCGTCGACGTGCCGTTCAACACCGAGATCGAGATCCCCAACCTGGCCCGCGTCACCATCAAGGAGGTCGTGCCGGACAGCGACGGCATCGGCTGGACCGTTCGTGGCCTGCACATCCGCACCCTCGACCCCCTGACCGGCGCCGTCGACAGCGAGATCATCGTGTCGGAGGCCCACAGCAGCGTCGACTGCGGCGACACCCCGCCGCCGTGGCCCCCGATCGACCCCGAGGGCCTCTCGGTGCAGAAGTCGATCGTCGACGCCACCCCCGGCGACGACGGCACCGTCGCCGTCGAGCCCGGTGACACCGTCACCTACGCCATCGACGTCACCAACGTCGACGAGGCGGCCTGCACCGTGAACCGGATCGTGGACTTCCTGCCGCTGCCCCTCACCGCGGACGGCACCGGCGAGGTCCTCACCGACGTCGAGCCCACCCCCCGCGGCGAGAACGGCCTGGTCTACGAGATCGAGCCCGTCGTCCTCGAACCGGGCGACAGCCTGACCGGCACGATCACGTCCGTGCTACCCGACCCGCTGGCCAGCGGTTCGTACTTCAACGACGCCGTCGCCTACGGCACCTGCGGCATCGGCCGCTCTGGCCTGTCCGCCGGCTTCACCTGGGACGGCGGCGAGACCGACCCGTGCGACTCGCCGATCACCACCGGCACGTTCTCCAGTACCTCCCGGCTGGGCGGCGACGATCGCGTCGACACCGCCCTGCGGGTCTCCGGCATGCTGTCGGTCAACGAGGCCAACGCGGTCGTCATGGCACGCTCGGACATGTTCCCCGACGCCCTCGCCGCGTCCGGCCTGGCGGCCGAGCTGTGCGCGCCGCTGCTGCTCAACGCCCCGGGTGAGCTCCACCCCGACAACCTGGCGGAGATCCAGCGGCTCGACGTCGACGAGGTCTACCTGGCCGGCGGCGAGGCCGCGCTGAGCGCCTCCATCGCCGATGACCTCGAGGCCGAGGGCATCAACGTCATCCGTGTCGCCGGCGACAGCCGCTACACCACCGCTCGGGCCATCGCCTTCGAGATCGTCCGCATCGGCGGACCCGTGGCCCGCGCCACGCTGGTCCGCGCCGACATCTTCCCCGACGCCATGTCGGCGGCCAACCTGGCCACCCACGCCCGGTCACCGATCCTCCTGACCGACTCCGACGACCTCAACGACGCCTCCGCGGCGGCGCTGCCGGCCATCCTCGACGGCGAAGCCGGCAACATGGTCTACATCGGCGGTGGTGAGGTCGCGATCGAGCCGTCGGTCGAGGCCGAGCTGAACCGCGCCTACCAGACGCGCCGCCTTGCCGGCCTCAACCGGTTCGAGACCTCGGTGGCCTTCATCGAGGAGGCCGTCGCACTCGGCGCCATCCGCGACATCACCTGGGTCGCCAGCGGTCACGACTTCCCCGACGCCCTGACCGGGTCCGTCGGCGCCTACCGGCAGGACGCCGGGCTGATGCTGACCAACCCCGATGACCTGGCCAACTCACCGGCCACGAAGACCTACCTGTCCGGCTTCGCCGAGGAGATCACCACCGCGGTGATCGTCGGCGGACCCGCGGCGGTCTCCGAGCAGGTCGAGGGACAGATCCTGGACGCCATCCGGGAGTGACGGCTGCCGCACCACGACGAACGGGCGCCCGGGTGGGCGCCCGTTCGGCGTTTCCCGTCCCGGCTACCCTTCCGTCGTGACGCCCCCGACCGCCCCCGCCCCCGTCGTGGCCGAGCGGCTGCCCGGCATCTACGTGCACGTCCCGTTCTGCCTGCGTCGCTGCGACTACTGCGACTTCACGACGTTCGCCGACCGCGACGAGGCGATCCCCGCCTATGTCGACGCGCTGTCGAGCCACATCACGCGGACGCCCCGACCGTCCACGACGTTCGGGTCGGTCTTCGTGGGCGGCGGGACCCCGACCTACCTGCCGCCGGCCGACCTCCGACGGGTGCTGCAGGCCCTCCACGACACCTTCGCCTTCGCCGAGGACGCCGAGTGGACGGTGGAGGCCAACCCCGAGACCGTCGACGCCGAGATGGCCGCCGCCCTCGCCGAGGGCGGGGTCAACCGGATCTCCCTCGGGGCCCAGTCCTTCGACACCCGCGTCCTGTCGACCCTCGGCCGCTGGCACGACCCCGACAGCGTGCCCCGCGCGATCGGCCACCTGCGCGATGCCGGCATCGACCGGCTGAGCATCGACCTGATCTACGGCACCCCCGGCGAGACCGACGCGTCGTGGGCGGCCACGCTCGACCGGGCGGTCGAGCTGGGCACCAGCCACGTGTCGGCCTACGCCCTGACCGTGGAGCCCAACACGCCCTACGCCGCGCGTGTGCGAACCGACGACGCCCTGGCCCCGGACGAGGACGTGCAGGCCGCGCGCATGGCCGTCACCGACGAACGGTTGGGGGCGGCGGGCATGCAGCGCTACGAGGTCTCCAACTGGGCGCGACCCGGCATGGAGTCCCGCCACAAC
Source organism: Euzebya rosea (assembly GCF_003073135.1). Classification (NCBI taxonomy): domain Bacteria; kingdom Bacillati; phylum Actinomycetota; class Nitriliruptoria; order Euzebyales; family Euzebyaceae; genus Euzebya; species Euzebya rosea. The sequence goes on from NZ_PGDQ01000005.1 coordinate 48,995, forward strand.
CTGACGTACTGGCGGGGCAACGACTGGCTGGCGTTCGGGTCGGGCGCCCACGGGGCGTGGGAGGGACGGCGCTACTGGCTGGTGCGGGACCCCGACAAGTACGCCCGGATGGTTGCCGCCGGCCGGGAGCCGCTGGGCGGCGAGGAGCACCCCGACGGCGACGCCCGTCGGCTCGAACGGCTCATGATGGGCCTGCGGGTCACCGAGGGCGTGCCGCGCGAGGACGTCCAACCGCTGGACGCAGCGACCGTCGCCCGGCTGATCGGTCGGGGCCTGCTGACCATGCGGGCTGGGGACCGGCTGGCGCTGACCCCGGCGGGCATGCCCCTGGCTGGTGCCGTCATCCGCGAGCTGGCCTGAGCCAGCCAGCCGAGCTCAGCCCCGGGGTTGCTCGGCGGTGGCTGCCGGCGTGGCCCGTTGCCGTCGGAACCTGGCCCAGGCGAGGAACGTCGCTGGGTCGACGGCGCGCATGACGTGATGTCCCTGGGCGATGTCGGTGCCGAGCTCAGCCAGGACCGCCCACGTGTCGGCCGTCTCGACCCCCTCCGCGACCACGTCCATGCCGAGGCCGTGGCCCATCTCGATGATCGACCGCACGATCACGGCGTCGAGCGGCTCGAGGACCATCCGGTCGACGAACGACATGTCGATCTTGATCTCGTGGATCGGGAAGCGGCGGAGGTGTGACAGCGAGGAGTAGCCGGTCCCGAAGTCATCGACCGACACGCGCGTGCCGAGCTCGGCCAGCTGCGGGATGACCCCCAGCGCCTCGACCTCGCGGGTCAGCAACGCGGTCTCGGTGACCTCCAGCACGAGGCTGTCACGAGGCAGGTCGTGCTCGCCGAGCACGGTGTCGAGCCGCTGGGGGAGCCGCGGGTCGGCCACGTCGTCCCCGGTCAGGTTGATGGAGATCGGCACCGTGAACCCCGCGTCGCGCATGCGGGCACAGTGACCTGCCGCCTGGCGCATCACGACGTCGGTCAGCTCGATCAGGCGTCCGGCGCTCCGGGCCATCTCCACGATCGTCTGGGCGGGCACCCGCGTGCCGCCCGACGGCGGCCACCGGACGAGCGCCTCGGCCCCGACCAGCCTGCCGTCGCTGAAGGCGACCTTGGGCTGGTAGGCCACCTCGAGGGTGTCCATCGGGTCGGGCAGCCGGATGATCTCGGGCCGGCGGCGCACACCGGGTTCCACATGCGGGCGCCGGACCGGTGCGTCATGACCTCCGGTTGCGCCGTACATGGCTGCCGCTGCGACGCGAACCAGCTCCCCGGGGCTGTCACCGTCCACGGGGGCCGACGCCATCCCTGTGCGCAGCAGGACGCCGGGAACCAGTCCGACATCCCGTGACAGGATCCGTTCCTCGAGGCGGTGGACCATCTGCAGGGCGCGTGCAGTCGCAGCGTCGGGAGTGGCATCCGTCACGAGGCACACGACATGTTCGCCCATGGACACGACCTGATCCGAGGCTGGGTCCTCCTTGGCCAGCTGGGAGAGGAGGGGCAAGCTGGTTCGGGGCCCCCCGTGCCGAGGGCGGTCGAGTCCGGATGGTCAACGCCAGCAAGGACCACCACGAGGGAGATGCCCGATGCCCGGCGACGCGCCAGCGCTGCGGCGATGACGTCCTCGGCGTCGGGCCTGTGGTCCTGGTCCGTCGTCGAGGGGTCGGATCGGCGGTACCTCCGCAGGACCAGCAGCGCCAGACCGGCACAGACGACAAGCGTCGTGGCAGCGACCGCGGCCAGGACCGTCATCGGATGTGCCAGCAGTCCTGCTCGCTGCGGCCGACGGCCCACGTCCGCCTCGCGTCCCCTACCCCGTGCATGTGCTGCCCCCATCTGGATCGTGGTCGAGTGCCGTTCGCAGGTGGATACGGTCGCCACCGCCTGGAACTCACGGTGTGTGAAAGATCGCCGCCGATCTGTGGAGGCTATTGGCTGACAGAAGCAGGAGTGGTCATCAATGACTAGCTCTCAGTGAACGGTGTTCACGCTGAGTAGGACACCCTAAAGCAATCCATATTGCAGTATTGTGGCTACCCGGGTTCTCGACTCGAGGATTCATCGGCAGGGAGTCCTGGACCGTCCGGCCGGTGGGTGCGGTGAGCCGGTGGAGGGGAGGTGGCACCATTGGGGGCCGTGGCAATCGACCCGACCGCAGCGGTACCCGAGCTGGACGAGCGCAAGTCCGCCGTCCTGCTCGCGGTCGTGCGCGCCTACGTCCGGGTGGGGGAGCCCGTGGGATCGCGCAGCGTCGTCGACGAGGCGGGCCTGTCGGTGTCCTCGGCGACCGTCCGCAACGAGATGGCCGCGCTGGAGGAGGCCGGCTACATCAGCCACCCCCACACCTCCGCCGGACGCATCCCCACCGACAAGGGGTACCGCTTCTTCGTCGACGCCCTCCGGGGCCAGACCAGCGCCGACCCCGACGTGTCCGCCGAACAGGTCGCGCTGCTCGACGACCTGCTCGCCGGTGCCACCGACCTCGAGGACCTGCTGCACAAGGCCACGACGGCCCTGTCCCGGCTGACCCGCTTCGCCGGGCTCGTCGCGGCGCCACGACTCGACCGGTCACGGCTCAAGCACATCGAGCTCGTGCAGCTGGCGCCCGCCACGATCCTGGCCGTGGCCATCGCCGACACCGGACGGGTCACCAAGCGCATGGTCGAGCTCGCCGAACCGCTGGCCGAGGTCGACGTGCAACGAGCGCGCCACGCGATCAACGCCGCCGCGACCGGCCTTCGTGGCCACGACGCACCCGACGCGATCTCCGGTTTGTCCGCCGGCGCCCCCAGCGAGCTGACCGAGCTGATCGAGCGAGTGGCCGAGGCCGTCCGCTCCGGCATCGAGGACCCCGACACCCGATCGCGGGGCCTCTACGTGGGCGGCACCTCCGCCCTTGCGGCCGAAGGACAGTTCGCCCGGCTCGAGCAGGTCAAGCGGGTCTACGAGACGCTCGAGGAACAGGTCGTCGTCCTGCAGGTCCTGCAGGATGCGCTGGCGGACGCCGATCCCGGTGTCCGCATCGGTGCCGAGCTGCCCCTGCGCGAGCTCGAGGCCTGCGCCATCGTGGCGTCCTCCTACGACGCCCCCAGCGAGTCCGCCGGCCAGATCGGCGTGCTGGGCCCAAGCCGCATGGACTACCGCGCCACCCTCGGCGCCGTCCGGGCGGTCGCCGACACCCTGGAGCGGGCCATCGCCGGCATGACCGGCACCGGTCCCTCGCGGACGGCGGACCGCCTCAGGACCTCCAACCCTCCGCACCCGACGAACAGCGATGAATGATGCCGACCGTGCGTGATCTCTACGACGTGCTCGGGGTGTCCAAGGACGCCACCGACGCAGACATCAAGAAGGCCTACCGCCGCAAGGCGCGAGAGCTGCACCCCGACCAGGGTGGTGAGGAAGAGGCGTTCAAGGAGCTCTCCGCCGCCTACGAGGTGCTGAAGAACCCCCAGGCCCGCGCCAACTACGACCGGTTCGGTGACCCACGGGGCCCCGGCGGAGGCATGGGCGGCGGCGACCCGTTCGCCGGCTTCGGTGACCTCTCGGACCTGCTCAACGCCTTCTTCGGTCCCCGGGCAGGGGGGCCGAGCGCTCGCCAGGACGCCTCCGGCAGCGGCCGCAACGCCATCGTCGACGTGAGCGTGACCCTCCAGGAAGCCGCCACCGGCGTGGACAAGGAGGTCGAGGTCACCCTCAACCGCACCTGCACGACGTGCAGCGGGACCGGCGCCGCAGACGGGTCCCGCCCGGTGACGTGCAGCACCTGTCGTGGACAGGGTGCCGTCCAGCGGGTCCGCAACGGGATCTTCGGGCAGATGTTGACCCAGACGACGTGCCCCGACTGCCAGGGCACCGGCAAGACCGTCGCCGACCCCTGCCGGGACTGCCGCGGGGACGGGCGCCAGCAGACCACGGAGACGTTGACCATCCCCGTGCCCGTCGGCATCGACGACGGTCGCCGTGTCCGCCTGACCGGCAGGGGAGAGGCTGGTCGCAACGGCGGCCCGGCCGGTGACCTCTACGTGCGCGTGAACGTCGAACCCCACGACGTCTTCACGCGTGACGGCGACGACCTGCACTGCGAGCTGCGGATCTCCATGATCCAGGCGGCGCTCGGGACCAAGCTGGACCTCGAGACCCTCGATGGGCACGAGGAGGTGGCGGTCCCGGGCGGCACCCAGTTCGGCGACGTCATCACCCTGAAGCGCAAGGGCATGCCCCGTCTCGGCATGGACGGCCACCAGCGCGGAGACCTGTTCGTGCACTGCCGCGTCGAGACGCCCCGCAACCTCGACCACGACGACCGCGAGCTGCTGAAGGCCATGGCCCAGCGGCGCGGCGAACACGTCGACGAGCAGTCCGGTGGCCGTGGCTTCTTCGGACGCCTTCGCGACGCGTTCGGCGGGTGACCAGGCCCGGCCTGCCCACCCGCGGCCACCACGTCTTCGTCCCCCCGTTCGGTGATGCCGACCGTGTGGTCGTCGACGGGGACGAGGGCCATCACCTGGCCGGCGTCCTGCGGGTGCGCGCCGGCCAACCGGTGAGCCTCGCCGACGGCAGCGGAGCGGTGTTCGCCGCCGAGGTCGAGGACGTCGACCGCCGGTCGGTGACGGTCAGGATCGGCCAGCGCTACCACCTGCCGCGACCCTCGCCGAGCCTGTGCGTCGTCCAGAGCCTCCCAAAGGGCAAGAAGATGGAGGAGGTGGTCCAGCGCCTCACCGAGGTCGGCGTCGACCGGATCCGTCCGGTCGTGTCCGAGCGCACCGTCAAGCGCCCCGACGGCAAGGCCGACCGCCTGCAGGACCGGTGGGAGGCCATCGCCCGGGCGGCTGCCCAGCAGTCCCGTCGTGCACGGCTGCCCGTCATCGATCCGATCGGGGAGTGGCCGGTGCCGGGGGCCGTGGGTGTGGTGCTGTGGGAGGAGGCTGTGCTGCCGCTGTCGGAGGCGGTTCGTGGGCTGCCCGAGGCGCCGGAGATCGTGGTGGCCGTCGGGCCGGAGGGAGGGTTCACGCCGAGGGAGGTCGAGGCGAGCGGCCTGACGCCGTGCGCGCTCGGTCCCTCGATCCTGCGCACCGAGACCGCCGGCGTGGTCGGCGCCAGCCTGGTCGCCCACCTGCTGGGCCGGATGGGCTGATCCCGCTGACGACATCGGCCCCCTCCCGTGGTGGGAGGGGGCCGTCGTCGTCCGATGGCCGCGCTAGCCGATCGCCTCGACCGCCGCCTCGCAGGCGGCGGAGGAGGCCAGGCACATGACCTCGGCGTCGGCCTCGACCATGTCGGCCAGGGCCGCGAGGGTCTCCGGCGGCAGGTCGTCGCCGTTCGCCAGCAGGATCGGTGCGTCGAACACCGCAGCGGGTGCCGCAGCGGTGAAGCCGCCCTCCCACGCGTCGTCGGCCTGGCCCTCGCTGATGATGACGACGTCGGCCCGGCGGTCGTCGCCGAAGCCACGTTCCGTCGCGATCCGTGCCGCGGTGTCGAAGCGGTTGGCACCGGCGACCCGGTCGCTGGTGAAGCCCAGGTCGCGGACCGCGTCGAGGACGGCATCGGCCAGCGCTGCCGGCCCGCCGACGAGGGTGGCCTCGCTGGCGATCGACGCCTCCAGGTGTGCGGCGGTCGAGTCGCTGAGCACCTCGGTCTGCGACAGCAGGACCGACCGGTCGCCGCCGGCGGCCCAGCCGCCTGCCGCGAGCGAGTCGGCGAACGCCTGGGTGGCGTCACCGTCGCCCGGGAAGGCACGGGCCAGCAGGGGCTGGGCGGTCCCGACCAGCTCGGCGACTGCCTGCGCGGTCTCCAGTCGAGTCGGTCCGGCGATGCGCCGGACGTCCAGGCCCTCGGCGACAAGGGCGTCCTCGACGTCCTGTCCGACGGCGTCGACGCCGCCGAGGATCCAGACCGCGCCCACGCCCAGCCGCTGGATCTCGGCCAGCACCTCGTCCTCGAGGGCGTCGGGGTCGTTGAGCAGCAGCGGACGGGTGTCCTGCAGCGCGCCGGAAGCCAGCGCGTCGGCGAAGACGGTGTCGCTGGCCAGCAGCGCCTCGGTGGCGACAGCCGCCGGGACGACCTGCTGGAACAACGAACGCGCGCCGTCGACGAAGGTCTGCTGCGACACCGTCACCGACGTGCAGGTCGCGTCGTCGTCGCACTGCTCGCGGATCGACCGGTCGCCGGTCGGCGGTTCGGTGGGCTCCTCGGTCGGCGTGCCCGGGTTGCCGCCGCCACCCGTGCTGGGTTCGTCGAGGTCCAGGCCGACGACCACGGGGTCGTGGTCGGACGCGCGGAAGGGAATGTCGCCGTTGAAGTACCCGGGGTTGCGCCCGAAGTCGGTGTTGTAGTCGATCAGGTCGGCCTCGTCGGCGTTGATGTGCCATTCGGCGGCACCGGTGACCTGCGACGCGAGCGAGGCGTTGGCGAGGGCGTAGTCGAGGGTGCCCTCGGCCCCGTCGAAGACGTAGCCGTAGGTGGCAGTGCCGGCGAGGTTGGTGTAGCCCGCATCCTCGATCGTGCGGATCGGGTCCTCCATCCCGTAGGCGTTGAGGTCACCGAGGACGAGGACGTCGGGGTCGCCGGAGCCGGTCGGGTCGGTGGCGAGCCAGTCGACGAGCTCCTGTGCCGCTGCGGTCCGGGTGCCGTTGCAGTTGCCCTGGAACGTCACGAGGTCGTCGTCCCCTGCGCCGCAGCCGGACCCCTTGGACTTGAGGTGGTTGATGACCGCCGTGAAGCGGCCGCCGCCGGGTGTGGTGAAGGTCTGGGCGAGGGCAGGACGGTTCTTGGGGTCGCCGGGGGTGAGTGGTGCGACGAAGTCGGCTGTGTCGAGGACGGCGAAGGCGCCGACCGGGGTGACGGCTGCGGGGCGATAGACGAACGCCTGCCGGATGGCGTCGGTGCCGATGGCACCGGTCTCGACCTGAGCCCAGGTGCCGGCGCCGAGGACGGCGTTGAGCTCGTCCACGAGCAGCTGCACCGCCGTGTTGTCGGTGTCGTTCTCGATCTCGATCAGGCCGACCACGTCCGCGTCGAGGTCGATGAGGGCCTGGACGGTCTTGTCGAGCTGTCGGTCGAGCTCGTCGGCGGAGTCGGCGCCGCGGCACTCCTGGTCACCGGCGGGACCGCAGATGTCGTTGACGCCGTCGTCGATGGTCTCGAAGAAGTTGAGCACGTTGAAGGACGCCACGGTGATGTCGCCGCCCACTGCCGGAGGGGTGACCGGCCTGACTCGATCGCTGTCCTCGAACGTCAGCTGGTCGGGATGCACCATCAGGCGGTGCCGCTCCTCTCCCGAGCTGCCCGAACCCGTGGCGTAACGCACGAAGGCCGTGAGACCGGTCACGGACTGCCCACGTCGGATGTTGTCGGTGTAAGGGGTGACCGAGGGATCCTCGACGAACGGCACGGGCTCGGGGTTCTGGATGCCGGATCCGTCGTCGAGCATGACCTCGTTCAGCAGGTTCTGCGCCGCGGTGTCGTTGGACCCCGTGGACCCGGGCAGGTTGTCCTGGTTGGGGTGGCGGTGCGGTGCGCCGCTGGCCAGCAGGACCTCGCCGAAGCGGTCGAGGTTGAAGTACTCGGTGACGAACAGCTCCTGGGCCATCTGGACCCGCATGCCCTCCACGGCCTCGAGGGCATCGGCCGTGTCGAGCGGGAGCGTGACCGTCGCGGCCGAGGGGAGGGGGTTGCCGCTGCTCTGGACGGTGACAGTGGCGTTGTCCAGCTGGGTGTCGCCGAACCGTTCGTTGACGTCGGCTTCGACGGTCACGAGGTCGCCGACTGCCACATCCACGGCGGGATCGCCGAAGCTGCCCTGCCAGACGAAGATGCCTTCGGAGGTGTCGGGGTCCCCGTCGGCCTGGAGGTCCTCCTCCTGCACGAAGAAGCCGCCGAGGTTGCCGTCGCCGCCCGCGGCCGAACCGCCCTGGAAGTCACCGACGACGATCGCCTCGATCTGGACGCGGGTGTCGTTGGGCAGCGGGGGCGTGTCGGAGGCGCCCTGGATCTCGTGGATCAGCACGATGGCAGGGGTGCCACCGCCGCCACCGGTTGGGGCGGCGGCACCGGGGGTCGACGTCGCGATCGCCCAGGTCTGGTCGAGGTCCTCCGACGTCTCGTCGTGGCCGAGCGCGCCGTTGCCGCCGGACATGGTCTCGGTGCCCTCGTCGAGGTCGACCCGCTGGAAGCTCGATCCGTCGGAGTGCCCGGTGTCCACGATCACCTGGTTGGCGATGGCGGTGTCGTCGAGGTACGTGGTGGCGTCGGTGTCTGCGTCGGGGCCGTCGATGGCCACACCGGTCTTGTCCACGGCCTCGGCGGTGTCGCCCCACAGGACGTAGTCGAGGTCGGTCACGAGGTCGCTGTCACCGTCCCAGTGGTACAGGACCGCGACCTCCCCACCGTTGGTCAGCCCACCCTGGTTGTTGATCGAACCCGCGAACGCCTCGCGCATGTCCGGGACGGAATCGGCGCTGGCGCCGTCCTCGAACAGCTCGTAGGTCGGGTTGGATGCGAACGCGGCGAAGAAGTCATCCGAGCCGGCCAGGGCCACGGTCTGGTACTCGCCGGCACCGATCGAGGCCCCGTCGGGGAAACGGGCGTGGAAGTCGCTGAACGAGCCACCGCCAGCGTTGGTTCCCGTGACGACGTTGTAGTAGTAGGTCCCGCCACCAGCGAACGTTGCGTCGGTGAGGTAGACGTCGGACAGGTCGACGCTCGCGCCACCGGGGTTGTGGATCTCGATGAACTCCGCGGCGGTCGGGGTGACCACGACCTCGGTGAGGAGCAGCTCGGGCACGACGGGGCTCGCGCCGTCGGTGACGACGACGTTGTCGAACGCGATGTCCTCGTCACCCGCGTCGAGGTTGCTGATCATGATCCGCAGGTCGAGCGTCGACCCGGTGCCGGGGATGCCAGCAGCGAACTGGGTCAACGTCGCGGTGAGCGCTGTTCCGTCTCCGACCCCGTCGAAGTCGGTGTCGAGGGCCGGTTCGGTGTTCGTGTCACCGGTGGACTCGAACGCCAGCACGGTGTCGTAGCCACCGCCGTCGAGCTGCGCCTGGACCAGCACCGAGCTGTCCGGGTCCCAGTCCTGGTTCGTCCCGTCGTCGTCCTCGGCGAAGAGTCCACAGAACTCCAGCCCGGTCATGCCCGTGACGTCCAGTCCTGTCCAGTCCAGGGTGAGGACCGCAGGTTGCCCGTCGCCGTCGGTGTCCATGGCGGCGAAGTAGCTGGTGCCCTGGACACCGGCGATCTCGTAGAAGCCGCCGACGTTGCTGCCGTCCGTGCGGGTGAAGAAGTCACCGGCCAGGTCGCTGAACTCAGCGACCGACGGGGTGTAGGTGACGGTGGCGTCCTCGAAGTCCTCGTGTACCACCGGCGCACCGGAACAGGAGGCGGCAGCAGCCGGGATGGACAGGGCTGGGCTGGTCGCGAGGAGGCTGGCGACCAGCGCCAACAACGCGACGAGGATCGAGGGACGGCGGAGTGACATGGAGGCTCCCGGTGTGGATGGTGGCGATGGCGGTTGACGTGCGAGGGGGGACGCTAGCAACGTCGCCGTCGACGTGCGTGAACACCGGGTCTGCCGGTGCCGTGAACATCCGGTGGCTGACGAGTGACGGTGGTCGGCGTCGGTGCCCGACCGACCCATCGGGCAGGATGGCCGCATGCGTGCACCCACGACCCGCCGGGACGAGACCGTCGTCGACGTGATCCACGGGGTGACCGTCGCCGATCCCTACCGGTGGCTGGAGGACCAGGAGTCCCCGGAGGTCGCCGACTGGGTGTCCGCACAGAAGGCCGTCACCGACGCCCACCTCGGCGCCATCCCGCAACGGGACGAGCTGCGCGACCGGCTTGCCGCGGTGTGGGACCACCCCAAGGTCGGAGTCCCGTGGCACCGGGCCGACACGTGGCTGCAGATGCGCAACACCGGGGTGCAGGAGCAGCCGGTCCTGTGGACCGCCGACGCACCCGACGCCGAGGGGCGGGTCCTGCTCGACCCCACCGAGCTCAGCGAGGACGGCACCGTCTCGCTCGCCGACGTGGCGCTCAGCCCCGACGGCCGCCTGCTGGCCTACGGCACCTCCGACGGCGGGTCGGACTGGATCACCTGGCACGTCCGCGACGTCGCCACCGGCATGGACCTGCCCGACGAGGTCCGCTGGGCCAAGTTCGCCAGCGCCGCATGGCTGCCGGACTCCAGCGGCTTCTTCTACGGCGCCTACGACCCGCCCGAGGCCGGCACGGAGATGGCGGCCACCAACACCCACCACCAGCTGCGCCTCCACCGACTCGGTGACGACGGCCCGGACCCCGTCGTGCACCGACGCGACGACGAACCCGAATGGGGCTTCTCGCCCGCCGTGACCGAGGACGGCCGCTGGCTGGTCGTCACCGTCTGGCAGGGCACCGAACCCCGTACCCGACTGCACCTCGCCGCCCTCGACGGCGATCCGGCCACCCCCGACATCCGCCCCTGGCTGGACGACTTCGACGGTGAGTACACCGTCGTCGGCAGCGACGGCGACACCCTGTTCGTCCGCACCGACGCCGGTGCGCCCTCGGGTCGCCTGCTGGCCGTCGACGCCCACGACCCCACCCAGCCCACCGAGGTCCTCGCCGAACGCGCCGAGGCCCTCGTCGCCGTCAGGTGGGTCGCGGGTCGCTTCGTCGTGGTCCGCGTGGTGGACGCCGTCCACGAGCTGGCCGTCCACGACCGCGACGGTGCCCGGATCACCGTCGTCGACCTACCCGACCTCGGCAGCGTCGGCAGCATCACCGGTCGCAGCGACGACACGGCGGTGCACCTCTCCCTCTCCTCCTTCACCAGCGTTGCGAGCGTGCACCGGCTGGACCTGTCCGCCGGACCGCCCGCCCTGCGCGAGGTCACCCCGTCGCCGGCCGGCGTGCCCGACGCCGTCACCGAGCGGGTCATGGTGGAGTCCACCGACGGCGCCGTCGTGCCGATGTTCGTCATCCATCGCACCAACACGATCGGCCCCGGGCCGACGATCCTGTACGGCTACGGCGGGTTCGGCATCCCGCTGACCCCCGAGTTCCGGCTGTGGTGGACCGCCTGGCTGGAACGCGGTGGCACGATCGCCGTCGGCTGCTTCCGCGGCGGGGCCGAGTACGGACGGGCGTGGCACGACGCCGGACGGCTCGACCAGAAGCACCACACCTTCGACGACGCCCTCGCGTGCGCCTCGTGGCTGGTCGAGGAGGGATGGACGACACCGCCGCAGCTGGCGATCACCGGCGGGTCCAACGGCGGGCTCACCGCCGCCGCGAGCATGATCCGGGCCCCCGAGGCCTTCGGTGCCTGCGTGCCCGAGGTGGGTGTGCTGGACCTACTGCGATTCCACCGCTTCACCATCGGCTGGGGCTGGACCAGCGACTACGGGGACCCCGATGACCCCGACGACTTCCCGCGCATCCTCGGGATGTCCCCGCTGCACACCCTGACCGAGGGCACCTGCTACCCACCCACCCTGATCACCACCGCCGACCGCGACGACCGGGTCGTGCCCGCCCACTCCTTCAAGTTCACCGCCGCGATGCAACGCGCCCAGGGCTGCGACAACCCGGTGCTGGCACGGATCGACACCCGGGCCGGCCACGGCGCCGGGACGCCCACCTCCAAGGTGATCGACGCCCGAGCCGACGTCCTCGCCTTCCTCGTCCACCACCTCGGCGACCCGGCCGACCACCCCGGAGCCGTGTCGGGTTCCGACGACGGGCGGCCCACCATCCGACACGCGAAGGGGTGAGGCCATGGCACGCATGACCGCTCGGGAACGCCGCGACCAGCTCGTCGGGGTCGCCAAGGCCGTCTTCGCCGAGGTGGGCTACGACGGCGCGACGGTCGAGGAGATCGCCGCGCGGGCGGGCGTCTCCAAGCCCGTGGTGTACGAACACTTCGGGGGCAAGGAGGGGATCTACGCCGTCGTCGTCGACCGCGAGTCCACCCGCCTGCTCGACAAGATCACCTCCTACATCCACGGCGAGGCGGGCGGACGGCAGATGGTCCACGCCTCGGCCATGGCCTTCCTCCACTACATCGAGGAGGATCCCGACGGCTTCCGGGTGCTGACCCGCGACTCGCCGTCGAGCCTCGGGACCGGCGGCATCGGCGGGCTGCTGGCCGACATCGCCGCCAAGGCCGAGGGCGTGCTGCAGGACTTCTTCGTCCGCAGCGGCCTGGATCCGGACACGGCGATCATCTACGCCGGTGGGCTGGTCGGCATGGTCGCCCACGTCGGCGCGTGGTGGGCGCCCGTCCAGCAGCCCGACGCCGCGACGGTCGCCGCACACATCACGGCGCTCGCCTACCACGGCCTCCAGGGGTTGCCGGCCAACCCAGTGGCGTCCCTCGACCCGCCGAAACCAACGAACACCGAAACGTCACCCTGATGACAGGGGGCAGTGCTCACGAGCCCGTTTCACCTGCCGATGTGGACAGGCATGCGACCCCTGCCCCAGCGCGAGGATCCACTCACCCTGCCATCCCATCGGTGGGTGGGCGTGGGGCGCGGCGACGACCCCGTCCCCCGTGTTGCCGCGCGTGACGCGGCCCTGGCGGCGGTCGAGAACACCGACGCCGCGCTGCTGATCGTGTTCTGGGACGCGGCCATCGACGGCACGGAGGTGCTGGCGGGCGTCCGGGACGTGGTGCCATCGGCCCCCCTCATCGGCGGCGCCAGCAACGGCCTGGTCGCTCCGGACGACGGCAGCGCGCACGGGGTCACCATCACCGCGCTCGGCGGCGACGGGTTCTCGGTGGCCACGGCCTCCACGGGGATCGGCAGCGACGTGGCCGACGCCGGCGAGGCCGTGGCGTCGTGCCTGGACGAGGTCGAGGAGAAGGGCAGCACGGTGCTGCTGATGATCGCCGACGGCGCGATCCAGGCGGCCGACGAGCTGGTGTTCGGCGCGTACCGCGTGGCCGGCGCAGACGTGCCGATCGTGGGCGGTGGGCTCGGCATGGCCGGGGTGCTCGACGGCACCGCACAGCTGCACGACGACCACATCATGACCGGTGCGGTCGTGGCCGCCGCCATCTCCTCCGACGGACCGCTCGGTGTGGGCCGCGGACACGGATGCCACCGCGCCAACGGGCCGCTGGAGGTCACCCGCAGCCACGGTGCGGTCGTGGAGATGCTCGACGGACGCCCTGCCCTCGACGTCTACCTCGAGGTCACCGACGCCCCCGAGGCGGCCCGGCACGACGGCGAGGCGTTCAGCCGCTGGGCCCTCACCCGCCCGTTGGGACTGCCCCAGCTGGCAGGTGAGGAGGTCCGCCACGTCGCGGCCGCGGACTTCGAGGCTCGCACCATCCACATCGCGGCAGCCGTGCCCCCCGGCGGCCAGGCCTGGGTCATGGACAGCGATCGGCACGCGGTGCTCGGTGCCACCTCCAGCGCCCTTGCAGGGGCCCTCGAGCCCTTCCCCGACGGCCCGCCGGCGGCGGTGGTGGCGTTCGACTGCGTGGCCCGCCACGCGGTCCTCGGCCCGGAGGGTGTTCGACAGGAAGGCGCACTGCTCGACGCGGCCGTCGGCGGACCCGTCTGCGGCGTGTACAGCTACGGGGAGTTCGGACGGTTGTCCGGCATCCACGGGTACCTGAACCATTCGCTGGTGGTGCTGGCCCTTGGGTGAGGTGTCCCCGCGTCCGGACTGGACGGCCCAGCAGCTGGCCGGGTTCCTCGCCGCCGTCGGGTCCTACCTCGACGAGGAGTCCGCGCTCACCGGTGCGGTCCAGCGGTCGGCCATCGCCGTGGAAGCGGAGTTCGCCGTCATCACGCGAGGTGGACGGGTGCTGGCCTCCGTCGGCTTCCGTCGTGGTCGCGAGCCCATGGAGGTGCTGGCGGCCATCGCGGCCGATGACCGGTCGATCGCGGAGGTGCCCGGGACGGGCATCTGCCACGTCGCACGGGTGGACGTGCCGGTCGACGACGAGCGCCTGCGGCTGCTGGTCATGCGGACCGCGGCACCGTTCGGTCAGCAGGACCACGCCCTGCTCGACATGCTGGCCGGCGTCCTCGCGCTGGCGCTGCGCCCCCTGCGGGCGCTGGAGGTCGAACGGACCCTCAGACACCGGACCGAAGCCACCGCAGCGGAGAACCGCGGACTGCTCCTGCAGCTCCAGCGGCGCCAGCAGCTGCTGGAACGCCTCGGGGTGATCGAACGAAGCATCCTGCAGCGCAAGCCGCTGCAGACCGTCTTCGACCTCATCGCCGAAGGTGCGGCCGACGTGCTGGACCACGAGATCGCCGTCCTGCGCCTGCTCGAGCCCGACGACCGGTCCGTCCTGCGCCTCGCGGCGTCGGTCGGACGGTCCGGCCACGAGCACGTCATCGCCACGCACCGACCGGCTGACGTCGGGCTGGTCGGACACGCGATCCGCAGCGAGCAGATCATCGCCGTCGAGGACTACAACAGCTCGAGCTTCCGGGCACCCGACATCGAGTCGTTGGGGGTGAGGTCGGCGATGGCCGCCCCGGTGCAGCAGGACGGCCGGGTGATCGGCTGCCTCGTCGTGGCCAGCCGCCACCCGCGCACCTACGGCACCGCCACGCGCAACGTCCTCGACTCCTTCGCCGGCCACGTGTCGATGGCCCTGAACGACGCCAGCGCCATGGAGGCGATGCGGACCGCCTACGGCGAAGCCGTCCACCGGGCCAACCACGACGGCCTGACCGGGCTGGCCAACCGCTCCCTGGTCAGCGAACACCTCGAGATGGTCCTCTACGAGGGACGGGGCCACGACGTCACCGTCCTGTTCGTCGACCTCGACCGCTTCAAGAACGTCAACGACAGCTTCGGCCACACCGTCGGCGACCGGGTGCTGGTCGGCGTCGCGCAGAGCCTGCGGGCCTGCGTCCGCCCCGGCGACCTGGTCGGCCGGCTGGCCGGCGACGAGTTCGTCGTCGTTGCCGAGAACCTCCAGCGCGACGAGGCCCGCCGCATGGCCGAGCGCATCACCCGGGCCGTCTCGCGGCCGCTCCACGTGGGCGAGGACCGGGAGATCGTCATCACCGCAAGCGTCGGCGTCACCGTGGCCGCGGACGGGCGCGACGCCGGAGAGGTCCTGCGGGACGCCGACGTGGCCATGTACCGCGCCAAGCAGCGAGGCCGCGCACGCATCGAGGTCTTCGACCGGGCGATGCACACCCAGCTGCTGGACCGTGTCGAGACCGAGCAGTCGCTGCGCCGGGCCATCGCCCGCGACGAGCTGCGGGTCCACTACCAACCCGTCTACAAGCTGGGACAGCCCTCACCCGTCGGGGTGGAGGCACTCGTCCGCTGGGAACGGCCGGACGTCGGCATGGTCCCGCCGGATCGCTTCATCCCCCTCGCCGAGGAGGTGGGCCTCATCATCCCCATCGGCCTGTGGGTCCTTCGGCGCGCCTGCCGTCAGGTCGCCCGCTGGCGGGAACAGGACCCCCGCCTGGCCGACCTCCGGGTCAGCGTCAACCTGTCGGCCCGCCAGTTCGGTGACACGTCCCTCGTCGGCTCGATCGCTGCGGTCCTGGAGTCCACCGGGCTGCCGCCCGACGCGTTGGGCCTGGAGATCACCGAGAGCGTCCTGCTCGACGACATCGACGCGACCGAGGCGATGCTCCGGTCGCTGCGAGCGCTCGGCGTCCGGCTGTCCATCGACGACTTCGGCACCGGCTACTCCTCGCTGTCCTACCTCAAGCGCTTCCCCGTCGACGAGATCAAGATCGACCGGTCGTTCACGGCCGGCCTGGTCACCGATCGCGCGGACCTGGCCATCGTGAAGGCCATCATCGGGCTGGCCGACGCCATGGACCTGGAGGTCGTGGCCGAGGGCGTGGAGACCGACGAGCAGCTGGCTCGCCTCGCCGAGCTGGGCTGCCGCTTCGCCCAGGGCTACCTGCTGGCCCGTCCGACACCCCCGGCGGACCTGATCGGCTTGCTGCCGCCCGAGGAGGCCCCGGTCGCCGTGCGCAGCCACGACGACCCCGAGAGAAGCTAGCTGCCCAGCTAGCTGACCAGCTGCTGGTCGCGGGCGGCGGCCCTGGCCTGCTTGGCAGCGCGCTTCTCCTCGAACTGCGTCGCCATGCCGTCCAGCGCGGTCAGGAAGTCCGCCAGCTCCTCACGGCGCTTCTCCGCAGCGGCGTCGAGGCCCTCCATCTCGAAGATCCCGAGCTTGCGGAGGATCGGCCACACGATGTCGTCGTGGTGGACCCGCAGGTCGTAGATGCCGGCGATGGCGATCTGCATGGCCATCCGGTTGTAGTCGGGCATCCCGGCGCCGGGCATCTGGAACCCGATGACCTCGTCGGCGATGGCCTCCACGACACCGTTGGGGTCGACGTGCTTGGCGTCGTTCAGCATGTCCCGGTAGAAGATCATGTGGAGGTTCTCGTCCTTGGAGATCCGCTCCATGATCCGGTCGGCCACGGGGTCCTTGCTGTACCGGCCGGTGTTGCGGTGCGCGACGCGGGTGGCCAGCTCCTGGAACGACACGTAGGCCATCCCGCGGAGGGTGTTCTTGCCGTCCTTGTCGTAGCCCTCCTCCATGACCGACATGCGCCCGTCCTCGAGCTTCTTGGGGTCCTCCTGGCGGGTCAGGACCAGGTAGTCGCGCAGGACGATGGAGTGGCGGCCCTCCTCAGCGGTCCAGCGGTGCACCCACGTCATCCACGCCGAGTCCTTCTTGCCGAACATGTCGTAGATCTCGCGGTGGTAGGACGGCAGGTTGTCCTCGGTCATGAGGTTGACGAAGAACGCCGTCCGGGCGACGCCGGTGAGCGTCGGCTGGTCGGGGGTCCAGGGCTCGGACTCGAAGTCCCGGCCGTCGCCGTAGGGCACGTAGTCGTGCGGGTACCACATCTCGACCATGTCCATGTGGCGGTCGAGGTAGGCCTCGGCGCGGGGTTCGAGCTCGTTGAGCAGCTCGGCGTCGGTCAGGCGGGGGCGGGTGGACATGGGGGAATCCTTCATCGGCGGTCGTGCGAGGAGCTGTTGGT
Source organism: Euzebya rosea (assembly GCF_003073135.1). Classification (NCBI taxonomy): domain Bacteria; kingdom Bacillati; phylum Actinomycetota; class Nitriliruptoria; order Euzebyales; family Euzebyaceae; genus Euzebya; species Euzebya rosea. The sequence continues at coordinate 65,988 of NZ_PGDQ01000005.1, forward strand.
TACGCAAGCGTAGGTTACGCGAGCGTAGGTTACCGCGGAAGGTGTCCGAAGGGGAATCCCGAGGAGGGTCAGCCAGCCGTCGGGGCGGGGTCCGCCTCCAAGCGTGCACCCATCGCCTGCGCCAGCGCGATCAGGCCGCTGAGCGGGCGGACCATCACGGCGAACTCCGTGATCAGGCCGTCCTCGTCGTGGGTGAGGTAGTCCCAGCCCTCGACCGCCTTCGTGCTGCCGTCGGGAGCGGTGACGTTGGCTCGGAAGACCAGTCCCGTCCGGTTGCCCGTGTCGATCTGGTCGACGTAGCGGAAGTCCTCGAACACCTCCACCACGTGCCCGAGCAGGTGCAGGCAGGTCTCGCGGCCGACGTAGGGGGTGTGGACGGCGGGGGAGCGGAACTGCACGTCGGGGTGCAGCAGGGCCTCGATGCCGTGGTGGCTGCCCGACTCGACGAGGGCGCGGAGCGGATGTGGCGACGGGGTGACTGTGGTCATGTCGGCGCACTCTAACGGCGCCTCGGTGCAGACTGCGCATCATGACGACGCTCTTCACCAAGATCATCGAGGGAGACCTCCCCGGACGGTTCGTCTGGGAGGACGACACCTGCGTGGCCTTCCTCACCATCAACCCGCTGACCCCCGGCCACACCCTGGTCGTCCCGCGCGAGGAGGTCGACCACTGGCTGGACGCCTCCGCCGAGCTGCGTGCCCACCTGTTCGAGGTGTCCCACACCATCGGGCGGGCGATCGAGGCCGCGTGGTCGCCGACCAGGGTCGGGCTGATGATCGCCGGGCTGGAGGTCCCGCACCTGCACATCCACCTGGCCGGCATCGACACCCTCGAGGACCTGAGCTTCGCCAACGTCGACCCCGACCCGGGCGCGGCGGCGCTGGACGAGGCCTGCGCACGGTTGCGTGCGGCGCTGCGCGAGCTCGGCGCCGCCGGGGTCAGCGATCGCGGATGATTCGAGGTTGAACCAATACCCCTAGGGGGTATAGTTGGTGGCATGGCTACCACCGACACCATCTCCGTTCCCGAAATCCACTGCGGTCACTGCAAGGCCTCCATCGAGGGTGCCCTGCAGCCGATGGACGGCGTCACCTCCGCCGAGGTCGACGTCCAGTCCACCAACGTCACCGTGACCTACGACGAGTCCGTCGTGACTCGTGACGCCCTGGTCTCCGCGATCGAGGAACAGGGGTACGAGGTGCCGCGATGACCGACCTCTCCCGTCCCGCCGCTGACGTCGGCATCGACCTGGAGCTGGAGTTCGACGTCGAGGGCATGACCTGCGGGTCGTGCGCCGCCAGGGTCCAGCGCGTCCTGTCCAAGCAGGACGGGGTCGTCGATGCCCGGGTCAACTACGCCACGGGCATGGCCCATGTCCGGCTCGCCGACGGCTCGGGCAGCGGGTCGGGCGACACCCCCGTCGACGACGCAGCGCTCGTCGCCGCCGTCGACCGGATCGGCTACGGCCTGGTCCCGCACCGCCGTGCCGAGGACCGCCGGGCCGAGCAGGCCGCCCACGAACGGTCGTGGCAGCGCCGCCTGCTCGTCGGCGCACCGATCGCGCTGCTGTTCGGCGGGTTCATGCTGGCCGGCATGCCCATGTGGGCCGAGGGCTGGTTCGCCTGGACGCTGGTCACGGGCGTCACCTTCGGGGTCGGCTGGCCGTTCCTCCACGAGGCGTGGCGTCGGGCCCGGGCCCTGACCACCAACATGGACACCCTGATCGCGCTGGGCACCCTGTCGGCGTGGGGGTACTCCACCGTCCAGTGGCTGGCCGGCGCGATGCCCCGCTACTGGGACGCCCCCGTCTTCATCGTCGTGTTCCTGGTCGCCGGCCGCTACGCCGAGGCGCGTGCGAAGGCCCGCGCCGGGGATGCGCTGCAGTCCCTCCTCGAGCTCGGCGCCAAGCAGGCCCGGCTGATCGACCCCGACGGGGGAGCGGAGCGGATGGTCGACGTGATGGAGCTGTCCGTCGGCGACCGCGTGCGCGTTCGTCCGGGCGAGACCATCCCCGTCGACGGGACCGTGGTCGACGGTGCCAGCGCCGTCGACGAGTCGATGCTGACCGGCGAGAGCGTACCGGTGGAGAAGTCCGCCGGATCCGCCGTGACCGGGGCGACCGTCAACCGCGGCGGCGCCCTGACCGTGGAGGTCGAGGCCGTCGGATCCCGCACGGTCCTGGCCCAGATGGCCGCGCTCGTCGAACGTGCGCAGGCCGGCAAGGGCGAGGCCCAGCGGCTGGCCGACCGCGTGTCCGCGGTGTTCGTCCCGGCCGTCATCGTCATCGCCCTTGCCACGGTCGGCATCTGGCTGGCCGTGACCGGCGACGTGCCGGCCGCCGTCACCGCCGCGGTCAGCGTCCTGATCATCGCCTGCCCCTGTGCGCTCGGCCTGGCCACCCCCGTGGCCGTCATGGTGGGCACCGGCCGTGCCGCCAGCATGGGCATCGTCGTGAAGGGCATCGAGGCGCTCGAGCAGGTGCGCCACGTCGACGTCGTCGTGTTCGACAAGACCGGCACGCTGACGACCGGCAGGATGTCGGTCGCCTCCGTCGTGGGGCCCGACGACGTCCTGCCCGTGGCCGGTGCCGTGGAGATCGACTCCGAGCACCCCATCGGACAGGCCATCGTCTCGGCCGCCCGCGACGCCGGGTCACTGCCCGATGCCGCATCGTTCACCTCCCACGCCGGTGCCGGCGTCGAGGCCGACGTCGCCGGTGTCCGTCGGTGGGTCGGCACACGTCGCCTGATGGCCGAGCAGGGCCAGTCCCTCTCCGCTGAGCTCGAGGACGCCGGGTCGGCGCTGGAGGCCGACGGCATCACCGCGGTCTTCGTCGCATGGGACGGCACCGTGCATGGCGTGGTCGGCGTCGCCGACACCGTCAAGGACTCGGCCGCCGACGTGGTCGCCGACCTCCGTGACCTCGGCGTCGAGGTGGCGCTGCTGACCGGCGACAACACCCGGACCGCCGTGGCGGTCGCCCGTCGAGTGGGCATCGACCGTGTGCTGGCCGAGGTGCTGCCCCGCGACAAGCAGGCCGAGATCGAACGCCTCCAGGGCGAGGGCCTGGTCGTCGCGATGGTCGGTGACGGCGTCAACGACGCCCCGGCCCTGACCCAGGCCGACCTCGGCGTGGCGATGGGATCGGGCACCGACGTGGCCATCCAGGCCAGCGACCTGACCCTCGTCCGTGGTGACCTCGCCCAGGTGCCGACCGCCATGCGGTTGGCCGGCGCGACCGAGCGCGTCATCCGCCAGAACCTGGCGTGGGCGTTCGGCTACAACACCCTGGCCATCCCCGTGGCGGCCCTCGGCTTGTTGACGCCTGCGATCGCGGGTGCGGCCATGGCCTTCTCGTCGGTGTCGGTGGTCCTCAACAGCCTGCGGTTGCGCCGATTCGGGGCGGAGGGACGGGCGTGAGCACCGATCCCACTGACCCCGGCTACGTCGCCCAGGACGACAAGGCGGCGCTGCTCAAGCGGCTCCGCCGGGTCGAGGGCCAGGTCCGCGGCCTGCAGCGCATGGTCGAGGACGACACCTACTGCATCGACGTCCTGACCCAGGTCACGGCCGTCAAGCGTGCGCTGGAGAAGGTCAGCCTGATGCTGGTCGACGACCACCTCCGCGGATGTGTGCTGGACGCGGCGAAGTCCGGCGACCCCGACGCCGCCGACGTCCACCTCGCCGAGGCCACCAACGCCATCGCCCGCCTCCTGAAGGCCTGACCCGGTCGGACCAGCACGGGCGCACGCTGGTCGTGGTCCTGGACGACCGGAACGTCGTCAGCCGCCGGGTTGACCGCATCGTGCATGCACGTCGCGAACGCCGGCTGGTGCGCCGTCGAGCGGGCCGCCGGACAGGCGTCGCGGGACGCGCGCGGCGACCGCAGCTCGTTTATGAAAATGACATCGGTTCCCATTAAGGTGTGCGGCCGTCCGGGAATTAGGTCCGGACGAGGACCGGAGGTGGAGGACCTGATGCTTGGTGAACGCACATGGGGAGGCAACCGCCGCATGGCGGTTGCGTCGACGACCGGACTGGCCGTGCCCCGGGGCACGGCTGATCTCCTGACCGCCGCGTTCCAGCCCATCGACGGGGACGCCGCCATCACCTGCGTGGCCGCATCCGCGGTCTGCCGGGCCGTCGCCGACCTCACCGGCCTCGACGGCTGACCCGGCTGGTCGCCCGTGGACGTCCCCATCCTCGTCGTCGGGGCAGGCCCGGCCGCGCTGTCGGCCTGCGTGGCCCTGGCACGGCAACAGCCCGAGCTGTGCCGGTCCGATGCCCTCCGGGTCATCGATCCGGCAGGCGGTTGGCTCGCGACCTGGCACCACCAGATGGCGAGCCAGCGGATCGCCCACCTCCGCTCACCGGTCGTGCACCACCCACATCCGGAACCCTTCGCCATGCTGCGGCGGATCGATCGGGTTCGTGACATCCGGCGGCCGGACGGCCTGGACCTGCCCACGGTGGGCGCGTTCGCCCGGTTCTGTGCGGACCTCGTCGACCGCTACGACCTCGGTGGTGTGGTCGATCGGGGCCAGGTCGTGCACGCCCGCCTGGCCCAGCACGCGACCCTGCAGCTGGCCGACGGGCGAACGATCCTCGCCGATCACGTGGTGGTGGCCACCAACCCCCGACGGCCGGTTGTCCCGGCATGGGTGGCAGGGCTGCCGGCAGGCGCGGTGCATCACGGTGGACGGCTTCGCGGTCGCGACCTCGACGGACGGCGTGTACTCGTGGTGGGGGGAGGACTCTCGGCCGCGCACCTGGCACTGGGCGCGGCGGCCGACGGGGCCCGAGTCGTCCTCGTGGCGCGGCGAGCGCCGACCGTACGTCGCATGGACGTCGACCCCCGGTGGCTGGGGCACAGCCGCATGGGACCGTTCGCTGCCCTGGGCGCACGTGACCGAGCCGCCGCGGTGCGGCGGGCCAGGGGCGGCGGCAGCATGCCCGCTTGGTCGTTCCGGGCGCTGCGTCGCGCCGAGGGGGTGGACCTGTGGGCCCCGGACGACGTCGTTGAGGCGGTCGCCGGGGCGGGGCAGGTGTCGGTCCTGACCGCCGAAGGGCGCACCACCTCCGTCGACGAGGTGTGGCTGGGGACCGGTGGGGAGGTCGATCCGAACCGGGACCCGGTGCTGGCAGCAGCCTGTCGAACGCATCCCGTCCCGGTCCACGAAGGGCTGCCTGACCTCGAGCCCGACCTGCGATGGGGGACCGCACCGGTGTGGGTGGCCGGCGCGGCAGCGGCGTTGCGGCTCGGCCCCGTGGCCGGAAACCTGTACGGCCATCGCCACGCCGGTCGGCGGATCGCCGACAGCCTTGCCCAGTCGGCGAGCCCCCGTGGGATCAGGGGGTGACGGCCGTCACCGTGACGGGGATGCCGTTGAGGACGGCGTTGCCCGACAGCGGGTCGATGGTCGGGGCGGTCAGGACGTTGGAGTTGGTGCCGGCGTGGGCCGCCGCCACCCGCATGCGGGTGCCCTCCTGCCCGTGACCCCAGCCGTGCGGCATCGACACCGTCCCCGCCGAGATCCGCGGGGTCACCTCCACCTCGACCTGCACCGACCCCGCCTCCGACGCCACCACGGCCATGGCGCCGTCGACGACCCCCGTTGAGGCGGCGTCGTCGGGGTGGATCTGCAGCGTCGAGCGGTTCGTCCCGCCGACCAGCGACGGCAGGTTGTGGCCCCACGAGTTGTTGGACCGAAGGTGGCGCCGACCGACCAGCAGCAACCCCTCGGCCGGTGCGGTCATGGAGGCCTCCAGCCGGGGCAGGTCGTCCAGCAGCATCTGGGGGGCCACCTCGACCTTGCCGCTGACCGTGCGCAGGACCTCGGGCAGTCGGGGTTCGAGCGGGCCCAGGTCGATGCCGTGCGGGGCGGCCTTCACGCGCGCCAGCGTCAGGCCGTCGGGGCGGGCACCGAAGCCGTCGCCGTGCGGGCCCACCCGGATCAGGAAGTCCACCATGCGCTCGGGGCCGGGCACGGTGCCGAGCTCGGCGACCAGCTCGTCGACGTCACGCCCGGCCACGACGGATCCCGGTGCGGAGACCTCGCGCTGGACGACCGTCGACAGCACGAAGGCATCCACCGCCGCCGGGTCCACGTCGGGCCCCATGCCCTGGGCGATCCCGGCCAGCCGGGCGTGGATCTCCCACTCCTGCGGCTGGTCGGTGTGGAACAGCGCATCGGACCACTTGGCGACGTTGCGGATCGCCAGCTGCATGAACGCCAGGTCGTAGTGGGGGCGCTCCAGCACCGACGGCACGGGCAGGACCACGTCGGCGTGGCGGGTCGTCTCGTTGAGGTAGCAGTCGACGGAGATCATCACGTCCAGCGACTCCAGCGCCCGCTGGACCCGCCGCGAGTCGGGGATCGACAGGGCCGGGTTGCCCGCCACCGTGATCAGCCCGCGGATCGGCCCGTCGAGGATCTCCTCGGCGAACGCCGCCGACGGGAACTCGCTGAACCGCTCCGGCAGCTCGCTGACCTGCGTGTGGTACCGGCCGAAGCGGGTCTCGCGCGCCCCGACCGCCGCGGAGCTGTTCTTCTGGCCCGCCGCGGCGGTGGTGAACAACGCGCCACCGGGCCGGTCGAGGTTGCCGGTCAGCACGTTGACGACGTCGACCAGCCACGAGGTCGTGGTCCCGAACGCCACCGTGCACGTGCCGATGCGGCCGTACACCGCCGCCGAGGGGGCGGCCGCCAGGTCGTGGGCCAGCTGGCGGATCGTCGCGGCCGGCAGGCGGGTGGCGGCCTGGACGGCCTCCGGGGTGAACGGTGCCAGCGCCGCCGGCAGGGCCTCGACACCGGCCACGTGCGGCGAGGGGGTTGCCAGGTCCTCCGTCAGCAGGACGTTGGCGATGGCCGCCAGCAGCAGCGCGTCGGTGCCCGGCCGGATCGGCAGGTGCAGGTCGGCCATGCGGGCGGTGGTGGAGGTCCGGGGGTCCACGACGACCAGCCGGCCGCCACGCGACTTCAGGGCCCGCAGGCGGCCGGGCATGTCGGGTGCGGTCATCAGCGACCCGTTGGACGACATCGGGTCGGCGCCGAGGATCATCAGGAAGTCGGTGCGATCGACGTCCGGGATGGGGATGGACAGCTTCTCGCCGAACATCAGCGCCGCGGACACGTGCTTGGGCTGCTGGTCCACCGTCGAGGCGGTGAAGATGTGACGGGTGCCCACCGCCTTGGCCAGGGCCGGCACGTACAGCTGGCCGGCGAGGTTGTGGATGTTGGGGTTGCCCAGGTACATGGCCATCGAGTCACGGCCGTTGGCCTCCAGGTGGCCGCCGAGTCGCTCGGCCACGACCTGCCAGGCCCGGTCCCACGACACCTCCTCGCCGTCGACCAGTGGGGCGCGCAGCCGGTCGGGGTCGTTGTGCAGCTCGTTGATGGCCAGGCCCTTGGGGCAGGCGTACCCGCCGGAGAACACGTCCTCGTCGTCCCCACGCACCTTGTTGACGATCGGCAGGCCCTGCGGCCCGTCGACCACCTCGATCGCGAGTCCGCACGTCGCCTCGCACAGCGGACAGGTGTGGAAGTGGGTGCTCATCTCGGGTCCTCCGGGTCGACCAACGGCTGACGTGACTGTAGTCACCCTCGCCGATCCGTGGGGCGAACGCCATGACCTCCGAGATCAGGTCTCAGCATCGCGACCACCCGGCGGTTTCGAGCACTCGGTTGCCGCGACACGCCGCGTCGAGGAGTGAAGTCCGGTGCTCCGGGGCACACACAACGCAGTCGCACACTTCACGAGTCGCGACGCAACGGCCCCGACCCCCGGCCGCCCCGCCCTCCCCGAAGACCCGACAGGAGCGCCGCCGTGACGACCGCCACCAGCCCCGCACGACCGACCATCATCGACCAGGGCCGTCCCAGCCCGCTGCCCGAGCCCCGTGGCGAGGCCAGCCAGGCCCTGCTCAAGCAGCTGCAGGAGCGCCCGGGGGCCATGGCCGACCTGCCCCTGCCGACCGACGACCCGCTGACCGGTGAGGACGCGCCGCTGGCCCTGTACCTGTGCTACGAGCTGCATTACCGCGGGCTGGAGGGCATCGACGACACCTGGGAGTGGGACCCGGCCCTGCTGGCCCACCGCGCGCAGCTGGAACGCGCCTTCGAGGAGCGGGTCCGCGACGAGGTCGGCCGCCTGCCCGCCGGGTTCGACCTGGCCGACGAGCTGTGGGCCCTGGCCCCCCAGGAACCCGACCCGGAGATGCTGGCCGTGCGCATGGCGACGGAGGGGACATGGGCGCAGCTCGTCGAGCTGACCGTCCAGCGATCGGCGTACCAGCGCAAGGAAGCCGACCCGCACACCTGGGCGCTGCCCCGGCTGGCAGGCGACCCCAAGGCCCGGCTGGTGCACATCCAGGCCGACGAGTACGGCGAGGGGGTGACCGCGGACATGCACGCCGGCCTGTTCGGCATGTCGATGCAGCGCATGGGCCTGGACCCCACCTACGGCGCCTACCTGGACCACATCCCCGGCGTCACGCTGTCGACGGTGAACCTGATCTCGCTCTTCGGCCTGCACCGTCGCCACCGCGGCGCGCTGATCGGGCACCTCTCGGGCTTCGAGATGGCGTCGGTCATCCCCATGACGCAGTACGCCAGGGCCCTGCGCCGGCTGGGGGCCGACGACTGGACCTGCCTGTTCTACGACACCCACGTCGTCGCCGATGCCAGCCACCAGTTCGAGGCGCTGGAGATGGCCGAGAGCCTGGTCGACCAGGACCCGACGCTGGCCCCCGACGTGTTGTTCGGCGCACGCGCGCTCGCCGCGGTGGAGGGCAGGTTCAGCAGCCACATCCGGGCGGCCTTCGACGCCGGCCGGACCAGCCTGCGGCGCGAGGTCGACATGCCGCCGCAGCCCGCGAACGGCGACCGCTGAGCGTCGGATTCCGTCGGCGGGGTGGATCGGTCTAGGCTCACCTGACCCCGGTCACCCCAGCAGCCGAGAGGACCCGACCGCATGTCCGACCCCGCGTCCGAGAACGCCCAGCCCGAGCAGCCGATCGCCAGCGGCGCGCTGGCGATGCACGCCCTCAAGGCCGCGGGGGTGGACAACCTCTTCACCCTCTCCGGCGGGCACATCTTCCCGCTCTACGACGGGTGCCGGCAGGCCGACGTCGCCCTGTGGGACTTCCGCCACGAGCAGTCCGCGACGTTCGCCGCCGAGGGCCTGGCCAAGCTGACCCGACGTCCGCAGGTGGCCGCCCTGACCGCCGGACCCGGCGTCACCAACAGCGTGTCCGCGGTCGCCAGCGCCCGGTTCGGCGGGTCGCCGATCCTCGTCATCGGCGGCCGCGCACCCGCGGCGACGTGGGGGACCGGCAGCCTGCAGGAGATCGACCACACCGCGTTCATGGGGCCGCTGACGAAGCAGGCCGTGACCGCGATGACGCCCGACGAGGTCGCCCCGACCGTCGCCGAGGCGCTGCGCGTGGCGGGCTCCTCCCATCGTGGGCCGACGTTCGTGGACATCCCCATGGACGTGGTGTTCAGCCCGGGCAGCAGCAACACCATCGCCGACCCGATGGCCCCCGACACCCACCCCCACGACCCCGAGGACGTGGCCCGGATCGCCCGCCGGCTGGCCGCCGCCAGCCACCCCGTCCTCATCGGCGGCACCGACGTGTGGCTCGACGGCGCCGTCGAGGCGTTCACCGCACTCGCCGAGACCACCGGCGCTGCGGTCATCCAGAACGGCATGGGGCGGGGCTGCATGCCGGCGGACCACCCGCAGGTGCTGTCGCGGGCGCGTGGTGCGGCGTTCAAGACCGCCGACCTCGTCGTCGTCATCGGCACCCCGCTGGACTTCCGGCTCGGCTTCGGCAGCTTCGGTGCCGCCGACACCGTGCACATCGCCGATCACCCGGCCCAGCTGTCCACCCACGCCGACCCGGCCGCCACGGCCGCTGGCTCGCTGGGCCCGCTGCTGACCGCCCTGGCAGAGCACACCGGTGGCCCATCCGGCGACCTCGCCGACGAACGGCGGACCTGGCTGGCCGGCCTGTCCGACGTCGAGCAGGCCAAGCGCGAGGAGGACACCGACCTGCTGACCGGGGACGGCGAGACCATCCACCCGGCCCGCGTCTACGGCGCCCTCCAGGAGGTCCTCGACCGCGACGCCGTCGTCATCGGCGACGGCGGCGACTTCGTGTCCTACGCCGGCCGCTACGTGCAGTCCTACCAGCCCGGCCGGTGGCTCGACCCCGGCCCCTACGGCTGCCTCGGGACCGGGATGGGCTACGCCGCCGCCGCACGCATCGCCCACCCCGACAGCCAGGTGGTGCTGATGCTCGGCGACGGCGCCGCGGGCTTCAGCCTGATGGACGTCGAGTCGCTGGTCCGCCAGAACCTCCCGGTCGTCATGGTCGTCGGCAACAACGGGATGTGGGCGCTGGAGAAGTACCCGATGCAGGCGATGTACAACGGCTGGGACGCCGCCGCGGACCTGCAGCCCAACCTGCCCTACCACCAGGTCGTGGAGGCCATGAACGGTGCCGGCGAGGTCGTCACCAAGCCGCAGGACATCGCCCAGGCGATCCGCCGCGGGTTCGACGCCGGCGTGCCGTACATGGTCAACGTCATGACCGACCCGAGCGTCGCCTACCCCCGATCGACCGCACTTGTCTGACCGCCGGGGGGCCGGCGACATCGTGCCCGAACGCCACCTGATCGCGCCGACGCTCCACACCGACCGCCTGCGAATGGTGGCCTTCGAGGAGCGCCACCTCGACCCGTTCACGCGCATCCAGTACGACCCCAGGGTGGCGGAGTGGTACGGCGGCCTGCCCGACCCGCCGCACGCCTGGTCGACCCAGCTGGAGCAGACGTGGCGGGTCATGGCGATGTTCGCCGGCCACTGGGTGCTTCGTGGCTTCGGGCAGTGGGCGGTGGAGGACGCCGCGACCGGTGCGCTCCTGGGCCGGGTCGGCCTGTGGCAGCCGGAGGGCTGGCCCGGTGTCGAGGTCGGCTGGCTGGTCCACCCTGACCGCTGGGGGAGGGGCTACGCCACCGAGGCCGCCCGCGCCGCGGTCGAGTGGGGATTCGCGACCCTCGACCTCGACCGGATCATCAGCATCACCGTCCCGCACAACACCCGCAGCCAGCAGGTGATGCGGAAGGTCGGGCTGACCGACACCGGCACCACCGTGCACGCAGGCGGCCACGAACAGGTCCTGTTCGCCGTCGGCAGGGAAGAATGGAGCACCAGATGAGACCGCGCCCTGACGGTGCCGTCCGCGTTGCGGGCGGCCAGGGGTTCTATGGCGACGACCCGTCGGGCATCGCTGACCTGCTGACCGAGCAGCCCGACTACGTGTGCCTCGAGGCGCTGGCCGAGCTGACGCTGGCGATCCTCGCCAAGGATCGCCAGCGCGACGAGGCCCTCGGCTACACCCGAGACCTGCCGCTGTACCTGATGCAGCTGCTCCCGGCCGTCCTCGCCGGCAGCACCAAGGTCATCACCAACGCCGGTGGCATCAACCCCCTCGGGGCGCTGAAGCTCCTGCAGGCCTCCGCCGAGCACTTCGGCCTGTCCGGGCTGAAGGTCGCCGTCGTCCTCGGCGACGACATCCTCGGCCGACCCGAGCTGCTGCCGCAGGACTTCCCTGCGCCCGTCGACCTGCAGTTCGCCAACGCCTACATGGGGGTCGCCGGGATCGTCGAGGGGCTCCAGCAGGGCGCCGACGTGGTCATCACCGGTCGGGTCGCCGATGCCGCCCTGTTCCTCGCCCCGCTGGTCCACGAACACGGTTGGGCGCTCGACACACCCGACGGGCCACCGATGGCCCAGTCGGACTGGGACCGCCTTGCCGCCGGTACGGTCGTCGGGCACCTCCTGGAGTGCTCCGGCCAGTCCACGGGCGGCAACAACGCAGGGGAGTGGTGGACCACGCCCGACCCGTGGCGCTACGCCTTCCCGCTGGCCGACGTGACGGGCGACGGGACCGCCCACGTCTTCACCCCCGAGGTCGCCGGCGGACGCTGCGACTTCGACACCGTCCGCCAGCAGCTGCTGTACGAGGTCGGGGACCCGACGGCCTACCTGACCCCCGACGTCGTGGTCGACATGACGTCGGTCCGGCTGACCGACCTCGGCGGGGACCGGGTCCGGGTCGACGAGGTGGTCGGCCGTCCGGCCACCGGGACCTACAAGGCCGTCGGGGCCAGCCGCAACGGTTACGCCGCTGACGCCTCCTTCGCCTTCGGCTGGCCCGACGCCCCCGCGAAGGCCCGCTCCGCCGCCCGCATCGCCCGCAAGCGGATCGCCGAGGCCGGCATCGACCTGCTCGACTGGCACGTCGAGCTGTTCGGCGTCGACGCGCTGCACGGCCCTGCCGCACCCACCGACCCCGATCCCGCCGAGGTGGTCCTGCGGTTGGCGTGGAAGACCGCCGACGCCGATGCGGCGATGCGGGCCGCGCGCCAGATCATCCCCATGGCGCTGTCGGCCCCGATGCCCGGGCTGACCCCCGCCAGCCGGGCCCGCCCCAAGCCCTCCTCCCTGCTGCGCATCCACACCGGGCTGGTCGATGCCGCCGCGGTGGAGTCCGGCCGCCGAGTCGTCCTGGAGACGCTGTGACCGAGACCACGATCCTGCTGAACCGCTTGGCGTTCGCCCGTCCCGGCGACAAGGGCAACGACTCCGACATCACCGTGTTCGCCCGGTCCGAAGCCGCCTACGACCACCTCGTCGAGGTCCTGACCGCCGACATCGTCAAGGCCCACTACGGCCACCTCGTCGAGGGGGAGGTGTCCCGCTGGGAGGTCCCCAAGGTGTGGGCGCTGAAGTTCCTGGCCCGCGATGCGCTGGCCGGTGGCGGCCCCTCCAGCCTGCGGGCCGACAACCTGGGCAAGGCGCTGGCTGGCGCCGTGCTGCGCCTCGAGGTGTCCGTCCCCGAGGCGCTCGCCGACGCACATCCGGACCTGCGGGTGCCGGCGGACCCGTGGGCGACGGCCGAGTGGCTGGCCGGGACCGCATCGTCACGCACGGTGGACAGACCTGACGTCGATTCGGTTTGATAGCCTCATCCGTTCCGGGGGATCAGCCTGTGGGCCGCCCGGGACGAACAGGGCACGAGGCGGACATACGGTGGAGAACACCTTCGAACGGCGGATCGAGTCGGTGCTTCGCGTCGTCCTGCTCCTCCTGACCCTGCTCGCCGTCGTCGCGACGGAGCCGTACCTGCGGGTCGGCTACGGGATCGGCGCCGTGGTCGACATCGGACTGATCGTCGCCGTGCGCCGGTCGAGCATGTCGGCCCGAGCAGCCCTGCAGGCGCTGGCCTGTGTCGGGATCGGCTTGGTCGTCGTCGCCATGGGGTCCCTGGTGGACAAGGGCGCGACACCGGACCAGGCGTCGAGCCTCGTGTTCCGCGGTGTGGCGGTCGCGTCCGGCGGGGCCTTCCTCGCGTTCGGGTCGCGGACGGCCCTGATGGTCTCGCTCGGGGTCGGCACGATCGGATCCGTGGTGATGGTCGAGCGAGGCGTGCCGTTGGTCGGCAACAACAGCGCAGCGGGGATGCTGGAGATCTGGCTGCTGCTCGGCGTCATGATCGTGATCCATCGCTCGCTCTCGGTCCACGCAGCCCGCAGCGAGGAGAGCGCACGCGAGGCGAACCAGAGCGCCGAGCTGGCGTACCTCGACGAGCTGACGGGCCTTCCCAACCGTCGCCAGCTCCAGATGTACCTGGGTGCGTCGCTGTCGAGAGCCGACGACGGTGGGCATCCCGATGCGGTGCTGATGTTCGACCTCGACCACTTCAAGCGGATCAACGACTCGCTCGGCCACGACGTCGGCGACGAGGTGCTGCAGCGCACCGCAGCCATCGCGTCGGCGGCGATCCGCGACGGTGATGTCGTCGGGCGCTGGGGCGGCGAGGAGTTCGTCGCGCTGCTGCACGAGGCCGATGAGTCGCAGGCCCGTGCGGTCGCCGAACGGTGCCGGCGTGCGCTCGAGGCGGTCGGGGGTGCGGTCGGCGTGACCGCAAGCTTCGGCGTCACCGTTCTGCGGCCCGACGACACCGTCACGACCTGCCTGCGCCGGGCGGATCTGGCGCTCTACGACGCCAAGCAGTCGGGCAGGAACCGCGTCGTCGTCCGCAGCGAACCAGCCGGTCCCAGGCGGTCGTCTGGCCTGCACGGGCAACCCCGATAGGCAGTCCGGTCGCCCACGGGGCCTACTGGTCGGTGTCCGCCTCGACCTCGATGCCCCCGCGGTCGCAGGTCGTGGAGGAGGAGTCGAACCGCCACGTCACCGCCGTCTCGGTGTAGCTGCCGATGGTCAGGCCGCTCCACCACACCGGATCCAGCACGACCTCGCCCGTGCCGTCGTTGTAGGCGACGAACTCCGTCACGTACTCCACCCCGTCGGCGTCGATGCCCTCCACGACCACCACCCGGCCGTTGCGGAGCGGGCCGACGTCCGGTGCGGCGACCACACACGCGACCCGGGGCCCCTCGCCCGGCACGGCGTGGCCGAAGTCCACGATCGAGTCCCGGCAGGTCGACGCGTCCTCGGGGGCCAGCTCGCAGAGCTGGTCGAGCTCGCCGCTCACCGCCAGGCCCACGGCGGTGGTCAGCAGGGCCCGGGCGTCCTCGGTCGCCACGGACGGACGGACCCCGAAGGCGCTGCACCCGGTCAGGCCGAGCACGAGCACCACCGCGACCGGCCACGAGGCCATTCGGAGGTGGGGAGCAGCGGCGGCAGGGCGGGACGTCACGGACGCCGGAGGGTACCGGCCATCCGGCCGTCAACAGACCTCGGACGGCCAGCGGTGGGCGGGGTGCCGGCCATCTAGACTCGATGGGGTCCGTCGACGTTCGTTCCACGAGAGCTTCTTGACCACCAGCACAGAGTCTTCCAGCACGGTCCTGACCACCACCATCCCGGCCCAGCACTCCATGGTCGCCCTCCTGGGCACGCGTGACGAGCTGCTGAAGCTGGTCGAGGACGCCTTCGAGGTGGACATCCTGGTGCGCGGAAGCGACGTCACCGTGACCGGCGAGGGTGCCCTTGCCGGTCAGGTCATCCAGGTCTTCGACGAGCTGGTGGCCCTGCTCGACGTGGACCAGGCCCTCGACCCCGGCACGGTCCAGAGCACCATCGACATGGTGCGCGAGGCCGACCACCCGCACCCCGCCGAGGTCCTCTCCGACGAGGCGTTGACCCATCGTGGTCGCTCGATCCGTCCCAAGACCTTCGGCCAGAAGCTCTACCTCGACGCGATCCGCACCAACACCGTCACGTTCGGCATCGGTCCCGCCGGCACGGGCAAGACCTACCTCGCCATGGCCATGGCGGTCCTCGCGCTGCGGCGCAAGGAGGTCAACCGGATCATCCTGACCCGTCCGGCCGTCGAAGCCGGTGAACGGCTCGGCTTTCTGCCCGGCACGTTGTTCGAGAAGATCGACCCGTACCTGCGCCCCCTCTTCGACGCCCTCCACGACATGATGGACGCCGAGAACCTCTCCACCCTGATGGAGCGGGGGATCATCGAGGTCGCCCCCCTGGCCTACATGCGCGGGCGCACCCTCAACGACGCCTTCATCGTCCTCGACGAGGCGCAGAACACCAGCCCCGCCCAGATGAAGATGTTCCTGACCCGCATCGGGTTCGGGTCCAAGGCCGTGGTCACCGGTGACGTCACCCAGGTCGACCTGCCCGGCGACACCCGTTCCGGCCTGCAGGTGGTGCGCAGCATCCTGACCGGCATCGAGGGCATCGGCTTCGCCGAGCTGTCCGGCCGCGACGTCGTCCGCCACCGCATCGTGCAGGAGATCGTGGCTGCCTACGACCGCTGGGACGCGCCTGCCGACGGCGGTACCTCCAGGAAGACGGGGGACCGACCCGCGTCGGCCACCGGCGGGGGCTCCAAGGGCCCCGACCGGCCGACCAGGGGTCGATGATGGCCGTCTTCGTCGCCGACGAGCAGTCCGACGTCCCGGTCGACACCGACCGGCTCTCCAGCCTGACCAGCTTCGTGCTGGCCGAACAACGAGTGTCGTCCTCCATGGAGGTGTCGGTCATGGCGGTCGACACCGCAACCATCCACGAGCTGAACCGCACCCACATGGACAGCGACAAACCCACCGACGTGCTGGCCTTCCCGCTGGACGCCCCCGGTGAGGCGACCGACGCCCCCTCCATCCTCGGGGACGTCGTCCTGTGCCCCGCGGTCGCCGAGGCCCAGGCCGCCGAACACGGCAAGACCACCCAGGCCGAGATGGACCTGCTGGTCGTCCACGGGCTGCTGCACCTGCTCGGCCACGACCATGCCGAGGACGAGGAACGTCGCATCATGTTCGGCCTGACCGACCGGCTGCTCGCCGACTTCGCCGCCGCCGGGGACCAGGAGGGCTCGTCGTGACCGCGCAGGGATGGCAGGGCCTCGCCGTCATCGTGCTGGTGCTGATCAGCGGCTGGTACGCCACCGCCCGGGCAGCCCTGGACCGCATGACCGTCGCCCGTGCCGCCCGGCTCGTCGAGGAGGACCGGGCGAGCGCCTCCCGCGTCGCCGCGCTGCTGGAGGACTCCGCGCGCAGCTGGGCGGCCCTCACGCTGCTGGTCGTCGTGCCCCTCGTGACCGCCGTCGCCATGATGACCGCGATCCTCGGGACCTGGCTGAACAGCGTCGGCTCGATCGCCGTGGCCGCCCTCGTCATGACGATCCTCGGCTACGTCGGCATGGAGCTCGTGCCCCGGTCGGTCGCCCTCCGCCGCGCCGAGGACGTCGCGTGCCGCATGTCGCGCAGCGTCGTGCTCGCCTCGACCCTCCTCCGTCCGGTCACCACCGTCCTGGTGTGGCTGGGCGCCCGGATCGTGCCCGGTGCCGAGGACGGCGCCGAGGCCTTCGTGACCGAGGAGGCCATCCGCGACCTGATCGACGAGGCCGAGGGCCAGTCCATCGAGCCGGCGGAACGGGCGATGATCCACTCGATCTTCGAGCTGTCCGACACGTTGGTCCGCGAGATCATGGTGCCCCGACCCGACGTGGTCATGGTGTCGGAGCTGCTGCCCCTCGGCTCGGTCGTCGAGGTCATCCTCGCCAACGGCTACTCGCGCATCCCCGTGCACCACGGCGAGGACCGGGACGACGTCTCCGGTGTCCTGTACGCCAAGGACGTCCTGCAGCGCATCCACAGCAAGGGCACCGAGGACGGCGACTGGACCGACTTGATCCGCGACCCCTACGTGGTCCCGGAGCTGAAGTCCGTCGACGGGCTGCTGCGCGAGCTGCAGGCCGAGCAGGTCCACATGGCCGTCGTCGTCGACGAGTACGGCGCGCTGGCCGGCATCGTCACCATCGAGGACGTCCTCGAGGAGATCGTCGGCGAGATCATCGACGAGTACGACTCCGAGGAACCCCTGGTCGAGATGCTGGAGGAGGGGCGCTGGCGCGTCGACGCCCGCCTGCAGATCGGCGAGCTGTCCGACCTCGCCGGCACGACGCTGCCCGACGAGGAGTGGGACACCGTCGGCGGCCTGCTGTTCGGCACGCTGGGCCACGTGCCCCGACCCGGCGAGACCGTCGAGGTCGACGGGCTCCGCCTGACCGCCGACCGTGTCCGCGGACGCCGGATCGCCGAGGTCACCGTCGAGCGGATCATGGATCCCGAGGCCGTCGAGGCAGCCGAGGGCATGGCCACCGCCGGCCGCGACAGCGATGCCTGACACGGCTGACACCGCTGGGTCGACCGTCGCGGTCGACGCGCTGGACGCCGCCGACCGGGCCCTGCTGGACGCTGCCCGCACGTTCCAGGCGCGGGCATACGCGCCGTACTCCCGCTTCCGCGTCGGGGCCGCCCTTCGAGTCGCCGACGGCCCCGTCGTGGGTGGCTGCAACGTCGAGAACGCCGCCTACCCCTCCACGATCTGCGCCGAACGGGCCGCGGTCGTCGCCGCGGTGTCGGCTGGGCACCAGCGGTTCGAGGCCATCGCCGTCATCGGGTCCGGAGACGGGCCCACCACCCCCTGCGGGACCTGCCGCCAGGTGCTGTTCGAGTTCGCTCCCGAGCTGCGGGTCATCGCCGCCGGCGAGTCCGGCGACGTGGCCGTGCACCGGCTGGCCGACCTGCTGCCGCACGGCTTCGGTCCGCACCGGCTCGAGCACGGCTGATCTGCTCGACCGGGCAGGTGGCTCGTCGGCAGTCCCCGTGACGCAGCCCTACGATCGGGCCGCACGACCGCCCCGCCCCGAGACCGACCGTCCACAGACTGGCTTCCCGAATGCTCGCCGAGCTGTCCTGGCCCATCATCGAGCGCATCCACATCCTGGGTGACTTCGCCGTGTCCCCCCACGGGGTGTTCGTCGCGGTCGGCTTCCTCCTCGGCGCCCAGCTGATGCTGAAGCGGGCCGAGGTCCGCGGCGTGGCTCGCCGGCCCGTCACGCACGTGCCCGACGTCATCTCCGCGATCGTCACCCGCGCCGCGATCGGCGGCATCATCGGTGCCCGGCTGTTCTTCGTCGCGACCCGTCCCAGTGAGTTCGACCTCGTCGAGGTCCTCCAGGTGTGGAACGGCGGGCTGTCGCTGCTCGGCGGGATCGCCGGCGGGGTGATCCTGGCGGTGCCCTACATCGTCAAGCACCGGCTGTCGTTGCCGCTGCTGCTGGACTCCCTGGCACCGGGCCTGGCCCTGGGCATCTTCGTCGGTCGCATCGGCGACCTGATCATCGGCGAACACCTCGGCGACGCGACCGACTCGCCGCTCGGCTGGCGCTGCACCCAGCAGTACGTGCGCGACGTCGGCTGGGTGGGACCGGACCCCTTCACCGGCCCGCAGGTCCAGGGATGCTTCGACACCGCGGTCCACCAGACCGCGCTGTATGACTTCCTGACCGGGCTCGTCGTCCTGCTGCTGATCCTGGCGCTGGAGCGACGCAGCCGGTTCGACGGGTTCTTCGGCATGACCTTCGGCCTGGCGTACGGCGGCGGTCGCATCATCACCGACTTCGCCCGCGCCGCAGACAAGGACCTCATCGGCCCGTTCACCGGCACCCAGCTGACGGGGATCGCGCTGGTGGTCACCGCCATCGCGTGGCTGCTGGTCACCAAGCCGTGGACGACCACCCCCTACGCGTGGGTGCCCGGAGAACGGGCGCCATGGACCCGCCCCGAGGCCTTCGCCGCCGCCGACGCGGCACGTCGCGCGGCGGAGGACGACGAGGACGGCGTGCTGGTGTCGTCCACCGACACCGTGCCGGAGGGGACCGCCGAGGGCGACCCCGACGAGCAGGACTGACCGCTCCTCGAATCGGGTCGAATTTCCCGCCCCGGGTCGGGTCGTCGGTCGGTATCCTGCGAGCAGGATGCCGGGCGACCACGATCAGCACAGGCCCTTCGAGGACCTTGCGGTCAGGCACGTCATGGGATCCCTGGATCCGGGGGAGGCCAGCACCTTCCGTTCCCACCTGCTTGACTGCGGCGAGTGCCGCGCCCGGGTGGGCGAGCTGCGGTCCATCGCCTCCGACCTCGCCGACGTCGAGCGTGCCGAACGCCGCGAGCGGGCCGCCCAGCGGGTGGAGATCAAGGAACGCGAGGACGACGAGGGCCCCGAGGCCGAGGCGAACGTCGTGCCCCGGGCCGGCCGTGGCGTGATGATCGCCGTCATCCTCCTCGTGATCGTGCTCAGCGTCTGGAACTTCGTCCTGCGTGGCCAGAACGACAGCCTCCAGGCCGCCCTGGTCGCCGAGCAGCAGTCCACCGCTGTGATCAACTTCGGCCAGCCGTGGACGGTCGTTGAGCAGGCCGCCGGGGTGGAGGGCGTCGCCCGCGTCGAGCAGGGCTCCCTTGCCGTCATGGTCCGTGGCACCGATGACCGGGCGCCCTACGTCATCACGCTGTACGACGCCACCGGCGAACGCATCCACACCGAGGCACACGCCTCGGTCAACCAGCAGGTCAGCTGGTTCCGCGGTCCGGTGTCGGCTCGCGCAGCCCGCATAGACGTGTCGCTGGATCGCGACACGGGCGAGACCGTGGTGTTCCGCGCCGAGGATCCCGCGCTCACCGGCAGCTGACGGGCCTCCCCCTCACCGGTCGTCGTGGCTGGCATGGTGTGCGGGGTGCGCACAGCGTCCGTTGACCGACCGGCAGGCCCGCCCGCACGGGTGCTGGGCGGCGGCGGTGCGGGCGCATCGCGTTCCGTGGTCGCCACGATGGCGCTGACGCTGCTGGTCGTGCTGCTCGCGGTGGCGGTCCCGCCGCCCGCGACCTCCCAGACCTCCATCGCCGACCAGCCTGCCCTGCTGCCTGCGCGCGTCAGCGACCCGGTCCCGGCCCCCAACGCGGTGGTCGCCCCCGGCCCGGTCGTGATCGCCGCAGCGGTGGACGGCGTCGAACCCGACCGTGTCCGCTTCCTCGTGGACGGCGAACGTGCGTCCGGGCCGTTCGTCGACCCCGACGGTCCGCTCAGCGCACGTCGTGGCGTGGAGGCGACGCTGTCACCCGGCCCGCACGAGGTGGGCATCGAGGTCGATGGCCGCATCCTGCGACGCTGGACCGTCGACGTGTCGGGCCTGGCCGTCGAACCCGTCGCGGCGGATCCCTCGATGGTCGCGGCACGGGTCACCGGCGCCTCCCGCACCGTCGTGCTGGTCAACCCCGACCACCCCGCGGCGACCGCCGTGATGCCCGCCGCCGTTGCCGTGGACGCGCGGGTCCTGCCCGTGCCGCGACTGGAGGTGCCCGGGGAGGTGTGGACCGCCCTGCGCGACGTCGGCGACGACGTGCGGGTGCTGGTGGCGGGGGACGAGGCGGCGATCGGGGAGGTCGTCGTCGGCGACCTGCGCGACGCGGGGTTCGCGGCCGTCAGGCTGGATGCCGGCACGCTGGAGTCGATGTCGTTGGCCGCGGCCGACCAGCTGGCGGCCCTCCCGGAGTCCGATCCCGCCCGTGCGGCGCTGGACGCCGTGGTCGTCGCCCCTGCTGCGCCCGTCGCGGTGGCCGTGCGTGCGGCCGAGACCGCGGCCCGCCTGGGCGCCACGGTGCTGCTGGTGGACGGTGCCGTGCCGTCCCCCGTGTCCCTGGCGCGCATCGCCGCGGCACGGACGGTGCTGGCCTCCTCGGACCTCTCGGCCGAGGCACGGACTGCGGTCGTCGAGGCGCTCGGGGAGGGCGCGGTCCTCAGCGACGACCTGCTGGTATCCCGTCGGGCTGGCGAGGCGCTGGTCGTCGTCGACCCGGCACGAACCGACCTCGGCGTCGTCGCGCTGCGCACGGCCGCCGACAACCGGGCCGTGCTGCTCGGGTTGGACGAGGGCCGCGCCTGGGTCGCGGCGCACCGGCCGGACCGTGTCGTCCTCGTCGGCGGCACCGCGGCCGAGGCCGAGGCGTTGCACGCCGAGTGGGTCGACGGGGTGGGGCAGCCCGGGGTCGAACCGCTGATCGACGCCACCGACGGCCTGTCGGTCACGTTGTCCGCTGATGTCCCGCTGGAGCGGGCCGAGGTGCACGTCGACCTGCTCGGCTTCGAGTGGACCGGCGACGTCGCCGTCGAGGACGGGCGGGCCGTCTGGACCGGCGGTCAGCGGCCCCGCCTTCCCGAGGCGCTGGAACCGCCCGGACCGGGGACCCCGGCACGGATCGACGTGACCGCGCTGGTCGGGGCCGGCACGGCACGACGGCACCTGCGGTTCGTGGGTCAGGTCGAGCTGTCCCCGCTCACCAGCGTCTCCAGCGACGGGTTCCTCGTCGCCGGGGGCAGCAGCCCCGTGGTGGGCGCCGGACCGTTGCGGACCTTCAGCGTCGAGGTCGAGCGATCGACCGGCCTGGACGTCGACGCGGTCGCGGCGGAGGTCACCGAGATCCTGCTCGACCCGCGCGGCTGGACCGCTGACGGCACCCGGTCGCTGCAACGCATCGGCAGCTCGGCGGCAGCGGACCTTCGCGTCGTCGTCGCCCGTCCCGAGACGGTGGACTACTACTGCGGCCGGGTGGGCCTTCGCACCGGCGGGCGCGTGTCGTGCTGGGACGGGTTCCGCGCCATGCTCAACCTGGACCGCTGGAACACCGGGGTGGCCCCGTTCCACAGCGACGTCACCGTGTACCGGCAGTACCTGGTCAGCCACGAGCTGGGGCACGGCCTGGGGTACGGCCACGAGTTCTGCCTGCGTCCGGGCACGCTCGCCCCCGTGATGATGCAGCAGACCGGCGGCATCGGCGCCTGCCTGGCCAACGGCTGGCCCCACCCGACGGTCGGCAACATCGTCGCCGTCGGCTGATTCCCCGCCCGTGTCACACGAACGCCGATGTGCGATGCACATCGGCGTTGTTGGGGTGGGCGTCGGTGCGCCTGTGGTTGGCGTCGATGCGCCTGTGGTGGGCGTCAGGGCGCCTGTGGTGGGCCCGGCTGGGATCGAACCAGCGACCTCTCCGGTGTGAGCGGAGCGCTCGTCCCACTGAGCTACGAGCCCGTAGTTCATCGACCAGCGGTCGGTGGGACGGGAAACTATAGCGGGCCGGATAGGCGATCGCCTAGTCGGTCCGGCGTGCCACCGGGCCCCGGGTGGATCAGAGGCCGCGGGCCTCGTTGGCGCGGGTGCGGAGGTCGGTGACGCCCTCGGCGAAGCTGTCGTACTTCCACAGGGCGCTGCCCGAGATAAAGACGTTGGCGCCGGCACCGGCAGCGCCAGCGATCGTGTCGGCGTTCATGCCGCCGTCGACCTCGAGGTCGATCTCGCGACCGCTGGCCGCGATCATCTCCGCGGTCATGCGGATCTTCGGCTCCATCGACGCGATGTAGGCCTGGCCGCCGAAGCCGGGGTTGACCGTCATCAGCACGATCTCGTCGACGAGGTCGATGGCGTGCTCGACGTGGGTCAGCGGCGTGGCGGGGGACAGGGCGATCCCGAGCTTGGCGCCCATCTGCTTGACCTGCTGGTACACACGGTGGGGCTGCCCGAGCGTCTCGGGGTGCAGGATGATGATCTCGCAGCCCGCCTCCTCGATGTAGCGGGGGAGCATGTCCTCGGGCCGCTCGGCCATGATGTGGGCCTCGAACGGCACGTCCACCAGGGGACGGCAGGCCGCGATCGTGTCCGGGCCGAACGTCAGGTTCGGCACGAAGACGCCGTCCATGACGTCCCACTGGATGCGGTCCACGCCGGCCTCCTCCAGCGCGACGCAGTCCCTCCCCAGGTTGGCGAAGTCAGCCGGGAGGACGGACGGGACGATCAGGGTGGGGCGCGGCGTGGAAGTCATCGCCGGTGGAGGGTAACCGGCCCACGAAGCCACCCGAATCGTCCCCTTGACCCTCCCACGATGGGAGACTCCATCCTCGACGTCATGGAACAGCTGGTACCGATCGGGCGGTTCTCCCGAATGACCCGCCTGTCGATCAAGGCCCTGCGGCACTACGACCGCATCGGCCTGCTGGAACCCGCGGAGGTCGATCCCTCGTCCGGCTACCGGTACTACCGGTTGACCCAGACGAGGCAGGCCGAGGCGATCCGCTTGCTGCGCGGGATCGACATGTCGCTGGACGACATCGCGACCCTGCTCGCCGACGGCACCGCACCGGACGTGGTCGACAAGCTCCTCGACCGGCATCGCGAGCGCCTCGCCGAGTCGGTCAGGGTCCAGCAGCGACGACTGACGACGGTCCAGCGCCTCATCACCGGAAAGGAACCCCTCGTGCCCTACGACGTCACGACCAGGACCATCGACCCGATCACCGTGGTCAGCATCCGCCGCCACACCGACAAGGCCGGCATCAGCACGGCCATCGGGGAGTCCATGCACACCCTGTACGCCACCGTCATGGGATCGGCGGCCGAGCTCGCCGGCGCACCCACCGTGCTGTACCACGACGTCATCGACGAGGAGCAGTCGGGCGACCTCGAGGTTGCCCTGCCGATCGCCGAGCCCGCCGGCCCCATCACCGTCGACGGGGACATGGTTCGTCGCGTCGTCGACGGGGGGACGGTGGCCACGACCATGCACCACGGGGCGTACGACGAGATCGGCGGCGCCTACCACGTGCTGGCCGGCTGGATCGCCGAGCACGGCCACACGCCGAGCTTCCCGGCGCGCGAGCTGTACCTAAACGACCCCAGCCAGGTGCCGGAGGGCGAGCAGCTCACCGAGGTCCAGTGGCCCTTCGAGTGATCGGCGCCCTCGCCCGTCACCCCCGCTCGCGGGTCCAAACGTAGTCGATCTGGGTCGCCGTCGCCTCGGCCAGCGGCCGGCCGGCGACCTGCTCGACGAGGTGCAGGGCCATCGCGATCCCCGAGGACAGGCCGCCGGAGGTGACCACGTCACCGTCGACGGCCCAGCGCACGTCGTCACGGGTGACGCCCCGGCCACGCTGCTCGGCGAGGGCGGGGACGTCCTCCCAGTGCGTGGTCGCCTCGCCGTCGCCCAGCAGCCCGGCCGCATCCAGCAGGAACGCGCCGGTGCACACCGAGGCCACCCGGTCGACGTGGGCACCGGCCCGCGCGATCCCGTCGAGCAGCGCCCGGTTCCCGAGCCCCGCCTCGAGGTCGATCAGCCCGGGCACGATCAGCTGGTGCGCGTCGTGGTTGTCGTGCAACGCCCCGTGGGAGGGGGTCAGGCCGAGCCCGCCGTAGGCGACGACGGACCGTCCGTCGAGGCTGACGGTCCGCACCTGGAACGGCACGTCCACCACCCAGCGCGAGGCCAGCCGGTTGGCCGTCAGCAGCACCTCGTAGGGGCCGGTGACGTCCATGACGTCACAGCCGTCGAACAGCAGCAGGGCCGCGATCGTCACGCCGGCACCTCCGCCACGAGTCGCGCCAGCGCGAAGCCCTCCATCTCCCAGCCCCAGACGCCGCCCAGCATCTCCTTGACGGGGAAGCCGAGCTCGGCGATGCGCGCGGCGCCCTTCGTCGCGCCGTTGCAGTGCGGACCCCAGCAGTAGGTGACGAACAGCACGTCGCCGTGGGCGCCGAGCCCATCGGCGGTCATCCTCTCCGGCGGGATGTTGACGGCGCCGGGCACGTGGCCGGCGGCGAAGGCCTCCGGGGATCGGGTGTCGACGACGACGATGCGGTCGGGGTGGTCCCGGAGGGTCGCGTGCACGTCGCTGCAGTCGGTCTCCGCGGCCAGTCGGGCGCGGTAGTGGCGGACAAGGTCGGCGGCCGGGGCGGCCGGGATGTCGGTGGCGTAGGGCATGCGGCCATTGTCAGCGAGCCCGGCCGCGCGCACCATGTGGCTGGATGTCAACCATCGACAACATCACGCCACCCTCGCCGTGGAGCTCCAGCCCGGACGGGCGGGACTGCTGATGCGCGATCGCCCGAACGACCGGCTGGCGATCCTGGCCTACGACCACCTGAAGACCTTCGAGTTCGGGATCGCCGTGGAGCTGTTCGCCCTCGACCGCCCCGAGGTCGGCCGCTTCTACGACGTCACCGTCGTCGCCGCCGACCCCGGTCCGCTGCGGGCCACCGGCGGGTTCGCGGTGACGGCCGATCACGGGCTGGACGACGCCCGCGGCGTGGGCACCCTCGTCGTCCCGGGCTGGCCCATGGACGACAGGCCGCTCGACGTCGCCGTGCACGGCCTCCTGCACGACACCGTGGCGTCGGGCGGGCGGGTGGTCGGCATCTGCTCCGGCGCCTACGCCCTCGCCGCCGCAGGGTTGCTCGACGGACGTCGTGCCACGACCCACTGGTTGTTCGCCGAGGACCTGGCCCGCCGGTTTCCCCGGGTGCGGGTCGACCCCGACGTGCTGTACGTCGACGAGGACGACGTGCTCACCTCGGCCGGGTCGGCGGCGGGGATCGACGCCGGCCTGCACCTCATCCGCCACGACTGGGGAGGGCAGGTCGCCGCCACGATCGCCCGCCGGATGGTCATGCCGCCGCACCGCGACGGTGGCCAGGCCCAGTACGTGTCCGCGCCCCCTCCGGTGGCCGAGGACTGGCTCGCCGGACTCCAGGACTGGGTGGTCGGCAACCTCGACCGGCCGCTGTCGTTGGCGGACCTCGCCGATCGTGTCGACGTCAGCCCGCGCACCCTCACCCGGCGGTTCGAGCGGTCGCTGGGCACCAGCCCCGGACGATGGGTGGTACAGCAGCGGCTGGCGCGGGCGCAGGAGCTGCTGCTGGCCGACGACGCCTCGGTCGAGCAGGTCGCCCGGGCCGTCGGGTTCGGTGCCGCGGTGACGTTGCGGCACCACTTCCGCCGCCACCTGCGCACCACCCCCACCGCCTATCGGGCTCGGTTCGGGGGATGAAGAAGGGCCCGCCGGTCGGCGGGCCCCTGGCGCCGGGTCGTGCGGTCTAGTGGAGGCGCTCCACGACGATGGCCATGCCCTGGCCACCGCCGACGCACATGGTCTCCAGGCCGATCGTCCTGTCGGCGGTCTGCAGGCCGTTGAGCAGCGTGTTCATGATCCGGGCGCCGGTCATGCCGAACGGGTGGCCGACGGCGATGGAGCCGCCGTTCACGTTCAGCTTGTCCCACTCGATGCCGAGGTCGTCGGCGGAGGGGATGACCTGGGCGGCGAAGGCCTCGTTGATCTCCACGAGGTCGACGTCGTCGATGGTCATCCCGGCGCGGGCCAGCGCCTGCTTGGACGCCTCGACGGGACCCAGGCCCATGATCTCGGGGTTCAGGGCGGTCACGCCGGTGGAGATGATCCGGGCCAGCGGCTGGATGCCGAGCTCGGCGGCGCGGGTGTCGGACATCACGACCACCGCGGCGGCGCCGTCGTTGAGCGGGCACGCGTTGCCGGCGGTGATACGACCGTCGGGACGGAAGACGGGCTTGAGCTCCGACAGCTTCTCCGCGGTCGTGCCGGGCCGGGGACCGTCGTCCTGGGTCATCGTGGTGCCGTTGGGCAGGTCGACCGGGGTGATCTCGCGGTCGAAGAAGCCGTTCTTCTGCGACTCCACCGCACGCTGCTGGGACAGGGCAGCGAACTCGTCCATCCGCTCCCGGGACACACCCTTCAGCAGGGCCACGTTCTCCGCGGTCTGGCCCATCGGGATGTAGATGTCGGGCAGCCCCTCGGGCGGGGCCCACGAGTCGGCGCCGTCCTCGGCCATCGACGCGGTCCGCGCCTCGGCGTCGGCGAACTTCTCGTTGTGGGGGCCAGTGTCGGAGGAGCCGTTGACGAACCGGCTGACCGTCTCCACGCCGGCGGTGACGAACACGTCGCCCTCGCCGGCCTTGATCGCGTGGGCGGCCATCCGCATGGTCTGCACCGACGAGGAGCAGTAGCGCGTGATCGTCGCGCCGGGGACGGTCTCCCAGCCGAGCAGCGTCGCGACGACGCGGCCCATGTTGAAGCCCTGCTCGCCGCCGGGCAGGCCACAGCCAAGCAGCAGGTCCTCGACCTCGTGGTGGTCCAGCTCCGGGACCTTGTCCATGGCCGCCTGGACGGCGATGGCGGCCAGGTCGTCGGGCCGCATGTCGACGAGCGAGCCCTTCCCGGCACGTCCGATCGGAGTGCGGGCAACGGCGACGATGACTGGTTCGGGCATCCGGGTTCCTCCTGTGGGGGCCGGTGGGGGGCTCGTTGATTCCGGCCGGTACAGCGTAGGCCGCGGCCGCCCCGCCCTGCGACTTCGGTCCGCCGTCTGCCCCACCATCCGCCCATCCGGGTGGGCCCTCGGGTACGCTGGGTAGTCTTCGCTGCCTTCAACTGAACGGGGATCACCTTGCGAGAACTGCGCGTCATTGCCGCCCTCCTGATGGTCGTGGTGCTCAGCGCCTGCGGCGGCGGCGAGACCGCTGCCGTCAGCGACGCCGAGCCGTCCGAGGCCGAGGCCACCACCGAGGAGACCGCCTCGGAGGAGGAGGCCACGGAGCCCGAGGGCGAGCCGGACCTGCGCGTGACGGGCGTCGACGACGACGTGTTCTGTCCGGCGCTGGACCGCGTCACCAACCTGCTGATCCAGGCCGACGGCATCGAGGACGACGAGCAGCTCGACGCCCAGATCGAGCTGTTCGACGACGTGCAGACCATCATCGCCGAGCTCGGGGACGACCACGAGGAGCTCGCTGAGGGGCTGGAGCTGCTGGCCACGGACGCGCTGGTCTTCACCGAGGACGCCGATGTCGACGCCGAGGCGGTCGACGCGGCGACGGGGCTGGCGATCGAGACGTGGAACGTCAACTGCGCCGACTGGGTCCCGGGGTCGGTCGACGATGATGTCCCCGACCCCGACGCCTTCGGGGCCGACGGGCAGGAGGACGCGTTCGACGCCGAGTGCCCTGCCCCCGAGGTGCTGGAGTCCGAGGGGCTCGAGTGCGACGAGTTCGGCAACCTCTACCCGGCGGGGGAGTACTCCGACGGGCACGGTGACGGGCCGGAGTACGACCCGGAGGGCGACG
The DNA here is from genome assembly GCF_003073135.1 of Euzebya rosea. NCBI lineage: Bacteria > Bacillati > Actinomycetota > Nitriliruptoria > Euzebyales > Euzebyaceae > Euzebya > Euzebya rosea. The sequence goes on from NZ_PGDQ01000005.1 coordinate 94,304, forward strand.
AGGCCTACGACGCGGAGTGCCCGTCGCCGGAGACCCTCGAGGCCAACGGCCTGGCGTGTGACGAGTACGGCAACACCTACCCGGCGGAGGAGTACTCCGACGGGCACGGTGACGGCCCCGAGTACGACCCCGAGGGCGATCCGGACCCGGACGCCTTCGGGGGCGACGGCTGCGAGGGCGACGAGTGCTACGGGGACGACGCGTACGACGAGCCGGTCTCGGAGGAATTCGGGGCGGACGGGTGCGAGGGCGACGACTGCTGACCGCCTCTCGGGGAACGCCCCGCTGACGCCGAACGGCCCCGACATCGTCGGGGCCGTTTCCCCGTTGGGGGACGGTCGACGAACCCGTTCGCGGGGGAACCGATCACCGGCCGACCCCTTCCCCCGACAGTGTCGCCTTCGGTACCGTGCGGCCATGTTCGAGGCCCTCCGAACCATCCGTCGGCACCTCCGCGCCAAGCAGACGCCGGAGTACCGAGCCCACGTCGCGGCCGAGCGCGACAAGTGGGAGGGGTACGCCCTGCAGCAGGCGTCCATGCCCGTCGACGCCACCGTGTCGGACGTCGACATCGACGCCGCGGAGGCGGCGATCCGGCGGGCGATGGGGTCGATGGACATGACGGCGTTGCTGCCGGAGCCCAGCGAGTTCGTCAAGCGCACCATCTGCGCGGCCTGCGGGGGCGGCAAGGAGCTGCCGTCGGTCCGGCCGATGCTGTACTGCGACTTCTGCGGGCAGGTCACCGACTACGACCTGAAGCAGGCGATGGCAGAGGCCTACAGCCATCCCGACGTCGCCACGTTCGCGCGGGTCGGCAACCGCCTGCGGCCCGCGGCGATGGCAGCCGGCCGGGCCGGCGACGTGGACACCTTCCGGGCACTGACCCACACGTTGATGGAGGCCCAGGCGGCCTGGACGCCGTGGACGGTGCCGCCGAGGGCCTACAACGACGATGCCTACCGGCAGCGGTGGGTGACCTACCAGACCGAGCTGGCGGTGCTGACCACGTTCGATGCGACCCACGCGGCGTTGCAGGACCGCGTGATCGGGCTGACCCAGAAGCTGCGCTGGACGGGCGGCAACCTCGCGGCGATGGGCCTGCAGGCCATGACCGGCCGGACACCGGGGGAGCGGACCCGCCCCCGCGTCGTGGCGGAGACCTTCTGGCCGCTCGTCGACGTGCTGCTCCAGCAGGCCGAGCGGACCCGCGTCCTGCTGGACGGGTCGGCGGTACGAACCCTCGACCCCGACGCCATGCCCGGCGTGGTCGCCGACCGGCTGTTCCGCTCGGGGCTGGCCCAGGGGTGGCTCCCGTCGCTGGACCCCGCGGACGGGGAGGTCCTGGTCGAACGGCTGCAGCTCGACCACGCCTACCAGCGGCCGACCGCCACGGGGGAGCGCCGGCACTGCACCGGCTGCGGGTACGACCTGACCGTGCTGGAAGGGGCCACGACCGTGGTGTGTGATGCATGCGGCCGTCGCATCGACGTCGGCGGGCCGGCCATCGTCTGCGTCGGCTGCAACGACCGTGTCGCGCTGCCCGAAGGGGAGGCATCGGCCAGCTGCCCGTCGTGCAACGCGCTGGTCCGGAGGGTCTAGCCCGTTCGCTATCCTTGGCCGCCCTGCCCAACCACAGGAAACCAAGGAGCTGACGTGTCGGACGTGATGAAGGTGTACGGACCGGGTGATGCCACCGCGGAGGTCCCCACCGGCACGACGGCGCAGGATGCCCTGAAGTCGCTCGGTGCGATCCGCGGCATGGTCGTCGCGGCCCGGGTCGACGGAACGATGGTCGACCTGGACCGGGTGCTGGAGGACGGCGAGTCCGTCGAGCCGATCCCCGCGGACTCCGACGACGGGCGGTTCATCATCCGCCACTCCGCCGCCCACGTGATGGCCCAGGCCGTCACCGACCTGTGGCCGGGGACCAACTTCGGCATCGGCCCGCCGGTCGAGAACGGCTTCTACTACGACTTCGATCCCGAGGTGCCCTTCACCGAGGAGGACCTGAAGAAGATCGAGGGCCGCATGGTCCAGATCGTCAAGGAGGACCAGCCGTTCGTGCGGGTCGAGGTGTCCACCGACGAGGCGCTGGCCGCCTTCGAGGGCAACCCCTACAAGGTCGAGATCATCACCGACGGCGAGGCCGCCGCCGACGACCCCACCGCCCCCGCCGGGGACTCCGGCATCACGATCTACCGCAACGACAAGCCCGACGGCGGCCACTGGCAGGACCTCTGCCGTGGCCCCCACGTGCCGACCACCAAGTGGATCCCGGCGTTCACCCTCCAGCGGGTCGCCGGTGCCTACTGGCGTGGTAGCGAGAAGAACAAGATGCTCCAGCGTGTCTACGGCACCGCCTGGGAGTCCAAGAAGGCCCTGAAGGCGTTCCTCCACCAGCAGGAGGAGGCCCGAAAGCGCGACCACCGCAAGGTCGGCCGGGACCTGGACCTGTTCAGCTTCCCCGAGGAGCTCGGGCAGGGCCTGGCCGTGTGGCATCCCAACGGGGCGATCGTCCGCCAGGAGATGGAGGACTACATCCGCGCGGAGGTCCGTCGTCGCGGCTACCAGCCGGTCTACACCCCCCACATCGGCAAGTCGCAGCTGTGGGAGACCTCCGGCCACCTCGACTTCTACGCCGACGGCATGTACCCGCCGATGGAGATGGACCCCTCCGGCGACGGCGCGGGGACCAACTACTACCCCAAGCCGATGAACTGCCCGTTCCACGTGCTGGTCTACCGGTCCCAGCAGCGGTCCTACCGTGACCTGCCGCTGCGCCTCGCCGAGCTCGGGACGGTGTACCGCTACGAGAAGTCCGGCACCGTGCACGGCCTGCTGCGGGCCCGCGGGTTCACCCAGGACGACTCCCACATCTTCTGCACCGCCGACCAGGTCGTCGCCGAGGCCCGGGGCTGCATGGAGTTCGCGCTCGACGTCCTGCGGGCCTTCGGGTTCGACACCCCCTCGCGGATCGCCCTGTCGACCCGGCCGGCCAAGGCCGAGACCGTCGGCACCGACGAGGGCTGGGCCCACGCGGAGAAGGCGCTGGAGCAGGCCCTGGAGGAGATCGGCCTGGACTACGTGGTCGACGAGGGCGAAGGCGCCTTCTACGGCCCCAAGATCGACGTGCAGGTCACCGACGCCATCGGTCGGGCCTGGCAGCTGTCGACCATCCAGATCGACTTCAACCTGCCCGAACGGTTCGACCTGAGCTACACCAACGACAGCGGCGAGTCCGAGCGGCCCTTCATGGTCCACCGGGCCCTGTACGGCTCGCTCGACCGGTTCTTCGGGGTCCTCACCGAGCACTTCAACGGGGCGTTCCCGACCTGGCTGGCCCCCACCCAGGCCGTGGTCATCCCGATCAGCGACGCGCACCTGCACTACGCCGCCGAGGTCGAGGCCTACCTGATCGGCACCGGTCGTCGAGCGATGGTCGACACCAGCGACGAGACGATGGGCGCCAAGATCCGCAAGCACCAGGCGAACAAGGTGCCGTACATGCTGATCGTCGGCGAGCAGGAGGCTGCGGACCGCACCGTCGCCATCCGGCCGCGCTACGGTGACCAGCGCAAGGGCGTGCCCCTCGACGACTTCGCCGAGGAGCTGTCGCTGGAGGTCGCCGAGAAGCGCGTGGGCCCGCAGCCCGAGTGACGCTGCCGGCCCGGCCGAGGGGTTGAGGACATGCACTGGAGATGGGTCGTCCTCGTGCTGTGCCTCGCCGTGGCCGCTGCCGCGTGCAGCGGGACCAGCAGCGAGTCCGGTGACGTCGAGTCCGGGGCCAGCGTCGACGCCGGTCAGTGGGAGCAGCGGCTGGCGCTGCTGCCCCTGATCGATCCCGCCGAGGAGTCCGTCGAGGTCACCATGGGGGACCTCGCCGCGGCGGCGGAGCTGGCCGGGGTCGAGTGGCCCGCGTCGGGTGGGGACCCGACCGACAGCCTGGTCGCGCTCGCCGGCGTGGGCGCCGGTCCCGTGGCGGTGCCGCTGCCGCGGTTCGTGCAGACCCTCGGCGCCGCGCTGCTGGACGAGCTGCCCGCCGTCGCCGGGTGGAACCTGGACGAGCTCGACTGGGTCGTGCACGCCGCCGCCCCGCCGACCGAGACGACGGTCGGCGCCGGCCGCATCGACGTCGACGCGATGGCCGGTGTGCTGGGCGAGGACGGCCCGCCGTGGCGCCTCGGTGAGGGTGAGGACCTCGAGCCCTCCCTCGAGGATCCCCACCCGCTGGACCAGCTGGGCCGTCCGGTGACCCTGACCGTCGTCGACGGCGTGCTGGGGCTCAGCACGGTGTCGACGGGCATCGATGCGCTGTCCGGCACCGGGCCGACGATGGCCGACGTCGAGCCGGTCCGCCGCCTCGTGGCGCTGGCCGACGAACGCGGCTGCTACGGCGTCACGGTGTACGCCGACGATGTCGGCACGACGATGGTGTGCTCGCTGCCCGAGGTGGGAGAGGGGCCGCAGGTCGTGGCCGCCGCCGTCGGCATCGAGGACCCCCGCGCCGAGGTGGCCCGCATCTCCGAGCTCGACTCCAGCGCCATCGCCGACAGCGTGACGGTCGTGGCCGACGGCGACCTCGTCGTCGTGGAGATCGACGGCCGCGACGACCTCGGCGGCCGCATCGCCGTCGAGCTCCTGGCCCGCCTCGACCCGCTGGTCCCCGGCTTCGGCGGCTGACCCTCCCTCGCCTGCCCCCCCCGGCCCCCCTCCCCGGATGGAATCGCCTCCGCCGGCGGTGGGAATCGCCTCCACCAGCACGGCCGCGTCGACCCGGATCGACCGCCGGAACAGCCCGCCCCCACGGCGGAATCGTCCCCACTCCCTGACGGATTCGTCCCCGGCGACGGCGACGCGACGCCGTTTCCGCAGGTCAGCGACGCCGGCCGTGACGGAACCGTCCCCACCGGCCCGTCGCAGGGGCGGAAGTGGGTCAGGATCCGCCGACGGGGACATCCGACGGAATCGCCTCCACGCCACGACGGGATGCCCGATTCAGGAGGCGATTCCATCCGGTTGGGGAGAACGGCCACCCGGGGGAGGAGGGGGTGCCGCCCTCGAGGAGGGGAGGGGCTGCCTCGGGGTCGGCCGGGTCAGTAGGCTCTGCGTCGTGACGAGCGACCCCCACGGCACCGCACCCGACCGGACCGACCCGGACGCCGACCCGCTGGACCCGCGGATCGACCGGTACGACCGGCTGTGGACGCCGTGGCGGCTGGAGTACGTCACCGATCCCGACAGCTCCAGCAACGGCTGCCCGTTCTGCCTGGCCGACGAGCACGGCGACGACGAGCGGGTGATCCACCGGGGCGAGCACGCGTTCGTGCTGCTCAACGCCTACCCCTACAACCCCGGCCACGCGATGGTCATCCCCTACACCCACACCGACGACTACGCCGCGCTCAGCCACGACGAGGTCACCGAGATCGCGGCCCTCACCCAGCGCACCATCCGGGCGCTCAAGGCCGCCGCTGGCCCCCACGCGTTCAACGTCGGCATGAACCTCGGGACCGTCGCCGGGGCGGGGATCGCCGACCACCTGCACCAGCACGTCGTCCCCCGTTGGGGCGGCGACACCAACTTCATGCCGGTCATCGGCCAGACACGCGTCCTCCCGCAGCTGATGGCCGACACCTACGCGATGCTCAAGCCCGCGTTCGACGCGGCCGAGTGACCCGGGGCACCCCGACCGCTGGCCACCGGTGAGCTAGCCGGACGTCCAGCGCAGGGTCGCGGTGCAACGGAACGACTCACCAGCCCTGACCACCCGCGGCTCGGCATGGTTGGCCTCGTCCGGCGGGCCCGACTGGGGTTCCACGCAGACCCCCTCGGGGTGTTCGGTGAAGACCACGACGTGGTCGAGGTCGCTGGTCACCTCGACCCGCCCGAGCCCGGGCCAGACGACCGCCGGGGTGGCGGACAGGTCGGTGAAGCAGTCGTCCCACGGCTCGGCGGACGGAGTCGTCCATCGGTGGGTCGGCAGCCCGTCGGTGTCGCGCTCGAGCATGCGTCCGGCCGCCAGCGCCACCCGAGCCCCGACCCCGTCGAGGTGGCGGACGAACCATGGGTGCCAGCCGACCGTCAACGGCATCGTCCGGTCGCCGGCGGTCACGGTCATCGACAGCGCCACCCCGTCCTCGACCGCGGTCACCGTCTGCTCGACCACCCCGCCGAAGGGCCATCCCTCCACGTCGCGATCCGTCCGGGGTAGTTCCAGCCGCAGGTCCACCCGGTCGGCGTCGTGGCCCACCACCGTCCAGGGCATCAGGTAGCCCACGCCGTGCAGGGCATGGTCGCCGGCCGGGTGGGGCAGCCGCACCTGCTCGTCCTCCCACGCGATCAGCGCGTCGCGCACCCGGCCGGCCCAGGGGACCATCGGGTAGCAGCCCCAGTGGATCGGCCCCCGCGACGGGTCCGGCCCGAGCAGCAGCTCGCGGCCATCGACCGACCACGACGCCAGGCGTCCGCCGGCCGCCGGGTCCACCACGACCCGCATGCGGCCCTGGACCAGGGTGAGGGGATCGGTGGCGGTCACGGCGTCAGGACGTCGGCGGCCTGCTCGGCCGCCCCGGCGCCCGGCCGGGTCAGGACGGTGCGGGCCCGCAGGTCGGGGTACGCCCGGCCGTAGGCGGACAGGGTCGCCTCGGCCACTGCGTCGGCCTCGTCGGCGTGGACCAGCCCGATCACCGCGCCACCGAAGCCACCGCCGGTCATGCGGCTGGCCAGCGCACCGTTGTCCTTCAGCAGGTCGACCAGCCGGTCGGTCTGGGGCACCGTCACCTCGAAGTCGTCGCGCAGGCTGGCGTGGCTGTCGGCGAACAACGTCGCGACCGTGCCCAGGTCGGCCGCCGCGAAGGCCGCGACGGTGGCCCGCACGCGGTCGTTCTCGGTCACCACGTGCCGCAGCCTACGGGCCGGCACGTCGTCCATGCCAGCCGTCAAGGCCGCCAGCTCCGCAACTGCGACGTCCGCGGGACGCCGGCCGTCGAGGACGTGCAGGGACGCCCCCAGCTCGCGGGTACGGGTGGCGTAGCCCGACCCCTCCAGCTGCCGGGTGACCCCTGAGTCGATGATCAGCACCGCGATCCCGTCGGGCAGGGCCACGTCCTCGTGGGAGAGGTCGGCGCAGTCCAGCAGCAGGGCCGCACCGCTGCGCGACAGCACCGACGCGGCCTGGTCCAGCACGCCCGACGGCACGCCGACGGCGGCGTGCTCGGCCCGGCGACACGCCCGGACGACCTCCACCGCCGGAAGGGCACGGTCGGCCGCGCGCAGCAGCGCAACCGCAACCGCAACCTCCAGCGCCGCAGACGACGACAGGCCGATCCCCTGGGGCAGCGTGGACGACACCGTCCCGACCACGCCCACCGGCGGGCGCCCGAGGGCATGCAGCTCGGCGGCGACGGCCGCGACGTACCGACCCCAGCCGTCGGACGGTGCCGAGGAGCCGTCCGCCGGGATGTCCACCGGCACCGGCGCGTCGGCGGAACGCAGCTGGACGCGGTCGCCGCCCACCTCGCCCTCCAGGCGCACGCCGACGTCGAGGGCCATCGGCAGCGCGAGGCCGTCGGTGTGGTCGGTGTGCTCACCGATCAGGTTCACCCGACCGGGGGCCCAGGCCGTCACCCGTCGCACGTTGCACGTCCTTTCGTTGGGGCGCGTAACGTAAGGTTTCACAACCCGTTCCACAAGCAGCCGGATGGGCTGTGCGGGCGACCCCACCACGACCGAGGAGGCGAGCATGGGCAGCGACGGTGCCGAGCAGCCGGACGACCACGAACCGACCCCGGCGCGCATCCGCCGTGACCGCACCGTCGGGTTGCTCCGCGAGCGCGAGTTCGTGCGCGTGGCCGACCTGGCCGAGGCGTTCAAGGTCAGCGAGGTCACCGTCCGCGGCGACCTCGACCACCTCGAGGACCGCGGCCTCCTCAAGCGCGTCCGAGGTGGCGCCGTTCCCCGGCCGATGGCCGAACCCGAGCGGACCTTCGAGGAGACCGCCACCACCGCGCAGCTGCAGAAGCGGGCCATCGCCGCCCGGGCCGTCGACATGGTCGAGCCCGGCGACTCCATCATCCTCGACGTCGGCACGACGACGACCGCGATCGCCAAGGAGCTGGCCACCCGCGAGGACCTGACCGACGTCAGCGTCTTCACGTCCTCCATCACCATCGCCCTCGAGCTGGAGGTCGCCCACCCCCGCATCGCCGTCGTGGTGACCGGCGGCACGCTGCGCCCCAAGCAGCACTCGTTGGTCGAGCCGCTGGCCGGGCTGGTCCTGGAACACATCAACGCACGCCTGGCCTTCATCGGCTGCAACGGGGTCGACGTCACCGCCGGGGTGACCAACGTCAACCTGCCCGAGAGCACCGTCAAGCGCCGCATGATCCGGGCCGCCGCCCACCGCGTCGTCGTCGCCGACGGCACCAAGCTGGGACAGGTCGCCCTCGCCAAGGTGTGCGACCTCGACCACGTCGACCTCCTCATCACCGACGACCAGGCCCCGTCCGGGGTGGTCGCCGAGCTCCGCGCGACCGGACTCGCCGTCGACACCGTCGACGTCAGGGGGTCGCTGACCGCAGAAGGACGAGCCCACCGATGACCAGCCAGACCCCCGCGCACCCCGAGACCACGACCGAGGGCTTCGTCGAGGTCGCGGAGATGCCGTGCACACCCGACCGCGCCGTCGTCTACGAGCACGGCTGGCAGTCGTGGAGCCCCGCCGGCGTGCACCGGGCCACGGCCACCAGCCCCCGGCCCGCCCGTCCCCGCTGGCAGACCATGGCCTACCGACCCGAGACCCCCGCACCGGACCACGGCATGCAGGGAGAGGGGTTGCTGGTCGTGCAGCCCGACCCCGACGGCCCCTCCACGATCATCGCCACCGACGACCCGCACCGACGGATGCCGTCCATCCGGGCCACCGTCGACGGCGACCGGATCAGGGTCACCGCCAACGGCGAGGTCGCGATCACCGAGCACGACGGGGACATCCCCTCGGCCCTGGCCGCCTGGGGGGACGCCCTCGGCCGCCAGCTGGACGTCCGGATCCGTCCGCAGGCGCCCGGCTGGTGCTCCTGGTACTGCCACGGCCCCCACGTCACCGACGCCGACGTCGTCACCGCCGTCGACGCGGCCGTGGCCGCCGACCTGCCGATCGACGTCGTGCAGGTCGACGACGGCTACCAGGCCGACATCGGCGACTGGCTGGACCGCAACACCGCCGCCTTCCCCCGCCCGCTGTCGGCGCTGACCGCCCGGATCGCCGACGCGGGCATGGGCGCGGGCCTGTGGACCGCACCGTTCTGCGTCGGGGCGAACTCCGCCCTGGCCCGCCAGCACCCCGACTGGCTGGTCGGCGGGGCCCTGGCCAGCGACGAGCACTGGGGCCAGCCGATCCGCGTCCTCGACGTCACCCATCCCGACGCCGCCGAGCACCTCGTCGAGCTGTTCTCGACGCTCCGGTCGTGGGGGTTCGACTACCACAAGATCGACTTCGTCTACGCCGGTGCCCTACCCGGCCGCCGCCACGCCGACATCGCCCCGCTGGACGCCTACGGCGAGGGGCTGCGCCTGATCCGCGAGGCCATCGGCCCCGACGCCACCCTGCTCGGCTGCGGCGCCCCGCTGCTGCCGTCGGTGGGACGGGTGGACGCCATGCGCATCTCGCCCGACATCGACCCCGTCTGGGAGCCACCGCTCGGCGACGTCTCCCAGCCGTCGATGCAGGGTGCGCTGCAGGCCGGCCGGGCCCGCGCCTGGCAGCACGGCCGGCTGTGGATCAACGACCCCGACTGCGTCCTGGTCCGCGAGGAGGTCGGCCGGCGCGAGGAGTGGGCCGGCTACCTCGACGTCCTCGACGGCCTGGCGGTGTCCAGCGACCACCTCGACCGGCTCGACGCGCGGGGCCTGGAGGTGACCCGCCACCTGCTGCGGACCAGCGACGGTACCCCCGCCCCGACATGGCAGCCCGACGTCGACGACGCCGACGCCGGCCGGCTCCGCGGCGAACCCGCAGGGGCGGTGGCCTGATGCGGCTCGGGGTCTGCTGGTACCCCGAGCAGTGGCCCGAGCAGGACTGGGCCGACGACCTGGCCCGCATGGCCGACCTCGGCCTGCAGGTCGTCCGCATCGGCGAGTTCGCGTGGTCGGCCATGGAGCCCGCACGCGACCGCTGGGACCTCGGCTGGCTCGACCGGGCCGTCGAGGGCATCGCCGACGCGGGCATGCGGGTGGTCCTCGGCACCCCCACGGCGACCCCGCCGGTCTGGCTGATGCGCGAACGCCCCGAGATCCGCATCGCCGGCACCGACGGCCGTGCCCGTCCCTACGGCAGCCGCCGGCACACCTGCCCCACGTCCCCCGCCTACCGGGAGGAGTCCGCCCGCATCGTGGAGGTGCTGGCCCGCCGCTACGGCACCCACGTCGCGCTGGACGCGTGGCAGATCGACAACGAGCCGGGCAACCACGACTCGGCCCGCTGCTGGTGCCCCGCCTGCCAGCAGGCGTTCAGGGACTGGCTGCAGGACCGCTACGGCGACATCGACGCGCTCAACGCCCGCTGGGGACAGGCGTTCTGGTCGATGACCTACCCCGACTGGTCGTCCGTCGAGCTGCCCGCACCGACGATGACGGTCCACAACCCGAGCCTGGAGCTCGCCCACCGCCGCTTCGCCAGCAACCAGGTCTGCGAGGGACTGGCCGTGCAACGCGACGTGCTGGCCGAGCACTCGCCGGGTGTCCCGACGTTCACCAACCTCTACATGGGCGACCTCGACATCGACGCCCGCTCGGTGCACCGACCCAACGGCATCGGCGCGATCGACAGCTACCCCCACGGCCTCGGCGACCCCGCCGAGGTGGCGTTCAACCTCGACCTCGCACGCGGGACCGCGATGCAGGCCGGCGACGGCGTCGATGCGCGCGGCGGCCGGGCATGGGTCGTCGAGCAGCAGCCGGGCCCGGTCAACTGGACCGGCGACAACCCCGCTGTCCCGCCCGGACAGGTGGGGGAGTGGATCGACCAGGCCGCAACGCAGGGGATCGACACGCTGCTCGTGTTCCGCTGGCGCATGGCCCGTGCTGGGCAGGAGCAGCACCACGCCGCCCTGCTGACCCACGACCGACGTGAGGCCCCCGCCTACGCGGAAGTACGGGAGGCCGCCCGACGCCTGCCCGCGACGGCGCCCCCTCGCCGGCCTGCCACCGCCGCCGTGGTCGCCGACTACGCCGACGCGTGGATCCCCGACATCGTGCCGCAGACCCACGGGGCGTCCCATCGCACGCTCGCGGTTGCCGCGCACCGGGCCCTTCGTGCGGCCGGTCACGTGGTCGACGTCGTCGGCGACGACGCCGACCTGACCGGCTACGGGCTGGTGGTGCTCCCCGCCTTCCACCGGGTGACGCCCGCCCGCCTGGCGACCGTCGAGGCCGCCCTCGAGGCCGGCGTCACGGTCGTGGTCGGGCCACGCAGCCTCGTCCGCGACGACGACGCGGTCTGGGTCGACACCGCCACCCCGTCCGGGTTGACCGGCCGCCTCGGCGCCCTGGTCGACCGGGCCGGCAGCCCCCGGGGGTGGCCGCGCGACACCCCGCCGTCACGGGTGCGGATCGGCGACGCCGAGCCGTGCGACGCGGGGCCCTGGCTGGAGACGCTGGAGGTGCAGGACGACGACGTGGCCGTGCTCGGCAGCGCCGTCGGCGGGCCGCTGGACGGGGCACCGGTCGCCGTGCGTCGAGGTGGCCTGGTCCTGATGGGGGCGTCGTCCTCGCGGGCGTGGACATCCCTGCTGAACAATATTCAACGCTGATCACGCCGTGCGTGGGGGTTTCGCAATCGAAACCCGAACCCACACTTGACAAGACTTCGAAAGTACTAGTACACCTTTCCGACACATGGCGGAAACGGTCGAGCGACGCGACATCCAGCACCCGGACGGGCGCTGGCTGCACCTGTACGTGGACGGCGGCACGGTTGACCAGCCGATGACCTCGGCCGACGACGCGGTTGCCGTTGCGGAACCCCCGGCCATCCACCAGCGCTACAACGCCCTTCGCGACACGTGGGTCGCGGTGTCGCCCGCCCGCAACACGCGGCCCCACGCCCCCTCGGCCCGCGCTGCCAAGTCGACCTGCCCGCTGTGCCCCGGTGGCCCCGAGGTCCCCATGGACTACCAGGCGGCCGTGTTCGACAACCGGTTCCCGTCCTTCACCCCCGACCCGCCGCCCGCGCCCGCCGGCCCGGCCATCCCGGGCCTCGACCCGCTGACCGACCGGTCCCGGGGCCGCTGCGAGGTCGTGCTCTACACGCCGACCCACACCGGTTCGCTCGCCACGCTCACCGACGCCGAGCTCGCCCGCGTGATCCTCATCTGGGCCGACCGCTCCGCGGCGCTGTGGGCCGACCCGACCAACCGCGTCGTGATGGTCTTCGAGAACCGCGGTGAGGCCGTGGGCGCAACCCTCTCCCACCCCCACGGCCAGATCTACGCCCTCGACCGCATCCCGCCCGCCGTCGCCCACCGTGTGGACGCCCTGGCCCGCTACCGCGCCCGCACCGGCGAGTCCCTCTCCCAGGCGGTCGTGGACCAGGACGTCGCCAGCGACCGCTGCCTCTTCGTCGACGACGCGTTCGTGGCAGCCGTGCCGTTCGCGCCGGACTGGCCCTTCGAGGTCCACGTCCGCGCCCGCCGGGACGGCGTCGGCCGCCTGTCGGACCTGACCGCCGACGAACGGGTGTCGCTGGCCCTGGCGCTGCGCACCGTCGTCCAGGCCTACGACGACGTCTGGGAGGACCCGATGGCCTACCTGATGGTCTGCCACGAGGCGCCGGCCGACGCCGACGGCACGCCGGTGGCCGACCACCGGTTGGCCTTCGAGTTCCTCCCACCGCACCGCTCGCCGGCCAAGCTGAAGATCCGCGCCAGCGTCGAGACCGCACTCGGCGTGTTCATCAACGACACGCTCCCCGAGGACTCCGCCGCGCTGCTGCGTGCCGCGGCCGTGGCCCCGGACGCCGACGCGCGCCGGACGATCCCCCACCTCTCCCTCGCCACACCGGCGGCCTTCCCGGCGGCCGGCTGAGGCACATCCATTGTCAGCGTTCCGTGACGTCAGCCCGAACGGGCCGATGTCGAAACCGAAGGGAAACACGATGAGCCGATACCGTTGGCTGGGACTCGTTCTGGTCCTGGCGATGCTCGCCGCTGCATGCGGCAGCGAGGTCAGCACCGATGACGCCGAGGACGGTGGCGACACCGCCTCCACCGAGGACACCACCGCAGGCGAGCCGGAAGAGGAGCCGGCAGACGAGCCGGCCGACGACGTCGAGGAAGAACCTGCCGACGACGCCGCCGACGAGTCCGGCGACGGCGAGGTCACGCTGCGCTGGCGCACCCGCCCCGACAACCAGGCCGAGATCGAGGTCTACTCCGAGGTCAGCGAGACCGTCGACGGCGAGTGGGACGGCGTGACGCTGGCCTACGAGCCCGGTGGCTCCGAGACCTCCTCCTACCAGGACGTGCTCCGCACCGAGATCGCCGCGGGCACGGCGCCCGACGTCTTCTGGATCCCCGGCACCGACGTGGCCGACTTCGCCACCCGCGGCCTGATCATGGACCTGCGCGACATGGCCGAGTCCTCCGACGCCTACGCCGGTGACGACGCCTACTACTCCCAGGTCATGGAGCTGCTGACCGTGTCCCCCGAAGCCGGCGACAACTCCGCGCTGTGGGGCCTGCCCCGTGACGTGTCGGCCTTCGCGCTGTACCTGAACATGGACCTCATCGCCGAGGCCGGCGCCGCCGACCCGCGCGAGCTCGCCGCCAACGGCGAGTGGGACTGGGAGGCCTTCCGCGAGGTCGCCGACGCCGTCGCCGCGCTGGACCCGCAGATCAACGGCTTCGGCATGAACAACTGGTGGGCCAACCCCGGCTACTGGATCAACGCCGCCGGCGGCTCCTTCTTCACCGACGACCGCACCGGCTGCGCCGTCGACACCGACGAGGCCATCCAGGGCCTGGAGTTCATGACCGGCCTGTACCAGGACGGCATCGCAGTGCCCTACGGCGAGGACGCCGAGCCGCCGTTCCTGGCCGGTCAGGTCGGCATGTTCATGAACGGTCGCTGGGCCACCCCCGGTACCCGTGCCTCCGCCACCTTCGACTGGGACGTCGTCAAGCTCCCCGACGGTCCGGGCGGTCCCTCCAACTGGCTGTTCTGGGGCGCCTACGTCGTCAACGCCAACACCGAGCACCCCGAGGAGGCCTTCGAGCTGGTCACCCGCCTGACCGACGGTGCAGTCCAGGGGACCATCGCCGAGCTGGGTGCCAACATCCCCTCGCGCACCGACGACCCTGCCGTCATCGACACCTTCCTCGGCTTCACCCCGCCGGAGAACAACCAGGCGTTCATCGACGGCATCAGCGAGAACCCCGTCGCCGAGGGTCCGCTGTGGCAGGGCGACTGGCCCGCGTTCGACTCGGCGCTGGCCCCGCAGATCGAGGCGCTCGTCGCCGGTGACGTCTCGCTGGAGGACTTCCAGGCGACCGCCTGCGAGCCGCTGGACGCCACCTTCCAGTAGGTCAGCCACACCAACCCCGCCGGGGTGCGCACGCGACACGCTGCGCACCCCGGCGGCACCACCCCGGAGCCGCCATGACCGCCACGACCACCTCGCCGTCGCGATGGAGCGGTGCCGTGTCCGCGCCCACGTGGACGACGGCCATGACCGCATGGCACGTCGTGCACCTCCTGGGCGCGGTGGCCGTGGCGGTCCTCGTGCAGCAGGCCGAGGAGCCCAGCGGCGCCGTCGCGACCGGCCTGGTCGCCACGGCGGTCGCGTTCGCCGCCGGCGACGTGGCCACCATCATCGGGCTCCGGCGCCGACGTCCCTCGGGACTGCTCGGCACCGTCGTCATCAGCTACCTGACGGCCGTGGGGTCCGCCGCGCTGCTGCTGCAGCGAACCGGCGTCTTCACGGGCATGGACGCCCTCGGCGAGACCTTCGCCCGCGGGGTGCCGTTCCTGCTGCTGGCCGTCCTGGCCTTCGCGGCCACCGCGTGGTCCCCGGTCGCCCGGGTGGCCCGCTGGGTTGCCATCGGGGCGCTTGCCGCCATGCTGCTGGCCGTCGGCCTGCTGCCCGGCCTGCTGACCTTCCTCGGTCGCCTCGGCGGCGTGGCCGAGCTCGGCCTGCTGGTCGTCGCGGTCACCAGCGCGTTCGCGGCGTTCCGCAGCCGGCGCAACGACGTCGTCGTCCACCTTCGTGGGACCAGCTCCAGCAGCGCCACCCTCGACGGGCTGCTGTTCGTCAGCCCCAACGCCCTGGGCTTCCTCGCCTTCTTCGCCGGCCCCCTGCTGTTCAGCCTGTGGGTCAGCCTCAACGACTGGGACGCCTTCGGCACCCCCGACTTCGTCGGCCTGGCCAACTACGTGCGGATCATGTCGCTGACCGTCGCCACCGCCGAGGCCGGACAGCTCGGCAACGAGGTGCTGCTGAACGGCTACACCGAGGTGCTGCGCCTCGGCAACATCGTGCTCGGCGCGCAGGACCCGGTCTTCTGGAAGTCCATCGTCAACATCCTCGTGTTCGCGGCCCTCGCCATCCCGCTGTCGGTGGTCCCGGCGCTCGGCCTGGCGTCGCTGCTCAACAGCGACGCGCCCGGGATCAAGGTCTTCCGCGCCATCTACTTCGTCCCCTCCATCGCCGGCGTCGTCGCCGTCGCGCTGATCTGGCGGCAGCTCTTCAACGCCACCGTCGGCTGGGTCAACTACCTGCTGGACCGGCTGGCGGCAGCCTGGTCGGCGCTGCCGCTGACGCCCGAGCTGGTCGCCGGCCAGCCGCAGTGGCTGAGCGACAACAGCCTCGCGCTGATCTCCCTCGTCATCGTGTTCGCCTGGCAGTACGTCGGCTTCAACACGGTGCTGTTCCTCGCCGGCCTGCAGTCCATCGACCCGACGCTGACCGAGGCCGCGATGATCGACGGGGCCAACCGCTGGCAGCGGTTCCGCTACATCATCCTCCCGCAGCTCGCGCCCACCACCTTCTTCGTGGTCGCGTCCACCGGCATCCTCGCCCTGCAGCTGTTCGGCGAGGCGGTCGTGCTGTTCCCCACCTACACCCCGGTCGGCTCGGGCCCGCAGGGGTCGACCCTGACCCCCGTCGTCTACCTCTACGACCAGGGGTTCCGCCGATTCGCCCAGGGTTACGCCTCGGCGGTGGCCTGGGTCCTGTTCCTCCTGATCTTCGCGTTCACCTTCGTGCAGTTCCGCCGCCAGCGGGCTGACGTGGAAGGGGTCTGACCATGGCCGACACCACCACCCGCGAGGTCGAGGGGGTCGACTCGGGCCTGGCCGACAGCGACCGGCGCGGCCGGCGCCGCGAGCTGCTGCGTCGGGCCGGGCTGTACAGCGTCCTCACCGTCGTCGGCATCGGCCTGCTGTTCCCGTTCCTCGTCGTGGCCGGCGCGTCCCTGAAGGCGCGCGACGACATCTTCCGCTACCCGCCCCGCGTCCTGCCCTACACCCAGGACACCGCCGAGCTGGCCGGTCAGGACGAGGCGCTCCCGCTGTACGACATCGACGGCGAGGAGCGCGTCCTCGTCGAGTCCGTCGGTGGCGGCGCAGGTGCGTTCGCACTGCCCGAGGACCCCGACGACGTCGTCGAGGCCAACATCCGCACCGCCACCACGGTCGACAGCGTCAGCCCTCGCCCCGAGAACTTCGAGGAGGTGCTGGACCAGCAGAACCTCGGCAGGTCGCTGACCAACACGATCCTCGTGACCCTGCTTGTCGTCGGTGGCACCGTGCTGACCTCCCTGATGGGCGGCTACGCGTTCGCCCGCATCGACTTCCCCGGACGCGACGCGCTGTTCCTCGTCTACATCGGCTCGATCATGGTGCCGTTCGTCATCCTGATCGTGCCGCTGTACCAGGTGATGGTCGCCTTCGGCTGGGTCGACTCGCTTGCCGCCCTGGTCTTCCCGTTCGTCTTCAACGCATACGGCACGTTCCTCATCCGACAGTTCTTCGTGTCGATCCCCAAGGAGCTGGAGGAGGCCGCCGTCCTCGACGGCGCCGGCCGCTGGACGATCCTGTGGCGCATCTTCGTGCCGCTGTCCACCCCGGCGATCGCCACCCTGTCGACGTTCATGTTCCTGTACGCCTGGAACAGCTTCGTGTGGCCCTTCATCGTCATCAACGCCGGCAACACCGACAACCACGTGCTGACCCTGTCGTTGCAGCAGCTCGGTGGCCGTGCGGCCGACACCCCCAACCTGATCTTCGCCGCGGTCATGATCGCGATCGCCGTGCCCGTCACCGTGTTCGTGCTGGCGCAGCGGTACTTCGTGGAGAACCTCGCCTCGAGCGGCATCAAGTAGCCCCCAGAACGTGCGATCCCACCGCCGGGCGGGATCGGCCGGAGCCGACAACGGAGCAGTCAACGTGATCATCACCCGCGCCCTCGTGGCGTTCATCGCCGTGTTCGCCATGACGACGGCCCTCGTGGCCGTGTCCGTCCTGGCACCGTTCGCCGTGCCGCCCGCCGACGCCGGCACCGGGGCAGGTGAGGAGGTGGCGATCGACCTCGAGGGCACCTGGCGGTTCGCCACCGGTGACGACGAGGCGTGGGCCGAACCCGACTTCGACGACTCCGCCTGGGAGGAGGTGCAGGTCCCCACCGAGGGCGGCCAGGACGTCTTCGACGACTACGACGGCTTCGCGTGGTTCCGCCTGGCCTTCGACCTGCCCGACGGCATCGACGGGGTCAACCTCGTCGCCTCGATGGGCTTCATCGACGATGCCGACATCGCCTACCTCAACGGTGTGGAGATCGGCCGGACCGGTGTGATGCCGCCCGACTCCGACAGCCAGTGGTTCGAGCGTCGGCTGTACCCCGTCCCCGCCGAGGCCCCCGTCGTCGGTGGCCGCAACGTCCTCGCGGTGCGGATGAACGACTTCACCGGCGGCGGTGGCTGGTACCGCGGACCGGTCGGCCTGTTCTCCAAGACGTCGCTGCGCGAGGTCGTGTACGGCATCACGGGTTCGCCCGCCGACGCGGCGACGACCGCGGCCGTCACCGAGCTGCTGGCCACCCAGGCCGACGCGCTCGCCGACGGTGACCTGGATGCGTTCCTGGCCACCCTGACCGACGGCTACGTGCACGACGGCCGCGACACCGACCGGCGGCAGCGCGAGCTGGCCGGATGGCTGGCGGAGTCCGACGGCACCCTGTCCCTCACCGACTCCGAGGTCGAGGTCATCACCGCCGACGACGGCCGGCTGCTGGTCGACACCAACCGGTCGATCACCGGCACCCGCGACGGCGAACCGTTCGCCTTCCAGCCGGTCACCCAGGAGTTCCTCCTCATCGACCCGGCGACGGGGCTGGAGGACGGCAACCACTCCCGCTTCTTCCGCGACATCGTCGAACCGGGTGTGGAGGGCACGCGCCGCGAGTACGTGATGTACCTGCCGCCGTCCTACTACGACGCGCCCGACCACCGGTTCCCGACCGTGTACCTGCTGCACGGCATCAACGGTGGCTCGCGCGAGTGGGAACCCCGCGACTTCCAGGCCCGCCTGGACGAGCTGTTCACCACCGGTGGGCTGGCGGAGTCCATCGTGGTCATGCCCGACGGCGAGTCGCTGTGGTACATCGACTCCTCCGTGACCCCATGGCGGTCGATGTTCATCGACGAGTTGCTGCCGCAGGTCGACGCGGAGTACCGCACCCTGCCCGAGCGGGCGTTCCGGGGACTGTCCGGCGTGTCGATGGGTGGCCACGGGGCCTTCACCGTCGGCTGGTCCAACCCCGACCTGTTCAGCTCGATCGCCAGCCACATGGGTGCGCTCAGCCTGCCGCCGCTGGTCGGTGACGCCGACGAGATGGCCGCCAACGCCGACGAGGCCCCGCTGGTCCAGGTCACCGGCCACACGCCGGACTTCCTGTCGAGCTTCGCCTACTTCTTCGACGCCTGCGCCGACGACGACTTCCGCTTCGCCGAGGCCGTGCAGGCCATGGACGGCCAGCTGACCGCCAAGATGGTCGAGCACACGGCGATCGTCTACCCCGAGGGACGCCACAACGACGACTGCTGGCTGCCGCGCATCGACGCCTCGTTCGGCCTGCACTCCGACAGCTTCCGGGCCGCCGGCCTGGTCGAGCCGCCCCCGGTGGAGGGGCTCGACGTGCGACGGCTGGCCGGTGCGGACCGCATCGCCACGTCGGTGGCGCTGTCGGTCGAGGGGTGGGAGGCCGCCGACGCCGCCGTGCTGGCCAGCGCCGCGGACTTCCCCGACGCCCTGACGGCCGGGCCGCTGGCGATGGCCGTCGACGGACCCCTCCTGCTCAGCGCCCCCGACGCCCTGTCGGCCCCGGTGGCCGACGAGCTGGCGCGGCTGGACGTGGGAACCGTCTACCTCGCCGGTGGGCAGCAGGCGCTGTCGGCTGCGGTCGAGGTCGAGCTGACCGCCCGCGGGTACGAGGTCGTGCGGCTGGCAGGGGAGGAGCGGGCCGCCACCGCCCGTGCCATCGCCGAACGGATCGTGGCCCTGCGTGGCGACGCCGAGACCGTCGTCCTCGCCCGCAGCGACGCCTTCGCCGACGCGCTGGCCGCATCGTCGGTTGCCGCGACCGGTGTGGTCCCGGTGCTGCTGACCGCCCCCGACGCCCTGTCGGAGACGACCGGCGACGCGCTGGCCGACCTGCTGCCCCCGGGCGCGACGGTCGTCCTCGCCGGTGCCGAGACGGCGCTGTCGCCGGCGGTGGAGGAGGCCGTGACCGACGGCGGGTTCGTGGCCGACCGCCGAGGTGGCGCCGACCGCTGGGCCACCGCCGCCGCATTGCGTGCAGCCGCGGGCGAACGGGGTGGCGGCGGGCTGGACCCGCTGGTCCTCGCGTCCGGGACGGCGTTCCCCGACGCGCTGGGGGCCGGGGTGCTGGCCGCACGGCTCGGCGGTGGCCTGCTGCTGGTCGACCCGACCGACCTGGACGCGAGCCCCGCCAGCGCGGCGGCGCTCGGCGGGGACGCCCCCGACCGGATCCTCGTCGCCGGTGGACCGGCGGCGGTCAGCGATCGGGTGCTGGAGCAGGTCCGGGCTGCCTACGCCCGCTAGCCGGTCGGGGCGGACCGGCGGCGGGCGCTGGTGAGGATCGACGCCAGCGCCGCCACCGTGATGGTCAGCGCCAGCAGGCCGGCGAGGTGGCTCAGGTTGGCGTAGCTGCTGAGCTGGTAGATCACGCCGGCCGACAGGCTGGCCAGCGCGCCCGCCCCGCTCATGAGCAGGTCGGCGGCGCCCTGCACGCCCACCCGTTCCAGCGGCGGGAACGCAGCGGTCAGCATCGTGCTGCCGGCGACCAGGCCACAGCTCCAGCCGATGCCGATGAGGAACAGGCCGACGAAGACGCCCATCGAGTCCTCCGCCCGGGTGTGGGAGGCCATCTCGCCCCCGACGAACAGCGCCACGCCGCCGAGGGCCAGCACGGCACGCGGGCCGACGCGGTCGACCGCCCAGCCGACCACCGGGGCGAACACGTACATGCCGATGATGTGCACGCTGATCACGAACCCGACGACCTGCAGCTCGTGGGCACCCGACCGCATGTGCAGCGGGGTGGCGGTCATCACGCCGGTCATCACCGCCTGCCCGACGACCATGCCGCCGGCCGCCAGGCGTGCGGTCGGGCTGGCGGCGACCGCCCGCACCGGCCCGGCAGCCTCGCCGATCCGCTCCTTCAGGGCCACCAGCGCACCGGTCCGCGGCGCCGCCGGGCGCAGCGCCCCCAGCACCTCCAGCGGGTCCGGGCGCAGCCAGCGATGCACCAGCCCCGCCGCGCCCACGAACACCACCGCCGACAGCAGGTTGGGGCCGGCGAGCGCCGGCAGTCCGGCCGCCTCGGCGGCCCGACCGACCGCACCCAGCCCCACCGTGGGCCCGAACACCGCGCCGAGGCTGCTGGCCCACACCAGCAGGCCGATCGCCCGTGCCCTGCCGTCGTCGTCGGCCAGGTCGGCGGCCGCGAACCGGGCGGCGAGTCCTGCCGCCTGCCCGACCCCCACGCCGAGCGAGCCGAGCAGCAGCAGCGGGTACAGGCCGGTGATGGCCGCCGCAGCCGCCAGCGCGCTGCCGGCGGCCCCGACCGACCAGCCCCTGACCAGTCCGGCGCGCCGGCCGGTGCGGGCCATCCGCTGCGCCAGCGGCACCGTGGACAGGGCACCGCCGATGGTCACGCACGACGCGGCCAGGGTGCCGAGCGCCGCCGCACCCGTCAGGTCCTCGCCCAGCAGGGCGGCGGAGGAGAAGCTGCCGGTCACCCCGATCCCGGCAGGCACCACGGCCAGCACGAGCAGGCGCAGCGTCCGGCGCTGCACGACGGCGTGGTCGGTCCTCCGGTCGTGCACGGTCACCAAGCGTGCCGTGGCCAGGAGGACCACTTCGGTGTCCACCCGGCCCGCCGCACGTGCGCGGCGGCCCCGTACCCTTGCAGCCATGGCCGTCAACGCCCACTTCCGTTCCATCACCGATCGCGCCGTCGTGCCGATGGGTCGCGGCATGGTGCGCCTCGGCCTGACCGCCAACACGCTGACCACCCTCGGCCTGCTCGGGGTCGTCGTCGGCATGGGGGTCCTGCTGTCCGGCCGTCCCGTCCTCGGCGGCTGGATCGCCGCACTGTCGACGGCGCTGGATGCCTTCGACGGCACGGTCGCCCGCCTCACCAACACCCAGAGCGAGCTCGGCGCGTTCTACGACTCCGTCGCCGACCGCGTGGCCGACGCCACGATCTTCGGCGCGTGCCTGTGGCTCGCCCGCGACGAACCCCTCACCTTCACCCTGGTGATGGTCGCCCTCGCCGCCGCGTTGATCACCAGCTACGTGCGGGCCAAGGCCGAGTCGCTCGGCTGGGACGCCACCGTGGGCCTGATCGAGCGGCCCGAGCGCGTCGTCATCATCCTGCTGGCCGTCGGCTACGGCTTCCTCGTCTGGGGCGCCGGCATCCTCGCCGTCGGCGGGGTCCTCACCATCGTCCAGCGCCTCCACGCCGTCTACGGCCAGGCCACCGCGGTCCCCCAGCCCTCCGACCGGTGACCTGCCCATCGGCCGACCGGGCTGGCGGGGTGGTCCGCGGCTCCGCGTAGGCTTCCGTCGCGGTGGCCGACCTCGAGCAACACATGGGCGACCCGACACCCATGGTGCCGGGTCTTGCGCCTGCGCCCCGCGACGACTTCGGTCCCCGGCCCGACGGCACCCACGCCTACCGCGGCTCGGGACACCGCGGCGCGCCGGTGGACCGCAACCACGGCGCCGTGGACCGGGTCCCGCCGCCGCGCACCCCCGAGTCGCTCGCCCAGCGCCTGACCGGCTACGCCTGGGACGCCGCGTGGGAGACCGTCCGCGCCCTCCCCGGCCGTCCCGTGTTCGGCATGGCGGGTGTCGGAGCCGACCTCGCCCGCCGGGTCGCCGACGACACGATGATCCGCCGCAACCTCTCCCGTGTGGTCCCCGCCGACCAGCTGGACACCGCGGTGGAGGGGGCCTACGCCTCCTACGCCCGCTACTACGCCGAGGCGTTCCGGGCCGACGTCATGGACCCCGCCTGGCTGGACGACCGCACGACCACGAGCGGCTTCGAGCACCTCGACGGGGTCCTCGAGCAGGGACGTGGCGCGATCATCCTCCTCGCCCACCACGGGTCGTGGGACGTGGCCGCGCGCTGGGCGGAGTCCCACGGCTACCACCTGGCGTGCGTGGCCGAGGTGCTGCGCCCCCGCCGGGTCTTCCACAAGTTCGTCACCATGCGCGAACGGCTCGGGCTGGAGATCGTGCCGCTCCGGCGGGGCGACGACCTGACGGGACGTCTGGCGACGGTGCTGGAGCAGAACCACCTGGCCGGCCTGCTCAGCGACCGCGACCTGTCGGGCAAGGCCCCGCTGGTCGAGCTGTTCGGCGAACCCGCCCGCATCCCCGCCGGCCCTGCCCTCCTGAACCGCCGGACCGGCGCACCCATCGTCCCCATCACGATGCTGCACCGCCCCGGCACCCGCTATCACCTGCAGGTCCTCCCGCCGCTGGAGACCGAGGGTGCCGACCTGCGCGAGGCCGTCCAGGTCACCGCCCGGGGCATCGAGGACCTCATCCGGCTGGCGCCCGAGCAGTGGCATGCCTTCCAGCCCATCTTCGAGGCCGACCGCCCCACCCCCGCCGCACGAGAGGGAACGTCGTGAAGATCGCGTTGGTGTGCCCCTACGACTGGAGCATGCCGGGGGGTGTGAAGGCCCACGTCGGCAACCTGGCGGAGTTCCTGCTGGACCGCCACGACGTGCGCATCTACGCACCCGCCAGCAAGCGGCTCCGCGGCGAGGGCCTGGACAAGCTCGTCCAGGTCGTCGGCCGGCCGGTTCCGATCCGCTACAACGACTCCGTCGCACCCGTCGGGCTCAACCCCCGGATCATCTACCGGATGAAGCGCGAGCTGAACGACTGGGGGCCCCACGTCACCCACATCCACGAGCCGCTCGCGCCGTGGGTCTCGATGGCCGCGACCGTGGCCGGGCCGATGCCGAAGATCGGCACGTTCCACGCCTGGTCCACCGGCGACCGGGTCTACCGGGCGACCGCCCCGTTCATCCGCAAGATCGTCGGCGACCTCAAGGTCCGGGTGGCCGTGTCCCCGTCGGCCCAGAGCTTCGCCTCGCAGGCGCTGGGCGTCCCGGCCGGCCAGTTCCGCATCCTCCCCAACGGGGTCGACGACACCCGCTTCGCCGAGGCCGAGCCGCTGCACGACCTGGTCGACGAGACTCGTCCGTTGCTGCTGTTCGTCGGCCGGCTGGAGAAGCGCAAGGGCCTGGAGACGCTGATCAAGGCGTTCCTGCGGCTGCGCGCCCAGGGCCACCACCTGCGGCTGTGCGTGGTGGGGGAGGGGCCCGAGCGCGAGCGCTGCCAGTCCCTCGTCCCGCCGAGCCTGCGGACCGAGGTGCTGTTCGTCGGGGCGGTCAGCCACAACGACCTGCCGCGCTACCACGCCTCTGCCGACGTCTTCGTGTCGCCGGCCATGGGCGGGGAGTCCTTCGGCATCGTCCTGCTCGAGGGCATGGCGGCCGGCCTGCCGGTCGTTGCCTCCAACATCCCCGGCTACCGCACCGTGATGACCGACGGGGTGCAGGGCCGCATGGTCCCGCCCGGCAACGCGGTGGCGCTGGCCGACGCGCTCGAAGCACTGCTGGCCAACGACAAGCTCCGCAAGGCCATGGCCGCGGAGGGCCTGCGCACCAGCGCGGAGTACGCCTGGCCGGTGGTCGGGGCGGAGGTCGAGGAGATGTATCGAGAGGTCCATCGCGCCCACGTCAGCGACCTCCAGTAGCGACATAGACTCGCGCATTCGTGAACACCGCCCGAACCACCCTGCTCCTGTTCTGCGTGCTCGCCCTGCTGACCGCTGCTTGCGGTGGCGGCGACGAGCCCGAACCCGTCGTGTCGGCCACCCCCACGGTGACCGCCGTTCCCGTGCCGGCGTTCACGCCCACCCCGACGCCGACTCCCACCCCCAGCGAGGGCGGCCCCACCTACCCGCTGACCGGTGAGGAGGTCACCGACGAGACCCGGCTGACGCTGCCGGCGCTCGGGGTGAAGGTCGACAACGCCCCCCAAGCACGTCCCCAGCTGGGCCTGCAGGACGCTGACGTGGTCTTCGAGGAGCTCGTCGAGGGTGGTGTCACCCGCTTCCTGGCGATCTTCCACTCCACCGACCCGGGCGAGGTCGGTCCCGTCCGGTCCGGCCGCGACGTCGACGCGGACCTGTTCCCGCCCTTCGACGGGATCCTCGCGATCTCCGGTGCCGCCGCCCCGACCTACAACGTCCTGTTCTCCGCAGGGCTGACGGTGTTCGAGGAGGGGCAGGCCGGCGGCGCGATCCACCGGGTCGCCGACCGCTCGGCACCCCACAACCTCAACGCCACCGCCACACAGCTGTGGGACGCCGGCGACGAGCAGCCCGCCGCCACCGAACCGTGGCCCTTCGACGCGACCCCGCCGACCGGCGGCGAGCCGGTCACCACGATCCTCGCGCCGTTCTCCGACGACTACAGCCACTCGTGGGCGTGGCGCGAGGCCGAGGGCGTGTTCGAGCGCGGCCAGAACGGGACCCGCCACCTGACCGCCGACGGCTCCCAGATCGCGGCCGCCAACATCGTCTACGCCGAGGTCGAGACCGGCTCCGGCGGCGGCGTCGACGTGTCCGGCTCGGCGACGGTCTCCATCGAGCTGATCGGTGGGGGCGAGGCGACGTTCTACCGGGACGGCCAGCGGTTCGAGGGCACCTGGCGCAAGACCGCCCGAGACGCCCAGTTCGAGTGGCTCGACGCACGCGGGCAGCCGTTCCCGCTGGCGCCGGGCGCCACCTGGGTCGAGCTGCAGCCCGCGGGCCTCGGCCAGCAGGTCGACGTCGCCGACGTGTCGGCCGACGCCCCCACCGAGGAGCCCACGGAGTAGGACAGTGGAACCAGAAGTGGCTCGGGAAAGTGGCCTCGATTTCGATGGGTACAGTGGCGCCATGAGCGAGCCCACCACCGAGACGACCGGCACCCGTCGCGTGAAGCGCGGCCTGGCCGACATGCTGAAGGGCGGCGTCATCATGGACGTCGTCGACGCCGAGCAGGCGAAGATCGCAGAGGAGGCCGGCGCGGTCGCCGTGATGGCCCTCGAGCGCGTACCGGCCGACATCCGTCGCGACGGCGGCGTGGCCCGCATGTCCGACCCCGACATGATCGACGGCATCATCGACGCCGTGTCCATCCCCGTGATGGCCAAGGCCCGCATCGGCCACTTCGTCGAGGCGCAGATCCTGCAGTCGCTCGGCGTGGACTACATCGACGAGTCCGAGGTGCTGACCCCGGCCGACGAGGCCCACCACATCGACAAGCACGAGTTCACCGTGCCGTTCGTGTGCGGCGCCACCAACCTGGGCGAGGCGCTGCGTCGCATCGCCGAGGGTGCGGCCATGATCCGCTCCAAGGGCGAGGCCGGCACCGGCAACGTCGTCGAGGCCACCCGCCACATGCGGTCCATCACCGGTGAGATCCGCAAGCTGTCCCGCATGGACTCCACCGAGCTGTACACGGCCGCCAAGGAGCTCCAGGCGCCCGTCGAGCTCGTCCGCGAGGTCGCCGAGGCCGGCTCCCTGCCCGTCGTGCTGTTCACCGCCGGCGGCATCGCCACCCCCGCCGACGCCGCGATGATGATGCAGCTCGGCGCCGACGGCGTGTTCGTCGGCTCGGGCATCTTCAAGTCGGGCAACCCCGAGCAGCGCGCCCGCGCCATCGTGCAGGCCACCACCTACTTCGAGGACGCCGACATGCTGGCCAAGGTCAGCCGCAACCTCGGCGAAGCCATGGTCGGCATCAACCTCGACGAGCTGTCGGAGGACCAGAAGCTGGCCAAGCGCGGCTGGTAGCCAACCCCCACGATCTCGCGACGACGGCCGCCCCTCGGGGCGGCCGTCGTTCGTTCTCGAGTGGACTACAGCCAGTCCTCGAAGGGGTCCAGCACGGCCTCGGCCCACTTCTTCCAGATGGGGCGATCGCGCCACCGCTCCAGGTCGATCACCTCGGCCTTGGTGATGTCGTCCTCGTAGTGCGCGTCGAGGATGTCGACCACGTCGGGGTCGAACGCCACGATGGACAGCTCCTCGTTGTGGCGCATGCTGCGTTCGTCGACGTTGGCCGAGCCGAACATGGCGACCTCGCCGTCGATGGTGATGATCTTGGCGTGCAGCATCGTCTGCTCGTAGTGGCGGATGGTGACCCCGCACTCCAGCATCCGCTCGTAGTCGTCGGCGCTGGCCAGGTGGGTCACGCGGTTGTCCAGATGGGTGCCGGGCAGCAGCAGCTCGACCTCGACCCCGCGGGCCGGGGCGGCGCACATGAGCTCCAGCATGCGCTCGCCCGGGACGAAGTAGGCGGTGGTGATCCGGATGCGGCGTTCGGCGCTGCGCAGCATGGCGTCCATCGCCAGGCCGACGTCGTGCCAGAACGGCCCGGAGGACCCTCGCAGCATCAGCAGGTCGGTGTCACCGGCCTTCTCCAGGGTCGGGAAGGTGTCCTCGGGGCAGACCGACGGGTGGCCGCACTCGACCCAGTGCTCGATGAACGCCGCGGTGACCTGCCGGACGATGGGGCCGCGGAGGCGGAAGTGGGTGTCGCGCCACTCGTCGGGGGTGCGGGCGTCGCCCTCCCATTCCTCGGCGATGCCGACGCCGCCGGTCATGGCGACCCGCTCGTCGGCCACCAGCAGCTTGCGGTGGGTCCGGTGGTGCATGCGGCTGGGCCGGTCGTTGGGCGCCCGGAACAGCTCGACCTGGCAGCCGGCGTCGGACATCTCCTCGACCAGCGCGCTGTCCATAGCCATGCACCCGACCGCGTCGAGGACCACCCGGACGCGCACGCCGTCGCGGGCCCGGTCGGCCAGCGCATGGGCCATGCGCCGGGCGATGTCACCGGTCCAGTACACGTAGGTCACGAGGTCGATGGTCCGCTCGGCCGACTCGATCGTCTCCAGCATCGCTGGGAAGATCTCGTCGCCGTTCCGGAACACCTCGACAGCGTTGTCGTGCGTGACCGAACTCCCGGTCACGCCTTCCAGAATGGCTCGGGCGCGTTGCACACTCGCTCCTTGCCCCGTGATCGGGGGTCGCAAACGGCCCGGAGGATCCGCGGGTCGGCCGCTGGGGTCAGCCCGCCGCACCCGCCAGCTGGGCACCGAGCAGCAGGCAGGCCAGCCCCAGCAGCAGCACCCACGGGGCGATGGAGCGCACCAGCGTGACGGAGTCGGCCGATCCGATGATCTCCTTGCCCTTCTTCACGGCCATGTCGAAGACCGCGTCGACGTCGTCGGCGGCGGTCAGCTGCACGTTGGGTCCCTCGATGACCTTCAGGACCGGGTTGATCCGCCACCACGTCGAGTTCGGCATGATCACCGCGTCGATGGCCTTCCAGCTGATCTCGCGGGCCGGTCCGATGCCGGGCCGTTCGTGCATGCCCTTGGGGGTCACCTCCAGCCGCCACAGGAACTCGCGGGCGGTCTGCAGGCCGATGATCGCCGGGTACGCCACGACCCCGAAGTCGCTCGTGTCACCGGAGATGGCTGCCCACGCGATGATCACCACCAGGGTGGACGCGGCGATGACGCGCATGGCGAGCGGACGGGTGAGGACGACGACGTTGTTCATGGCCGCACCGATCCTGCCCGGTCGACGCCGTCCCGGCCAGCACACCCGACCGGCATGCGGACCCGACACTGGTGGTCTTGACGATGATCGGCCGGTTTCGCTAGCGTGCGGGCACGATTCCGACGACGCTGGGGCACGTGTCGTCCGTTCCGAGCCGCGACGGATCAGTCGGCCGAGGAGGCCTCCCGGGATGAACGATGCAGGCGTCGCCACAGAGGGAGGCTGGGCTCGCCTGCGCACGGCACTGCAGCGCATCGGGGGGAACCTGGCCGGCATGGTCATGCCCAACATCGGTGCGTTCATCGCATGGGGGCTGCTGAGCGCCCTGTTCGTGGACAGCGGGTGGATCCCCAACGAGGGCCTGGCGTCGCTCAGCGAGCCGATGGTCACCACGCTGCTGCCCGTCCTCATCGGCCTGACCGGCGGACGAGTGGTCCACGACCAGCGGGGAGGGGTGATCGGCGCCATCGCCACGATGGGCATCGTCGTCGGCTCGACCGTCCCCCAGCTGCTCGGTGCGATGGTCGTCGGCCCCCTCGCCGCCCTCGCCCTGCGGCGCGTCGACCGGGTCGTCCGCCCCCGGGTCCGGACCGGGTTCGAGATGCTGGTCGACAACTTCTCCCTCGGCCTGCTCGGGCTCGTGATGGCCGTGCTGGGCTACGTGGCGATCGGCCCGGTCGTCTCCCTCGTCACCGTCACCCTCGGCGACGGGGTGGACTGGATGGTCAGCCACCACCTGCTGCCGGTCGTGTCGGTCCTCGTCGAGCCGGCGAAGGTCCTGTTCCTCAACAACGCCGTGAACCACGGGGTCCTCGCGCCGCTGGGCGCGGTCGAGGCCGGTCGAACCGGGCAGTCGATCATGTTCATGATCGAGACCAACCCTGGACCGGGCCTCGGGATCCTGCTGGCCTTCTGGGTGGCCGGCCCACGGGAGGTGCGCCCATCGGTGCCGGGTGCGGCGATCATTCACTTCCTCGGCGGCATCCACGAGATCTCCTTCCCGTACGTGCTGATGAAGCCGCGGCTGCTGATCGCGGCGATCGCTGGCGGGGCGACCGGGGTGGCGACGTTCGTGCTGACCGGTGCGGGGCTGGTGGCCACACCCTCGCCCGGCTCGATATTCGCCTGGCTGGCCGTCATGCCACGCGGTGGGTTCCTCGGCCCGCTCCTCGGCATCCTGCTGTCCACGCTGGTGTCGGCCGGCGTCGGCACCCTGCTGCTGAAGGCCGAGCGCAGCCCTGACCCCGCGACGGCCGACCTCCCGGGCGCCCGGGCGAGGTCGTCGGCCAACAAGTGGCCACGATCGACCCCGCGGGAGGCCTGAGCCATGCCCACGATCGACGGTGACGCGGTGCGACGCGTGCTGGTGGCCTGCGAGGCCGGCATGGGATCGAGCGCCCTCCTGACCTCGCAGCTGTCGGCGCGGCTGGCGCCCCATGGCGTCGAGGTGGCCCACACGGCCGTCAACCGGCTGGAGGCGGGCGAGGGTGACGTGGTGCTCTGCCATGCCGCGCTGGCGGGTCGTGCGCGGCAGGCAGCGCCGGGTGTCGTCGTCCTGCCGTTCCAGCTGTTCATGGGCGACCCCGCGTTCGACCGGCTCGAGGCGGCCATCCGCGACGGGGACACGCTGGGTGGATGACCACGACGTCCTGCCCGTGGGCGGGCTCCGGCTGGGGGTGCAGGTCCCGTCGAGGGACGCGGCCATCGACCTCGTCGGGGGGCTGCTGGTCGACGCCGGGGCCGTCGCGCCCGGCTACGTCGAGGCGATGCACGAGCGCGAGGCGATCGTGTCCTCCATGGTGGGGCCGGGAGTGGCCATGCCCCACGGCACCGACGCGTCCCGGGCCCTGGTGCGGCGGACCATGGTGGCCGTCGTGCAGCTGGCAGCGGCGATCGACTGGGACGGGCACCCGGTGCGGGTCGTCATCGGGCTGGCCTCGGACTCCGAGGCACACCTGCCGCTGATGGCGCGCCTGGCCGAGGTGCTGCAGGACCCGTCGCGGCTGGCCCGGCTGTTGTCCACCGAGGAGGTGGAGGAGGTGCGGCAGCTGCTGCTCGGATCGCCCGCCGACGCCGATCCCGCAGCCGATCCCGACGCCGAGGCCGAGGCCGAGGTCGAGGCCGAGGCCGGGAGGGGGCCAGCCGGTGAGCCGGTCGACGTCGTGGTCGACGTCGCGGTCGAGGTGTGCGTCGGGGCCGACGTCGGGCTGCACGCCCGACCGGCGGCGCGCGTCGCGGCGGTCGCGGCCGCCCAGGACGTCGCGGTCACCGTCGGTCGGCCCGGCAGGACGCCGGTCGACGCCACGTCCATGCTGTCGTTGTTGACCCTCGGCGCCGACCGCGGCGAGATGGTCGAGGTCCGGGCGACGGGCCCGGGTGCCCGGGGGGCGGTTGAAGCGGTGGTCGCGGCCATCGCCGCGCCCTGAACGCGCACGCTCGGGGACGAGTGGCTGCCGAGAGGCCCGCACCCGGCCGCTACCCTGCGGCCCGATGACGACCACAGTTGGAGTGCTGGCCCTGCAGGGCGACGTCGCCGAACACCTGCGCGTGCTCGGCGAGCTCGGGGTGCGCACCATGCCGGTGAAGCACGCCCACCAGCTCGAGGACCTCGACGGGCTGGTCATCCCCGGCGGGGAGTCCACCACCATCGGCAAGCTGCTGCGGCTGTTCGACCTGCTCGACCCGCTCCGCGCCCGCATCGCCGACGGGCTGGGGGTCTTCGGCACCTGCGCCGGGGCGATCCTGCTGGCCAGCGAGGCGGTCCACCACGACGGCCGGCCGGCCGACCAGCCGCTGCTGGAGGTCATGGACACCAGCGTCCGCCGCAACGCCTTCGGACGGCAGGTCGACAGCTTCGAGGCCGACCTGGACGTGACCGGGATCACCGGCGGACCGATGAAGGCGGTCTTCATCCGGGCCCCCGCGATCGAGCGTGCCGGAGAAGGGGTGGACGTACTCGCCACGGTGGGCGATACCATCGTCGTCTGCCGTCAGGGTCGACTCCTGGCCAGCTCGTTCCATCCGGAGCTGACCGACGACCTGCGGTTGCACGAACTCTTCGTCGATTTGATCAGGTGAGAGCGAGATGTCGGGTCACAGCAAATGGGCAACGATCAAGCGCAAGAAGGGCGCGAACGACGCGGCCCGCGGGCGCCTGTTCGGGAAGCTGATCAAGGCCATCGAGGCTGCGGCGCGTGACGGGGGTGCAGACCCCGACATGAACCCGACGCTGGCCACGATGGTGCAGAAGGCCAAGGACGCGTCGGTCCCCAAGGACAACATCGAGCGTGCCTTGGCCCGAGCGGCCGGCCGCGACGGTGGCGGTGCCGACTGGAAGACCGTCTACTACGAGGGGTACGCCCCCGGTGGTGTGGCCGTCTACGTCCAGTGCCTGACCGACAACACCAACCGGGCCGCAGCCGACGTGCGCACCGCGTTCAGCAAGAACGGCGGCTCGCTGGCCGAACCCGGCGCGGTCAACTACCTGTTCACCCGCACCGGTGTCGTCACGGTCCCGACCGAGGGCACCGACGAGGACGAGGTCATGATGGCGGCGCTGGAGGCCGGCGGCGAGGACGTCAGCAACGACGGCGACGTCTACACCATCACCTGCCAGCCGACGGACGTGAACGACCTCCGCAAGGCCCTGACCGAGGCGGGCATCCCCGTGTCGTCCTCCGACACCACGATGCTGCCCAGCGTCAACGTGCCCATCACCGACGAGGAGAGCGCGAAGAAGGTCATGCGCGTCATCGATGCCCTCGAGGACTCCGACGACGTGCAGGACGTGTTCGCCAACTACGACATCTCCGACGAGATCATGGAAGCAGTGGCCTAGCCATTCCTGTTCGAGTTCGGTCCAAGGACACCGACCGTGGGCGACCTGCGGATCGAGGGTGAGGACCCGCGGGCGGCCGACGTGGTCGGGCTGCTCGAGGCGCACCTGACGCTGATGCGGGCCACGTCGCCACCGGGGCACGTCCACGCCCTGGACCTCGACGGCCTGGCCCGGCCCGACATCACGTTCCTCGCCGCCCGCGACGGCGAGGTCCTGCTCGGCGTCGGCGCCCTCCGCGAGCTCGACCCCTCCCACGGGGAGATCAAGTCCATGCACGTGGCCGAGGCCGCCCGGGGGAGGGGCATCGCCCGCGCGCTGCTGGACGAGCTTCTCGGCCTCGCCCGCCGACGTGGGTACGACGCGGTCAGCCTGGAGACCGGGACGATGGACGTCTTCGCACCCGCGCGAGCCCTGTACGAGCGCAACGGGTTCCGCACCTGCCCGCCGTTCGGGGACTACACGACCAACCCCTACAGCACGTGCATGCGCCTGGAGCTGTGACCCACCCGGGCAGGGGTCACTCCCGGCCGTAGAAGCCGCGGATGTGCATCTCGGTCAGGGCCGCCGCGTCGTCGCCGCGACCCTGGTCGACGGCCCGCAGGATCGCCTCGTGCTCCTCGGTCAGCCGCGACAGGGTGGCCTCGAGGTCGTCGACCTCCGCCAGCGCATCGGCCAGGTAGCGGGTCTGGGCGTCTCGGCAGGCCTGCATGACGGCATGCATGGCCTGGTTGCCCGAGGCCCGCACCAGCGCCGCATGGAACGCCACGTCGGCAAGGTCGTAGGCGATCGCGTCGTCGTGGGACCGCCGCATCGTCGACAGCGCCGCGTCGGCCTCCTCCAGCGCCGTCAGCACCGGCATGGCCGCGGCCAGGCGCAGCGCCTGCCCCTCCACCGCGCAGCGCAGCTCGACGAGATCGGTCAACGGCACCTGCTGCAACGCCATGGAGTCCGTCAGCGCCTGCGTCAACGCCTTCCGGTTCGTCCGGGCGACCGTCCGGCCCTGCGCCGTTCGCCCCCCGGCGACCAGCCCCTGTGCCTCGAGCTGACGCAGGGCCTCGCGCACCGACGCCCGGCTGACGCCGAACGTCTCGGCCAGGTCGCGTTCGCCGGGCAGGGCGTCGCCGGGGCCGAACCGCCCGTCGACGATCGCTTCGCGGATGCGCCCGGCCACCTGCTGGTACAGCGGGGACGGGGCCACTGACTCGAACACGCCCATGATCGGCTCCTGGATGGGGATGACATGAACAACAGATGATCGTATTGACTGTTGGTCAGACCAAGCCTAGTGTCTCGGCCACGCCGAGCCAAGCCCCGAGCGCGGACGGCGCACGCACAGCCACTACAGGAGGGCAACCCCATGGCAAAGGTCCTGATCATCACCGGCGATGCCGCCGAGAGCCTCGAGGTCATGTACCCCTACCAGCGTCTGCTGGAGGAGGGCTACGAGGTCGACATCGCGGCCCCGAGCAAGAAGAAGCTGCAGTTCGTCGTCCACGACTTCGTCGACGGCTTCGACACCTACACCGAGAAGCTCGGCTACATGTGGGATGCGGACCTGGCGTTCGCCGACGTCGACCCGGCCGACTACGTCGCGCTCGTCGTCCCCGGCGGTCGCGCGCCGGAGTTCATCCGCAACGACGAGGACTGCAAGCGGATCGTCCGGCACTTCATGTCCAACGACCTGCCGGTCGCCCAGCTGTGCCACGCCGCCCAGGTCATGGCCGCCGCCGGGACCCTCGAGGGCCGCCGCACCGCGGCGTACCCGGCGCTGCAGCTCGACGTCGAGGCCGCGGGTGCGGAGTTCGTCGACGGGGCCGGTGTCGTCGACGGCCTGATGGTCTCCGCCCGCGCATGGCCCGACCACCCCACGTGGATGCGCGAGTTCATGCAGGTCCTGCGCGCCAAGGCGCCGGCGGCCTGATCCTCTTGCTGACCGATCCGCTCGCCGGCCTGGCCGGCGAGCTCGACGACGGCCTGCTGGTCACCGACCCGCAGGTCGTCGCCGCCCATGCGGGGGACCAGGTCCCCGGGCTGCACGTCGGAGCGCCCCTCGCGCTGGCCCGACCTCGGACCACCGAGGACGTCGCGACGGTGCTGCGCTGGGCGTCGGCCAACGGGGTGGCCGTCGTGCCACGGGGTGCGGGCAGCGGACTGGCCGGAGCGGCCAACGCCGTGGACGGGGCGATCGTGCTGTCCCTGGCCGCCATGGACCGTGTGCTGGAGGTCAACCCGGCCGACCGCTACGTCGTGGTCCAGCCCGGTGTGGTCACCGCCGACGTCGACGCCGTCGCCCGCTCCCACGGGCTGAGCTACCCGCCGGATCCCGCCAGCAAGGACTTCTCCACCATCGGCGGCAACATCGCGACCAACGCCGGCGGGCTGTGCTGCGTCAAGTACGGGGTGACGTCGGACTTCGTGCTGGCACTGGAGGTCGTGCTGGCCGACGGCTCGGTCGTGCGGACCGGCCACCGCACCCGCAAGGGCGTGGCCGGCTACGACCTGACCCACCTGATGGTCGGCTCGGAGGGCACCCTTGGCGTGGTGACCGAGGCCACGCTGCGCCTCGTCCCCGCTCCGCTTGCCGCGGCGACGCTGGTGGCGTTCTTCCCCACGCTGGAGTCCGCGGGACACGCCGTCGCCACGATCGCCGCCGACGGCCTGGCCCCCTCCCTCCTGGAGATCATGGACGCGGCCACGATCAGGGTGGTCGACGAGGCGCACCGCATGGACCTCGACCGCGACGCCGCCGCGCTCGTGCTGGCCCAGTGCGACACCGGCGCCCGGGCGGCCGAGGACATCGCCGCGCTGGCGTCGCGCTGCGAGGCGGCGGGGGCCGCCTTCGTCGCTTCCACCGACGACCCCGCGGAGGGTGAGGCCCTGCTGGCCGCCCGGCGGGCTGCCTATCCGTCGCTGGAGCGGCTGGGCACGACCCTCCTCGACGACGTCTGCGTTCCCGTCAGCGCCCTGCCGGCCGCCATCGCCGCCATCGAGGCCATCGCCGAGCGGTACGAGCTGCTGATCGGCACGTTCGGCCATGCCGGCGACGGCAACCTGCACCCCACGATCGTGCACGACGCGTCCTCCGCCGACCGGGCCGCCAAGGCCTTCGACGACATCCTGACCGCGGCGCTGGAGCTCGGCGGCACGATCACCGGCGAGCACGGGGTCGGCCGCCTCAAGGCACACCGCCTGGTCGACGAGCTCGGCTCCGCCGGCATCCGCCTGCAGCACGCCGTCAAGGCCGCCTTCGACCCCGCCGGCATCCTCAACCCCGGCGCCGTCCTCCCGCCCCTCCCGTAGCACCCCGGCGGCCGACCGTCGGGTCGGGGTCGGGGGTCGGGTCGGGGTCGGGGGTCGGGTCGGGGTCGGGTTCGGGGGTCGGGTTCGGGGGTCGGGGGGCCCGGTCTGCGCGATTGGCATCCGGCGACGATTGTGATGAGCGGTGCACGGGTGCTCCCGTTGCCACGATCGTGCCGGGATGCCGGGTTCGTGGGATCGGTGTCCGGCGACGATTGTGGTGGGCGGTGCAC
This sequence comes from Euzebya rosea, assembly GCF_003073135.1. Lineage (NCBI taxonomy): Bacteria > Bacillati > Actinomycetota > Nitriliruptoria > Euzebyales > Euzebyaceae > Euzebya > Euzebya rosea. Next base: position 129,888 of record NZ_PGDQ01000005.1, read on the forward strand.
GGGTGCTCCCGTCGCCACGATCGTGGCGCAATGCCAATGAGGTGAGGAGGGGCGAGCGGGCGGCGTCGGGACGACTCGGGGGCTGCGGAGCCCATCGGGGACTCGACGTGCCCGTGACTACGGGCCGGTGTGGACGTGGTGGGCCGGGTTCGGGAGTTGCCCGGGGGACGGCGGCGTGGCTGCTACGGTGCAGTACAGATGTTCGACCCCTCGACCGCCGCCGTTCGTGTGCTCGGCGTGGACCCCGGCCTGTCGCGCTGCGGCGTGGCCGTCCTCGACGGGCCGGCCCAGCGGGCCACGCTCGTCCGGGCCGAGGTCGTCCGGACCCCACCGCACCAGCCGCTCGGCGACCGGCTGGCGGCCATCCACGCGGCGATCGAGTCCGCCGTGACCACCGACCGGCCGAGCGCCCTGGCCGTCGAACGGGTCTTCATCAACAACCAGGCCCGCACCGGCGTCGGTGCCATCCAGGTCGTCGGCCTGGTGCACCTCGTCGGGGCCCGCCACGGCCTGGGGGTCACCGAGCTGACCCCGTCGCAGGTCAAGGCCGCGGTCACCGGGTTCGGTGACGCCGACAAGGACCAGGTCACGTTCATGGTCCAGCGGATGCTCGGCCTGGCCAAGCCGCCCAGACCCGCCGACAAGGCCGACGCCCTGGCCGTGGCCCTCTGCCACCTCCAGCAGGCCGCCATGCCCACCGCCGGGCCGACCGCCGGGTCCCCCGGCCAACCGGGCCGACCCGACACCGCCGGCCTTCCCCCGCGGCTGGCCGCCGCGCTGGCCAAGGCTGGACCGGGCCTGCAGGCCGTGCGCCCCACCACCGACCCGCGGGCACGCCGATGACGACCGCGCCGATGACGACCACGCCGATGACCACGCCGATGACCACCGCCCCGGTCGCCCCGGTCGCCCCGGTGGCCCCGGTCGCCCCGGCCACGACCACGGCCAGCGCCACCGCCACGTCGTCGCACCCGGCGCCTACCCTCGATCCCACCATGCGCCCCATCCCGCCCGACTCGACCTCGCCCGACTCGACCTCGCCCGACTCGACCTCGCCCGACTCGACCTCGCCCGACCCCCGGCGCACGCCGTGATCGCCCTCCTCCGGGGCACCGTCGCCCACCTCGAACCCGGCCGCGTCGTCCTCGACGTCGGCGGCGTCGGCTACCTCGTCCGCGTGCCCTCCGGCGCCCGGCTCGGGGGAGTGGGCACCGAGCTCGTCCTGCACACCCACCTCGCCGTGCGCGAGGACGCCATGGACCTCTACGGCTTCCCGGGCGTCGGCGACCGTGACCTGTTCCAGCTGCTCCTGTCGGTCTCCGGGGTCGGCCCGAAGCTGGCGCTCGCCGCCGTCGACACGCTCGGCGCCGACGGGATCCGCGCCGCCGTCATCGCCGAGGACGTCACCGGCCTGACCGCCATCCCCGGCGTCGGCAAGAAGGGCGCCCAGCGCCTCGTGCTCGAGCTGCGCAGCAAGGTCGGCATGCTCCCCTCCGCCAGCCCATCGGGCAACGGCCTGCCGGCCGCGGCCGCCGCCGACGACCCGCGCAGCGAGGCCCGCCAGGCCCTCTCGGCGCTCGGCTACGGGGCCGCCGAGGTCGAGCACGCCCTCCGTGGCGTCCCCGCCGACGAACCAGCCGAGGTCCAGATCCGCGGGGCCCTGCGAGGCCTCGGATGAGCGACGATCACGGCCTCGACAACGAGGTCATCGACCCCTACGCCCAGGACGAGGACCTCGACCTCGAGACCAGCCTGCGGCCACGCCACCTCGGCGAGTTCGTTGGCCAGCAACGCATCAAGGACCAGCTCGGCCTGATCCTCGCCGGAGCCCAGCGACGTGGGGCCTCTGCCGACCACCTGCTGTTCTCCGGCCCGCCGGGCCTCGGCAAGACCTCCCTCGCCCACATCGTGGCCACCGAGATGCAGGCGGCGCTGCGGGCCACGTCCGGTCCGGCGCTGGAACGCCCCGGCGACCTCGCGGCGATCCTGACCAACCTCGAGAAGGGCGACGTGCTCTTCCTCGACGAGATCCACCGCCTGCCACGCGCCGTGGAGGAGATCCTCTACCCGGCCATGGAGGACTTCGTCCTGGACATCGTGGTCGGCAAGGGCCCGGCCGCAAAGGCCTTCCGGCTGCCGCTGCCGCCCTTCACCCTCGTCGGCGCCACCACCCGCACCGGCCTGCTGACCGGCCCGCTGCGCGACCGCTTCGGCTTCGCGACCCGCCTGGAGTTCTACGACCCCGGTGACCTGCGACGGATCGTGTCCCGCTCCGCCACGCTGCTCGACGTCCCCATGGACGCCGCCGGCGCCCTGGAGATCGCCCGCCGCAGCCGCGGCACCCCCCGCATCGCCAACCGCCTGCTGAAGCGCGTCCGCGACTACGCCGAGGTCAAGGGCGACGGGACGGTGAACCACGCGACCGCGTCGGCTGCCCTGGAGATGTTCGAGGTCGACCCGGCCGGCCTGGACAAGCTCGACCGCATGGTGCTGGACAAGCTGTGCCGCGACTTCGGCGGCGGCCCGGTGGGCCTCGGCACCCTCGCCGTCGCGGTCGGGGAGCAGCCCGACACCCTCGAGGACGTCGTCGAACCGTTCCTCATCCAGAAGGGCATGCTCGCCCGCACGCCCCGCGGCCGGGTGGCCACCGCGGCCGCCTTCGGGCACCTCGACCTGCCCTTCACGCTGGACCGCACCCCCGGGGCCGGCCCCTCCCTGTTCGACTGACCGGTTCGACTGATCGCTCGGCAGGGCGCCACGACGACCGCGCACCCGGGACCACCCGCCGGCTGACCGGCCGTGGACGCGGTCGGAGGACCGGCACCGACGGTGCTATCGTTTCCCGGCCGGGCCTCTCAGCAGGGCCGCTTCGGTGTGCGCAGTCAGCGACCACCCCCGCAGGCCCCACCCACTCTCCACCCGGAGGCCCGTCCTCACCATGAACCTGCTTATCGACGTTCCCGTGCTCGCCGAGACCGGCGCAGCTGCCACGGGCAGCCCCATCGGCGCCCTCCTGCCGTTCCTGCTCATCGGCGCGGCCTTCTACTTCCTCATCATCCGCCCCCAGCGCAAGCGCCAGGCCGAGCAGCAGGCCATGCTCCGCCGGGTCTCCGAAGGGGACGAGATCGTCACGATCGGCGGCTTCCACGGCCGCATCGTGGCCCTCGAGGAGGACACGATGGAGCTGGAGCTTGCCCCCGGCGTCATCGTCACGATGGCCCGCACCGCCATCTCCCGGGCGCTGACCGAGCCGGCTCCCATCACCTTCGACGACGATGACGACCTCGACGAGTTCGACGACGACGAGTTCGACTTCGACAACGACGACGACATCGTCATGGGTGACGCGGACGGCGACAACGACACCAACCGCGACGCCTGATCCTCCCCACCACATGAGCCACGACGACGACCGGGGCGCCGAGCCGGACCAGCGGTCCGCCGGCGCTGCCGACACACCCGACGGCGACCTCGCCGACGACGGCGTCGGCGTCGGTGGCCGCACCCCGGAGGGCACCGAGCAGGCGACCCCGGCGGAGTCCACCGGCCGCAGCCGCATCCCGCTGCTGGACGCCGTGCGGCAGCACACCCTCGCCACGGGGCTGCTGGAGATGGCCGACGAGTTCCTCGCCTCGCAGGGGTTCACCGAACACGGCTTCCGGCACGCCAACCTCGTCGGGCACATCGCCTACAACGTCCTGACCCACCTCGGGTTCGACGAACGCCTGGCCGAGCTCGGGGCGGTCAGCGGCTACCTGCACGACATCGGCAACGTCGTGTCGCGGGCCAACCACGGGCAGTCCTCCGGGCTGATCGCGATGACGATCCTCCGCGAGCTCGACGTGCCCGTGCACGACATCGCCCAGGTCATGGGTGCGGCCGGCAACCACGAGGAGTCCTACGGCGTCGCCGTCTCGCCCGTGTCCGCCGCGGTCATCGTGGCCGACAAGTCCGACGTGCACCGCAGCCGGGTGCGCGACACCGGCGACATCGACAACGACATCCACGACCGCGTCAACTACGCGGTCACCTCCAGCTTCCTGCGCGTCTCGCCGCGTGACCGCGACCTGGCCGAGCAGGAAACCGGCCTGGTCGAGTCGAACATCTTCACCGACGACGGGGAGCGGATGCTGGTTCGTCCGAGCGACCCCGACGTCCGCCGCACGCTCACCCTCGAGCTGACCGTCGACACCGACGTCACGCCCGTCTTCGAGTACTTCGAGATCTTCATGGAGCGGATGGTGATGTGCCGCCGCGCCGGGCGAACGCTCGGCGCGGAGTTCCGCATCACCGTCAACGACGTCCCGGTCCTCTAGACCGTCGCACGCCATCCGCTCAGCCCCACCCACCAACCAACGAAAGCTGTCACCGTGTCACGAGGACGCCTGATCACGCTGATCGTCATCTACGCCGTCGCACTCGCGGCGGTGTGGGGATGGATCGCCGTCGCCGGGCTCGAACCGCGTCTGGGCCTGGACCTGCAGGGTGGCGTCAGCGCCAACCTGATCCCGGCCGAAGGACAGGGCGAGATCGACGACGAGATCCTTGACCAGACCGTCGCCACCATCCGCGAGCGCGTCGACGCGCTGGGTGTTGCCGAGCCCGACATCGCCCGCCAGGGCGACACCATCCAGGTGCAGCTGCCGGGTGTGGCCGACCAGGAGCAGGCCCGGGAGATCATCGGCCGCACCGCCCAGCTGCAGTTCCGCCAGGTGCTGGAGGTGCTGCCGCCCGACACCTCCGAGCTGAGCGAGACGGCCACTGCCACCGCCGGGTCGACCTGCGACGAGCGGTCCGACACGGCGATCCCGCCGGCCGACGAGGAGGTCGTGCTGTGCCTGCGCACCTACGACCCCGTCGACCCCGACGTCGAGCTGCCCCGGTCGGAGTGGAACCGCCTGCGCATGGGCCCGGTCGCCGTCTCGGGTGCCAACCTGACCGACGCGTCCGCCCAGCTGATCCCGCAGCAGATCGTCGAGCAGTGGATCGTGGAGATGGAGTTCGACGACGAGGGCGCCGACGCCTTCGCCGAGGTCACCGGCAACCTCGCCTGCCTGCAGGGTGTCCAGCGGCAGCTGGCCATCGTGCTGGACTCCATCGTCGAGCAGGCCCCGCCGGTCAGCCAGGACGTGGCCTGTGGCCAGGGCATCCAGGGCGGTTCGGCCGTCGTCAACACCGTCGGCGAGAACGACGCCAAGGACCTGGCGCTCGTGCTCAAGGCCGGTGCGCTGCCCATCCAGCTGGACTTCGGCACCTTCCAGACGATCTCTCCGACCCTCGGTCGTGACTCGCTGGACGCCGGCCTGCTGGCCGGCCTGATCGGCCTCGTCCTCGTGGCCCTGTACCTGATCGCGCTGTACCGCGGCATGGGTGCGGCTGCGGTGATCGAGCTGATCTTCTTCGGCATCACCGTGTTCGGCCTGATCATCGTCCTCGGCGAGGTCATCGGCTTCACCCTGACCCTGGCCGGTATCGCCGGTGTCATCGTCTCCATCGGCATCGCGGCGGACTCCTCCATCATCTACCGCGAGCGGTACCGCGACGAGGTCCGCGCCGGACGCACCATCCGCACCGCCGCCGACCACGCCTTCACCAAGGCGTTCCGCACCAACCTGACCGGCAACACCGTCAGCTTCCTCGCAGCCGTCGTGCTGTACCTGCTGGCGGTCGGCCCGGTCCGTGGGTTCGCGTTCACGCTGGGCCTGTCGACGCTGATCGACACCCTGCTGTTCGCCACGTTCACCCGCGGGGTGTTCGGGCTCGTCGCCCGCAGCCCCAAGCTGGTCAACGCACCCTTCATGGGGCTGCGTGCCGGCGTCACCAGTGAGCAGCTGGCCCTCTCGGCCAACGTCGGATCCGGCCGCAAGGGTCGCAAGAACGGGAAGAAGGGTCGCAAGTGAGCGACGACATCACCACCACCGACCGCCAGGAGGACCGGGACACCGGCCTCGCACGGCTGCTGACCGGGCAGGCGAACGTCGACTTCATCGGTCGTTCGCGCCAGTTCGGCCTGATCACCCTCGCGCTGATCGTGATCAGCCTGGCCGCCCTCGGCATCCGCGGGCTGAACTTCTCCATCGAGTTCACCGGCGGGTCCTCCTTCGTGGAGGAGGGGGCCACCCAGGAGTTCACCGTCGACGACATCGAGGCGGCGCTGAGCGACCTCGGCGTCACCGGCGCGATCGTGCAGATCGTCGCCGACGGCGAGGGTGCCCAGGTGTCCACGCCGGCGATCTCGGAGATCTCCGGCGTCGACGACCTCGAGGTCGCGGCTGCCATCGAGGAGCTGACCGGCGGCGACGTGAGCGTCTCCACCATCGGCCCCCGCTGGGGTGACGCGGTCACCGAGCAGGCCGTCCGCGGCCTCATCGTGTTCCTCGTCCTGGTCATCGCCTACATCACGTTCCGCTTCGAGTGGCGCATGGCCGTCTCCGCGGTGCTCACCCTGCTGCACGACGTGATCATCACGGTCGGCCTGTACGCGCTGATCGGCTTCACGGTCTCGCCGTCGACGGTCATCGCCATCCTGACGATCCTCGGGTACTCGCTCTACGACACCGTCGTGGTGTTCGACCGCATCACCGAGGACAGCGAGAAGCTGACGTCGGTGTCGACGGTGTCCTACGGCCAGCTGGCCAACAACGCCCTGAACAACGTCCTGGTCCGGTCCTTGTCGACGTCCATCACGTCGGTGCTGCCGGTCGCCTCGCTGCTGTTCGTCGGCGCCAACCTGCTGGGCGCGGCCACGCTGTCGGACCTGGCCCTCGCGCTGTTCATCGGCATGACGGTCGGTACCTACTCCTCCATCATCATCGCCACCCCGATGCTGGTGTGGCTGAAGGAGAAGGACCCCAAGTTCGCCGAGCTCAAGGAACGCGCCGCCCGCGCCACCTGACCGCGCCAGCGGCATCCCGGCCTCGTCCCCTCGACCTCGACCAGAGATCGGGGGGACAGCCCGTTTCTGGGCCGGGCGATTGCTGCCAGGGGCGGGTCGCCGGAGTCGAATTGGGGCTGCTGCCACGGCCCGGGGGGACGATTGGCATCCGGCGACGATTGTGGTGAGCGGTGCACCCGTGCACCCGTGACCACAATCGTCGGCGTATCCCAGCTTCGGAGGATTGGCGGACGACCACGATTGTGGCGAGGGGAGCACCCGTGCCCCGTTCGCCACAATCGTGGCGAGAAGCCAATCGCGCAGTCCGGACGGCCGCGAGCGGCGTCGACGACCAGACCGCCCCCGAGCGGCATCCAGTCCTCTCTCCCTCGACCTCCACCAGAGGTTGACGGGATGGGTCGTTTTCGGCCCCGCAGAGCGCAGGGATGGGCCTCGGGAGGGGGAGGGGCGTCTACAGTCCGTGGTCATGGACTTCGACGCCCTGATCCGCGACATCCCAGATTTTCCCTCCGAGGGCATCGTCTTCAAGGACATCACGCCGCTGCTGGACGACCCCGAGGGATTCGGGGCGGCCATCGAGGCGTTGGCCGCCCCCTACGAGGGGAGGGTCGACCGGGTGATCGGCATCGAGGCGCGTGGGTTCATCCTGGCCGCCCCCATCGCGCTCCGCCTCGGTGCCGGGTTCGTGCCGGTCCGCAAGGCGGGCAAGCTGCCGGCCGCCACGATCGAGCAGGCCTACGCCCTGGAGTACGGCACGGCGACGATCGAGATGCACGCCGACGCACTGGCCGAGGGGGACCGGGTCCTCGTTGTCGACGACGTCCTGGCCACCGGGGGCACCGCCGAGGCGGCCGTCGCGCTCGTCACCCGGTCCGGTGCGACCGTGGCCGGTCTGTCGTTCCTCATCGAGCTGGACTTCCTCGACGGCCGCACCAAGCTCGCCGGCCACGACATCACGACGTTGCTCCATTACTGAACGGGGCTGCACTACTGACCGGGACTGCTCGACCGAACGCTGCCCAAGCAACGGGACTCGCTTCCCCGGTTCCGTGGCCGATGACACGAATTCGTCCGCCGATGTGTGTTGGCAACTATCGACGCCGTAGCATCCTCCGTCCCACGGACGTCCTTGTGATGACGACTACAGTCGGTGGTGAGTTCCACCGTCAGGAGGCAACGCCACGACCGCTGACCAGCGACCGACCTCCGGGGCCACCGACACCCGGTCCCCCGAGACGCTGGAGGGCGCGCCGACACCGCCGGCCGACCCCGTGCATCCCCCCGCCGACGCACCTACGGACGAGGCAGCCAGTCCGGACGTGACCGCCGACGGCGGGGCGTTGCCCGTCCCCGCCGGTGACATCCCGCAGGGATCCCGCGCCGCCCGTCGCCAGTCGGGGGTCCGCGCCGTGCTCGCCCGCCTGCCGTTCGGCGACCTGGGCACACAGATCCCCGAGCCGGTCCAGCCGCTGGTCCAGGCGCTCAAGCGGTCCTCCTCGAGGGTCGACCTCAAGCTGATCCTGAGGGCCTACGAGGTCGCCGACGCCGCCCACTCGGGGCAGAAGCGCAAGTCCGGCGAGCCCTACATCATCCACCCGATCGGGGTGGCGGAGATCCTGGCCGACCTCGGGGCAGACACCGCCACCATGTGTGCGGCCCTCCTGCACGACGTGGTCGAGGACACCGAGTGGACCCTCGACGACCTGCGCAACGAGTTCGGTGACGCCGCCGCCGCGCTGGTCGACGGGGTCACCAAGCTCGAGCGCGTCGCGGTGCAGTCCAAGGAGGAACAGCAGGCCGAGTCGCTGCGCAAGATGTTGCTGGCGATGGCCGACGACTACCGCGTCCTGCTGATCAAGCTGGCCGACCGCCTGCACAACATGCGGACGATCCACCACATGCCGCGGCACAAGCAGGAGGAGAAGGCCGCCGAGACCCTCTCCATCTACGCCCCGCTGGCCCATCGGCTGGGCATGCAGCAGTTCAAGTGGGAGCTGGAGGACCGGTCCTTCCAGTGCATGCATCCCAAGCGGTACGACGAGATCAAGGCGATGGTGGCCGAGCGGCAGCCCGGCCGTGACGTCTACATCCAGCAGGTCCTCGCCGACGTCACCGAGCGGCTGCGGGCCGTGAAGATCCGCGCCCAGGTCACCGGCCGGCAGAAGCACTACTGGTCCATCTACGAGAAGATGGTCGTCCGCGGCAAGGAGTTCGACGAGATCTACGACCTGGTGGGCATCCGGGTCATCGTGGACTCCGTGAAGGACTGCTACGCCGCGCTCGGCACCCTCCATGCGGTCTGGCGCCCGGTTCCCGGGCGGTTCAAGGACTACATCGCCATGCCGAAGTTCAACCTCTACCAGTCGTTGCACACGACGGTGGTCGGTCCCGGCGGCAAGACGATGGAGGTGCAGATCCGCACCCACTCCATGCACCGCACCGCCGAGTTCGGTGTCGCGGCCCACTGGCGCTACAAGGAGACCAACCGCGCCGCGGGGGAAGGGGGCGGCGACGCCCAGTGGCTGGAGCACATGCTGGACATGGAGTCCTCCACCCGCGACTCACCGGGCGAGTTCATGCGCGGGGTCACCCTCGACCTGTACGCCGACGAGGTGTTCGTCTTCACCCCCGACGGCGACATCCGGCAGCTGCCCCGTGGGTCGACGCCCGTGGACTTCGCCTACGCCATCCACACCGAGGTCGGCCACCGCACCATCGGCGCCCGGGTGAACGACCGCCTCGTGCCCCTGGAGTACGAGCTGCGCAACGGCGAGACCGTCGAGGTGCTGCTGTCGTCGTCCAAGGACTCCGGCCCGTCGCGTGACTGGCTGGAGTTCGTCGGCTCGTCCCGGGCCCGCTCCAAGATCCGGGCGTGGTTCAGCCGCGAACGGCGCGAGGACGCGATCGATCGGGGTCGTGAGGACCTGCGCAAGGCGCTGTCGAAGTCCGGAAGGGGCTGGAAGCGGCTGATCCGCTCGCCCGAGCTGATGGAGGTCGCGCAGAACCACAACTACGCCGACTTCGACTCCCTCTACCGGGCCATCGGCGACGGGCACATCACCGCCAAGGCCATCGCCCAGCAGCTCGGGCAGAAGCTGGCGGAGGCGGAGGCACCGCCGATCGCCGACGACGACGAGGACGCCTACTCCGCGCCCGCCGTGGTCGAGGAAGCTCCCCGGCGGTCCAGCGAGGCCGTCATCGTCGAGGGCATCGACGACGTGCTGGTCACCCTCGCCCGCTGCTGCACGCCGGTGCCACGCGACGACATCATGGGCTTCGTGACCCGGGGGAGGGGCATCAGCGTCCACCGCACCGACTGCCCCAACGCCGCGTCGCTGCGGGCGCAGGACGACCGGCTGGTCGAGGTCCGCTGGAACACCCAGACCCCCGCGACGTTCCGCGTGACCGTCGACGTCGAGGCGCTGGACCGCAAGCACCTGCTCCGCGACATCACCACCGTGCTCGGCGACGAACACGTCAACATCCTGTCGGCCAACGTCACCACCAAGCGCGACCGGATCGCCCTGCTGCGGTTCACCTTCGAGCTGGCCGACATCACCCACTTCGACCACGTCATCCGCCAGGTCAAGCGGGTGGAGAGCGTCTACGACGCCTACCGCGTCATCCCTCGCGCCGCCGGTGGCGGACGGGTGTCCGAGGACCAGTAGCGCCGCAGCCACGTCGTCCACGATCCCGAACAAACGGTTCGCTAACGGTCGACTGCCATCCTTCGCGCCACCGAGCCCAGACGGACTCGGCCAACACGAAGGGACGCAGTCGAATGAACGCAGTCATGTCCGAACGGCGCCTGGGGTATCACACCCGGGCCGCATCAAGTCTCCTGTTGGTCGCGCTGGTCCTGCTGCTGCCGATGACCCCTGCGGCGGCGAAGCAGGACCACAAGGTCGACGTGTGCCACCGCGACGGTGACGCCTTCACGCTCATCCGCGTGTCGGACCGTGGCAACGCCGTCGAGGCACACCGCGACCACGGGGACGCGCTGCCGGGCGACCCGGTGCCCGGGGATCCCACGATGGTCCTCGACGAGGCGTGCCAGCCCACGTCGATCGACGACGACGGCGACGGCGTGCCGAACGGCGATGACAACTGTCCTGGGGTGGCCAACGCCGATCAGCTCGACCGCTTCGGTTCCAGCGACGGCGACGTGTGCGAGCGCGACGCCAACGACAACGGGGTCCCGGACGTCTCCGAGGCCAACATCTGCGTCCACGTGAACGGGACACTGTTGACGGGCACCGGCACAGCCACCTGTTCGTCGGACCGAACCGGCATCGCCATCGCCGAGGGCGACAGCGCCGATGCATGGGCCGTCGGCGGATCCGACAACCTGGCCCGGGCGATCGGCCCGCGTGCCACGGCGTGGGCGCTCACCGGCGACCGCAACACCGCGCTGGCCCGCGGCGCCGACGCCCACGCCCAGGCAGCGCAGGGCGACGACAACGTCGCGGAGGTCCGCGACAGCGCCAGCGGATCGGCATCGGCGATCGACGGCGATCGCAACACCGCGATCGTGGAGAACGGTGCACACGCGGCGGATGCGTCAGGCGGCAACGACAACTACGCCTACGCCGGCTCCCCCGGATGTCACGCCCACACCGTCGGCGTCAGCAACGCCAGCGTCACCTGCTGACGGGCGACCACCCCGGCAGCGGTCGTGCACGTGGGGCCCCGCAGGTAGCCTGCGGGGCCCATGGCTTCCGACACCACCTTCGTCGACGTGCTCACCCTCGGCATCTGGCAGGCCAACTGCTACATCGTCGGTGACTCCGAACGCGGGACCGCGTTCGTGGTCGACCCCGGACAGGACGGGGAGGGGCCGGTCACCAAGGCCCTCGCCGCCCGCGGGGTGACCTGCGAGGCGATCCTGCTGACCCACGCCCACCTCGACCACCTGTGGTCGGCGCCGGAGCTGGCGCGCAGCCTGGACGTCGGCGTGCGCATGCACGAGGAGGACCGCTGGCTGTGGGACGAGCCGGGCGCCGGCATCGGCGCGGCGCCGGGCAACCTCGAGGCCCAGTTCGGCCTGGTCTGGGACCCGCCGCACGAGCGGCTGGAGACCTTCCGCGACGACCACACCATGACCATCGCCGGCATGCAGGTCGACGTGCGCCACACCCCCGGCCACACACCCGGGTCGTCGGTCTTCATCACCGAGGACCTCGGCGACGCCCCGGTCATGATCTCCGGAGACCTGATCTTCGCCGGGTCCGTGGGCCGTACCGACTTCCTGCGCGGGTCGTGGGAGGAGGAGGCCCGGTCCATCCACCGGGTCGTCCTGCCCCAGCCCGACGACATGCGCATCGTCTCGGGCCACGGCCCCGAGACCACCGTCGGCGCCGAGCGGCGCCAGAACCCGTTCGTGCACCAGATCATGGCGGATCTGGGCAGCCCGGAACCGGTCATGAAGCAGAGGCGTGGACTGTGAGCATCCCCGACGGCGTCAAGGGCGCCCCCGACCGACTGCCCCCCGAGGCCGCCGCGTTCGACGCGGTCGAGCAGGCGTTCCTCCGGACCGCCCTCACCTACGGCTACCAGCGGATCCGCACCCCCGTCTTCGAGCACACCGAGGTGTTCTCCCGCGGCGTCGGTGCCTCCACCGACATCGTCAACAAGGAGATGTACACCTTCACCGACCGGGGTGACCGGTCGTTGACGCTCCGCCCCGAGGCGACCGCCGGCATCATGCGCGCGGCGCTGGAGGGTGGCGTGCCCAAGGCAGGCGGGCTGCCGCTGAAGATCTCCTGGGCAGGGGAGTGCTTCCGGGCCGAGAACGTCCAGAAGGGCCGCCAGCGCATGTTCACCCAGGTGGACGTCGAAGCGCTCGGCACCGACGACCCGATGGTCGACGCCGAGTTGGTCCTGCTGGGCTGGGAGGCGCTGAAGGCCGCCGGCTGCGGCGAGGTCACCCTGCTGATGAACAACCTCGGCGACCCCGAGGACCGGCCCGGCTACCACGAGGTGCTCAACGCCTACCTCGACGGGGTCGGCGACCTGCCGGCGGAGGTGGAGGAGCGCCGGGCGATCAACCCGCTGCGCGCCTTCGACTCCAAGGCGCCCGGCATGGCCGAGGTCATGGACGCCGCCCCGCTGCTGCGCGACCACGTCAACGCCGACGCCAAGGCCCACTACGAGGAGGTCTGCGGGCTGCTGGCCGACGCCGGCATCCCCATCACCCAGGACCCCCGCCTGGTGCGCGGGCTGGACTACTACACCCGCACGACCTTCGAGTACCAGGTGTCGACGCTGGGTGCCCAGTCCGCCGTCGGCGGCGGCGGCCGCTACGACGGCCTCGCCGAGCAGCTCGGCTATCCCGACCGGTTCCCCGGCATCGGGCTGGCCCTCGGCGTGGACCGCACGCTGCTGGCCATCACCGACGGCGCCACCCCCGACGCCGCACAGCGGGTCCGCTGCTTCGTGGTCCCGGCCACCGACGACGTCCGCCCGGCCGCGTTCGCGCTGGTCACCCGGCTGCGTCGCGAGGGCATCACCGCCGACATCGGCGCCGACCGACGACGGGCTCGCGCCCAGTTCAAGGCCGCCGACCGCGCCGGCGCCGACTTCGCCCTCGTGCTCGGCCCCGACGAGGTCGCCCAGCAGGCCGTCACCGTCAAGGACCTCCGCTCGGGCGAGCAGACCCTGGTCCCCGAGGCCGAGCTGCTGGCCCACGTCCGCTGACGCTTCTACGGTGAGGCCATGACCACGCTGTCCATGACCCCGCCGTCGATGCCGGTCGTCCTCGCCCAGTCCTCCGACGACTTCGCCGCCCTCGGGGTGGTGTTCGCCCTGTTCGGGCTGGTGATGCTGGCCGTCGCGATCCTGATGGTGGTGGCGGCGTGGAAGGTCTTCGCCAAGGCCGGCTACGAGGGCTGGGAGGCGCTGCTGCCGTACCACAACCTCCTCGTGGGGCTGGAGATCGCCGGTCGGCCGCGGGTCTGGTCGCTGTTCCCGATCGTCGGGGCGTTCGTGCTGATCCTGCCGTTCATCGGTCCCCTCGTCTGGCTCGTCGGGGGCGTGGCGCTCGCGGTCGTCGTCGGCATGGACTTCGCGAGGTCCTTCGGCAAGGACACCGGCTTCGGCGTGGGCCTGGCCCTGCTGCCGTTCGTGTTCCTGCCGATCCTGGCGTTCGGTGACGCCCGGTACCTGGGGCCGGCAGGACCCGAGGGGTACCAGCGAGGCGGGACCGGCGCACCGCCCGTCCCGGAGTGGGGTCCGCCCGGGCCGGGGGCGTGGGGCACCCCTGCGCCGCCCGCCCCGAGTGTCGGCTGGGGGCAGGACCCCGGCTGGGGCCAGGACGCCGGGTACGGCCAGACCCCGGGGTGGGGTCAGCCGCCCAGCCAGGATCCGGGCTGGGGTCAGCAGCCGGGTCAGGATGTGGGCTGGGGCCAGCAGCCGGGCCAGGACGCGGGGTGGGGGCAGCCCCCCGGCCAGGACGCGGGCTGGGGCCAGCAGCCCGGTCAGGACGGACCACCCTCGCCGGAGGACTGGAACCGCTGACCCTCCTTCGCGGAGTGGTGAGGTCTCGTCACGGATGGTCACCTCATCCGACGGCAGGGCCTATCCTCAACGCACGTTGCGGGGGCTGAGCCCCGCGCCACCGTCTCGAGGGAACCCACATGCACGCTCCAGTCCTGGCCCAGTCCAGCGATGCCGCCGCCGCCGGCATCATCATCGTCGCCGTCGTCATCGGCCTGGCGATCCTCGGCTTCATGATCGCCACCTTCTGGAAGATCTTCGAGAAGGCCGGCGAGGACGGCTGGAAGGCGATCATCCCGATCTACAACCAGGTCGTGATCCTCCAGATCATCGGCCGCCCAATGTGGTGGATCGCGTTCTTCGTCGCCCAGCTCGTCCCGATCCTCAACCTGATCGCATGGATCCCGGCGCTGGTCTTCTCCGTCATCATGATGATCGACCTGGCGAAGTCCTTCGGGAAGGACACCGGCTTCGGCGTGGGCCTGGCGTTCCTGCCCTTCGTCTTCGGGCCGATCCTGGCCTTCGGGGACGCCCGCTATCTCGGCCCGGCCGGCCCCGAACCGCGCCCCGGCTACGCCAACCTCGGTGGCGGCGGATACGGCCAGCAGGGGTTCGCCGCAGGTGGCTACCAGCCGCCGCAGCAGTGGGGCCAGCCCGACCCCTACGGCCAGCAGCCGCAGCAGTGGGGCCAGCAGCCCGACGCCTACGGCCAGCCGCAGGCACCCCAGTGGGGCCAGCCGGCCCAGCCCGACCAGCCCGGCCAGCAGGGCGGGTGGGGCCAGGCGCCGGCGCAGCCGCAGCAGGACTGGGGACAGCCGGCGCAGCCCGACCAGCCCGGCCAGCAGGGCGGATGGGGCCAGCCGCCGGCGCAGCCGCAGCAGGGCTGGGGTCAGCCGTCGCAGCCCGAACAGGGTGGATGGGGCCAGTCCGACCAGCAGGGCGACGACCAGGGATACCCGCCGCCGCCCGTCAGCTGATCGTCAGCCGTCAGCCGTCAGCCCCGAGGCTGGCGGCCAGCACCTCGGCCGGTTCGGCGTGGCCGATCAGGAACCCCTGCCCCAGGTCACAGCCGAGCTCGGTCAGCAGCCGCATCTGCGTCGGGTGCTCGATGCCCTCCGCGACCACCGTCAGGTCCAGCGACTTGGCCAGCCCCACGACCGCCCGGACGATCGCGGTGTCCTCGCGGTCGGTGCCCAGGCCCATCACGAACGACTTGTCGATCTTGACGAAGTCGATCGGCAGGTGCTTGAGGTAGCTCATCGACGACCAGCCGGTCCCGAAGTCGTCGATGCCCAGGCCCACACCGAGGTCCCGCAGGTCGCTGAGGTTGCGGCGGACCTGCTCGTCGGCCTCGACGAGGATGGTCTCCACGATCTCCAGCCGCAGCGCCCGGGGCGGCAGGCCGTCGTTGCTCAGCGTTGCGGCGATCTCGGTGGCCAGGTTGCGTCGTGACAGGTCCTGCGCCGACAGGTTGACGGCCACGTGGATGTCGACCCCCGTCGTCGCCCGCCAGCCGGCCGCGTCGGCCACCGCCCGGTCGAGGACGAAGCGCGTCAACGGCTCGACCAGCCCGCTGTCGCGGGCGACGGGCATGAACCGTTCGGGAGTCACCGTGCCGAGGTCGGGGTCGTCCCACCGGGCCAGGGCCTCGGCGCCGGCGATCCGGCCGGCCCGCAGGTCACGGATGGGCTGGTAGGCCACGCGGAGGCGCTCCTCGGCCAGCGCCGTCCGCAACGACGTCTCCACGCGCAGCCGGTCGGTTGCGGTCGTGCGGACGTCGTCGTCGTGGACGAGGAACCGGGCCCGGCCCTGGCGCTTGGCGGCATGCAGCGCGTCGTTGGCCTGGGTGATCACCTCGTCGGCGGTCGGCCGGTCGTGGCGCCCCACCAGCGTCACGCCGGCCGATGCGGTGATCCGCAGGTCCAACCCCTCCACCTGCATGGGTTGGGCGATCGCGTCGAGCATCCGCTCGACCCGGCTGGACGCATGCGCACGGGTCGACACGCCGTCGCAGAGCACCACGAAGTCGTCGCCGGCCACCCGTGCCACGGCGTCCTCGGGACGCAGCAACGCCTGAAGGCGGTCGGCCACGGTCACGAGGACCGCGTCACCGCTGGCGTGGCCGAGCCCGTCGTTGACGGCCTTCAGGCGATCGACGTTGAGCGCGACGACGGCGAGGGTGCGGTCGTCCCCGGCCAGCCGGTCCTCCAGCAGGCCGACCAGCAGCGGGCGGTTGCGCAGCTGGGTGAGGGCGTCCAGCCGCGTCTGCCGCCGCGCCTCCTCCACCTGCGCCAGGCTCGGGCCGCGGTCGGCGACCAGCACGAGGACCGGGGTGTCGCCGGCGCGGTCACCGATCCGGCAGACGGCCATCCCCACGTGCGCCCAGGACCCCGCACGCTCGACGTGGACCACGAGGGTGCGGCTGGGCTCGACCCCCATGGCGTCGAGCGCCTGCTGCAACGCCTCGGCGTCCCGATCGCGGACCAGCTCGGTCAGCGGCGTACCGACCAGCAGCGGCGCGGTGCTGCCGAGCTGCGCAGCACCCCGGTCGTTGAGGCGCGCGATGCGGCCGTCGGCGCCCAGCCACAGCAGGCCGACCAGGTCCTGGCCGTACAGGGTGGACAGGTCCGCACCGGACAACGCGGGCACGACGACGCGCCCGCTTGCCCCGGACGACCCATCGGTCACGACTGCACGCTCCGTTCAACTCTCTTGAAGGGTTTTCACTATCGACGGTCCCGGTACCGTTGCACAACTCGACGGCTGGCGGGTGTGCAGTACCGTTGCGGGTTCGTGACGTCGCACGGGCCTCATCGCCCAGACCACGTCGCGACCCGACCGACGGCGCCGGTGTCACCGGCCCATCCAACCATCATTCCGGGAGACCCTCGACTCATGAACGCCCACGGCAGCATGCGATCCCATGGCGCCGGCACCATCCGCGCCAGCGACGACGGGCAGGAGGTGGTCCTGGCCGGGTGGGTTGCCCGCCGTCGCGATCACGGGGGCGTGGCGTTCCTCGACCTGCGTGACCGCAGCGGGGTGTGCCAGGTCGTCGCCGACCCCACCGCCGGCGAGGCGCTGCAGGCCGTGCACGACGTCCGCAACGAGTACGTCGTCCGCGTGACCGGCACCGTCAGGGTCCGCCCCGAGGGGCAGGCCAACGAGAAGCTCGACACCGGTGAGGTCGAGGTCTTCGCCTCGGCCGTGGAGGTGCTCAGCGCCGCCGACACCCCGCCGTTCCCCATCGAGGACGGCATCGAGACCGACGAGGGGGTGCGCCTGACCCACCGCTACGTCGACCTGCGTCGTGACGAGCTGGCCACCCGCATCCGCGCCCGCGCCCAGGTCACCTCGATCATGCGTCGCGTCATGGAGCGCCACGGCTTCCTCGACATCGAGACGCCGATCCTCACCCGCTCCACCCCGGAGGGGGCCCGCGACTTCCTCGTGCCCTCGCGCCTGCAGCCGCGGTCCTTCTACGCCCTGCCGCAGTCGCCGCAGCTGTTCAAGCAGCTGCTGATGGTCTCCGGCTTCGAGCGGTACTACCAGATCGCCCGCTGCTTCCGTGACGAGGACCTGCGCGCCGACCGCCAGCCCGAGTTCACCCAGCTCGACGTCGAGGCGTCCTTCGTCGACGAGGAGGACATCTACAGCGTCTGCGAGGAGCTGATGGTCGAGTTGTGGCACGACGTCCTCGGGGAGGAGCTGTCGGTGCCGTTCCCGCGCATGCCCTATGAGGAGGCCATGCGGCGCTTCGGCTCCGACAAGCCCGACCTGCGCTACGCCATGGAGCTGGTCGACCTCGACGCCGTCCTCGCCGACACCGGCGTGGGCGTGTTCAAGGGTGTGCTCGACGGCGGCGGGTCCGTGGTCGGGCTGTGCCTGCCCGGTGGGGGCGAGCTGACCCGCAAGGAGTTCGACGGCTGGATCGACTTCGCCAAGAAGCGTGGGGCCAAGGGCCTGGCGTGGGGCGTCGTGGAGGCCGACGGCGCGCTTCGCTCGCCGCTGTCGAAGTTCATGACCGAGGACGAGATCGCCGGGATCCTCGAGGCGTGCGGCGCCTCGGAGGGTGACGCGATCTTCTTCGGGGCCGGTGAGACGCAGTTCGCCCGCGAGCTGATGGGTGCGCTCCGCGTGGCCCTGGCCCACGCCCGCGGCATGGTGCCGGAGGGGGAGTGGCGCTTCGTCTGGGTCACCGACTGGCCGATGTTCGAGTGGGACGAGGACGCCAAGCGCTGGGACGCGCTGCACCACCCCTTCACCGCCCCGGCGGCAGAGGCGGCAGACTCCTTCGCCGACGACCCCGGTCCGGCGCTTGCCCGTGCCTACGACCTGGCGCTCAACGGCACCGAGCTCGGTGGTGGGTCGATGCGTATCCACGACCGCGCCATGCAGGAGAAGGTCTTCGAGCTGCTGGGGATCTCCAGGGAGGACGCGGAGGAGCGCTTCGGCTTCCTGCTTCGTGGCCTGTCCTACGGCGCCCCGCCCCACGGCGGCATCGCCTTCGGCCTGGACCGCATCGTCATGCTGATGACCGGTGCGACCTCGCTGCGAGACGTGATCCCGTTCCCGAAGACGCAGTCGGGCGGCGACCCCATGACCGAGGCCCCCGCCGGCATCGACACCGAGCAGCTGACCGACTTGGGTCTGCGGATTCTCCCTCCCCCGGTCAAGGGCTGACCGAGGATCGGAGCCGGCGACGCAGGAGCCTTCGCGAGGCCCGGAGGTCAGCCCGGGGGTTCGAAAGGGGGCGGAGCCCCCTTGGGGCGAGCAGGGCTAGTCGGTTCGGGGCCTGTCGATCCCTCGCGACGTCGACTACATGCGAGTGGTTGCATGGCAGAAACGCTGATTTACCTGTCCATACGGGAGTCAGCGTTGCTTGCGTATGCCCCCCACCGGAACTAGCCTCCCACAGCGGTCGTGGATTGTGATCGGGTTCGCATTCGATCTCGATTCACCCGTAACGGATCGCTCGTCGGGTGCGTCACTGCACCGGACACCGCCACGGGGAACCGCGGTGGGAGATCCACAGCAAACAACTGCAGATGGAGAGAACTCGCGCGCAGCCGAGGCGCGCCCCGGGATTACCGAGAGCCGATGGTGGGGACGTGTTCCCATGGGACGCTCAGGTATGGGGGCCGCAGATGACCCAGCCGGAGAACCGGTGCGCGGGTCGGGTGCGCAGTGAGACACCCTCAATATCTGCTTGTTCCGCAATAAGGAAGTCGAGGCTCTAGGAGGCCTTTTCCAATGACAATCACCAAGACTGGTCGCCGCGTGGCGTTCCTCGG
This sequence comes from Euzebya rosea, assembly GCF_003073135.1. Taxonomy (NCBI): domain Bacteria; kingdom Bacillati; phylum Actinomycetota; class Nitriliruptoria; order Euzebyales; family Euzebyaceae; genus Euzebya; species Euzebya rosea. The sequence continues at coordinate 149,571 of NZ_PGDQ01000005.1, forward strand.
TCTGCTGGCGCTGGTAGTGGCAATCCTGCCGCTCACCGCCGCTTCGGCCCAGGACGCGACGTACATCGACTTTGACATCAACGAGGACTTCGAGGCCAGCGACGCGCTGCAGACCTCGATCCTCGCCAGCCAGCAGGCGTTCCCGGACGGTGCTGACACCGTCCTGCTGACCACCTCCGAGGACGGCGCCGACGCGCTGGTCTCCGGTGTGCTCGCCAACGACGCTGCGCTGCTGTACTACAACACCGACGAGGGCGTCGTCGACGCGCACGTCGACGAGATCACCCGCCTGGGTGCGACCGACGTCATCATCATCGGTGGCACCGAGCGCATCTCCGAGGACGTCGCTGACGCCCTCGAGGGCATGGGCCTGACCGTCACCCGCCTGGCTGGCGACGAGCGCATCACCACGGCCAACGAGGTCCTGGAGTACGCCGAGGCCAACCGCGACGACTTCAACGAGACCGCCTCGCACCTGTCCCGCGCCTTCGGCACCGAGGACAACTCCCAGACCGCCTTCGCTGACGCTGTCGGCCTGGGTGCATGGGACGCGCAGGGCGGCGCCGGCACCGTGCTGGCCCCCTCCGACGCTGAGGTCCTCTCCCCCGAGTACCCCACCACCCAGTACTTCACCGACGTGAACCCGGAGAACGAGACCATCGTTCCGATCGGTGGCGTCGCTGCCGTCCCGGCCGAGGTCGTCGACTACCTGACCGGCGAGCCCGCCGAGCAGACCGCTGGTGACCGCGTCGAGAACGAGGAAGCCAACAACCGCGCCGGCACCGCCGTCGCGATCAACGAGGCCCGTGGCCTGGACGCGTCCGACCTGGACGGCGTCGTCGTCGTGGATGCCTTCGCTGACAACTTCTTCATCGACGCCTACGCCACCTCCGCGCTGGCCGGCAACAACAACTACGCGGTCATCGTCTCCAACGGCGACGAGCTCTCCCCCGAGTCCGCTGAGTGGCTCGGTTCCCCCCGCGTTCGCCCAGAACGACGGCACCACCTCCGTGTTCTGCATGCCGAAGACCTCCGGTCCGGCGTGTGCCCAGACCGTGACCGCCACCGGTGGCGACCCCGAGGACATCGAGACCGTCTCCCTCGACTCCGAGCCCGAGGCGTCCGCTGACGCTGGCACGGTCATCGACACCGACGGTGCGACCTTCTACGACTACCAGCCCGAGGACGGCTCCGCCGTCGTCACCGTGGACTTCGCCGATGACGACCAGAACGTCTTCTTCGTCGATGGCACCCAGGCCACCTACGCCGTCTTCGCCGGCCAGATCGGTGCAGGCGACTACATCGAGGTCGAGGTCGACGACGCCGGTACCCCGGACGACGACTCCGACGACATCACCACCCACCGCCTGACCAACGTCGAGGCTGCCGAGACCGGCACCGTCGGCAACGTCAACACCGCTGCGGGCACCTTCGAGATCATCGAGCCGGTCTCCGGTGCCACGATCTCCGCTGCGCCGATCGACTACACCGCTGAGTGCGACCTGTTCCAGGTCAACGGCGGCGTCGTGATCGCTGCGCAGTTCGAGGCCGCCCTCAACGAGGGTGACACCTTCGACAAGTCCGAGGACGCTGCGGGCAACGTCACCTGCATGATCACCGACGGCACCGTTGCCGGCGTGGTCACCGTTGATGACACCCCCGGTGCCGAGTACTTCCAGATCGGCAACCTGGGCGACGACTTCGCTTCGGCCAACGACGACACCTTCGTCGCCACCATGGCGAAGTTCGACGCCGGTGACCTGGTCATCAACGTCGACGGTGAGCCCATCACGGACTACTCCGACTTCGCCGACGTCCTGTCGGACGGCGACCAGGCCGAGTACAGCCGCGCCAACGACACCGAGACCATCTCGCTGACCAACGGTCTGCCGACGACGGTTTCCGGTCAGGCCATCGACGACGCGACCCCCGGCGACGGCTTCTTCATCGCCACCAACCCCGGTGTCGAAGAGGCTCCGGACCCGCAGGTCGACGACCGCTTCATCGTGAACGGCATCCTGGCGACCGAGGCTGACTTCGTCGCTGCGTACTCCGCTGGCGACGCCGTCTCCTACACCCCCGAGGACGTTGCTGGTGGCACCGACGCCACCTACACCCTCTCCGACCAGGACCTGGCCGGCCCCGTTGGCGTCGTCGCCGGGACCACCTACGAGGTCCTGTCCTCCGAGGGCGACGAGGTCCTCGAGGTCGTCGACTACACCGCCGGCGTCCCTGCCGACCGGTACTTCGTCGACGGCGAAGAGGTTGACGAGCCGACCTTCACCGCGGCTCTGGCCGACATCACCGCTGGTGACACCGAGGGCGACATCGTCGTCATCGATGGCACCCTGGCTGTCGAGCACCGTCTGACCACCACCGAGGTCTAGTACCACTCGGTGTTGGTGAACCCTCGGGTTCATCGCTAGACACAGGCTTGGGCCCCATCCATCCGGATGGGGCCCAAGTCGTTTCCGCACCGGTACCGTCTTGGGTCGAGGATCCGCCGGGCAGGACGAGAGGACACAGACGTTGATGACCGCCACGAGCCGACCGAGCCGCTGGGAGTGGCTCGTTGGCGGGACCCCGGCCCTTGTTGCCGTGGCCAGCCGCTTCGCCGGCCGCGACCCCTTCGAGGCCACGAAGCTTGCGCTCCTGAGTCTTCTGCTCACCGCCCTGGTCGGGATCGCCGTGGTCTCGACCGGCCGGCGCGGCACGGGACGCTGGCCTGTGTCGCCGTGGTCCGCAGCGCTGGGCCTCTTCCTGGCCGTGGCCGGCATCGCAACGCTCCTGGCCGACAACACTGCGGCCTCGTTCTTCGGGGTGCCCTCCCGACAGATCGGCTGGCTGCTCTACGGCACTGCAGGGGGCCTGGGCATGCTCGCCGCGGTGGCGTCCGGGCGGACCCTCGTCGATGCCTTCCGCCGGAGCATGCTCGCCGCGCTCGTGCTGCTCGGTGTCTACGCCCTCCTCCAGGTCCTCGGCGCCGAGCCCTTCCCCGTGTCCAGCAGCGTGTCCGGGGTCTTCGTCACGCTGTCCAACCCGAACTTCGCCGGCGCGTGGGGCGGGTCCCTGCTCGGCCTGGCCGCCCTCACCGCGATCGACAGCCGAGCGGCTGGGTGGGAGCGCGGCGTTGCGGCGGCCGGCATCGTCGCAGCCATCCTCATCGTGGGGGGTGCTGGGTCGGTGGTCGGCGTGGTCGCTGCCGGGGTGTCCACGATGGTCGCTCTCGGGGCGTGGGTGGCCGCTCGGGGCGGCACGCTTCGCCGCGTCGGCTTGCCGGCACTGGGAGTCACAGCCGTCATCGCCGCGGTGCTCGGAGCCCTTGGCACGTTCGAGCTCGGCCCGCTGGCACGCTTGGGGTCCACGACCGGTGTCGTGCTGCGGCGCTTCTACTGGGACGCCGCGCTGGTCATGGGCGTCGACCAACCCCTCACCGGTGTGGGGTTCGACCGGTTCGTGCGCTTCTACCGGCTCTACCGTTCACCGGCCGCCGCCGACCGGGTCGACGTCACCATCGAGACCGACGCCGCGCACAGCGTCCCCATGCAGATGCTGAGCGGGGGCGGGTTCCCACTCCTGCTGGCTTGGCTGCTCCTCGTCGGTGTCAGCCTGTGGGCAGCGGTGCGGGCCTACAGGCGGGCCGAGGGACTCGATCGGCTCGTCGTCGCAGGGCTCGCCAGCGTGTGGGCCGGCGTGACGGTGCAGTCGCTGGCCAGCTTCGACGTGGCAGCGCTGCTGACCCTGTCGATGGTCTCCGCCGGCATGCTCGCTGGCATGGCCTGGCCCGACGCCGTGGCGTCGTTCGTGCTGCCCGGCTCGGACGTCACCACGGTCCAGCGCAGGAAGCGGACCGCGACGAGCGTCCGTCCCCCGGCATGGGCAGTTCCTGCCGCCTGGACCGCTGCCGGGGTGCTCGTGGTTGCAGGCCTGGGTATCGGCACCAAGCCCCTGCGTGCCGAGCTGAGGGCCAGCGACGGCCTGGCCGCCGTAGCCGCCCAGCAACCGCAGCTGGTCCAGGCGTCCTGGTCAGCGGCATCCGAGGTGGCGCCGTGGGAGGTGGACTACCCCTACCGGGAGGGGTTGGGCATGCTGCAGCTGGGCGAACTCGACGAAGGCGTGGCGGCGTTCGGGCGGGCCCTCTCGATCCAACCCGACCACGTCGGTTCGCTCGTGTCCCGGGCGCGGGCCCTCGAAGCCCTTCAGCGCCGCGACGAGGCCGAGCAGGACTACGTGGCTGCGCTGGCCCACGAACCCCATCATCTCGACCTGAAGGTCGAGGTGGCGCTCTTCGTGGCCGACAGCAACCGACCGCTCGCCGAGGAGCTGCTCGCGGAGGTCTCGGCACGGGACCCGGACCACGAGCAGCTCGGAATCCTTCGCGAGCGGCTGGCGCTGACGCCCGGTGACTGATCGGATCCGCGTCGTCCAGGTCATCGCTCGGCTGAACGTGGGTGGGCCGGCCGCGCTGGTGCTCGCGGTCGCCGAGGGCCTCGACCCCGACCGCTACGAGTCCGTGGTCCTCCACGGCGAGGTCGACGAGGGCGAGGCCGACTGGCGAGACGTCCGTGGCGGGTCCAGACTGACCCGTCCCGTCCCCGGGCTGGGCAGGGCCCTGCGGGCCGGTGACGACGCACGGGCCATGGGGGCGCTGGTCCGCGAGCTGCGCCGGCTGCGTCCCGACGTCGTGCACACCCACACCGCGAAGGCCGGGGCGCTCGGGCGCACGGCCGCTCGCCTGGCCACGAGGAACGGCCGCCGGCCGAGGATCGTGCACACCTTCCACGGGCACGTGCTGCACGGCTACTTCCGGCCGGCCGTCCGCCGGGGCATCGTCACCGTCGAACGCCAGCTGGCGCGAGGGACCGACCGCATCGTCACCGTCGGCACACCGGTTCGCGACGACCTGCTGGCGGCGGGCATCGGGCGGGCCGAGCAGTACACCGTCATCCCACCCGGCATCGATCCCCTGCCGACCATGCCGGCGGCGGTGGCCCGGCGGTCGCTCGGGATCCCCGAGGGCCGAGCGGTCGTGGTGTTCATCGGGCGCCTCACCGGCATCAAGCGGCCGGACCGTGCCGTCCGGGCCGTGCAGGACGTCCGGGAACGGGGGATCGACGCACACCTCGTCATCGCCGGCGACGGCGACCGTCGGGCCCAGGTCGAGCGCCAGGCGAGCGTGCTCGGTGACGCGGTCACGTTCCTCGGGTGGACCAGCGACATCGGGGGCGTGCTCTCGGCCGCTGACGTGATCATCGTGACCAGCGACAACGAGGGCATGCCCGTGACCCTCGTCGAGGCGGCACACGCCGGAGTGCCGGCGGTGGCCACCGACGTCGGCGGCGTGGGCGAGGTCGTCACGCATGGCGTCACGGGCCTGGTGGTGCCCCCGCACAGCGCCGCGGTGGGGGAGGGGTTGCTGGACCTGCTGTCGGACGCCGCCCTGCGTTCCCGGATGGGGGCGGCCGCCGTGGCCCACGCGGCCGATCGATTCAGCACGCGGTCGCTGGTTGCAGCGCACGAGACGCTCTACGACAGCGCCATGGCCTGAAGGCACGCGAAAGACTCGAGTCCCGCGTCGAGGGTCGACCGCAAGTCGACGTCGAGGTGGCCATGGGGGTTGAACCACCGGTCGCGTCGGCACCGACCCCACGGGTCGTACTCTGGATCACCAACCCAACCAAGAGAAGGCGAGGAAGCGGCGTGCGCGCCCTCATCACCGGCGGGGCGGGATTCATCGGGTCCCATCTTGCCGACCACCTGATCGCCAACGGCGCCGACGTGATCGCCCTGGACAACCTGTCCACGGGGCGTCACAGCAACATCGAGCACCTGATCGGGCGCCCGGACTTCGAGTTCGTCCTGGGGTCCATCCTCAACGTCGACCTCGTCGACGACTGCGTCAGCCGTGCCGATGTGGTGTTCCACCTCGCAGCAGCAGTCGGCGTCGACCTGATCGTCCGACGGCCCGTCGAGAGCCTGCGGACCAACATCCTCGGCAGCGAAACGGTCATCGAGAAGGCCCACAAGTACGGACGACCGGTCCTGGTCACGTCCACGAGTGAGATCTACGGCAAGAACACCTCCGACTCGTTGTCGGAGGACGATGACCGCATCCTCGGCTCGCCGCTGAAGTCTCGTTGGGCCTACAGCGAGGCGAAGGCGATCGAGGAGATCCTCGCCTACACCTACTTCCGCGAGAAGGGCCTGCCCACGGTCATCGTTCGACTGTTCAACACCGTCGGGCCGCGGCAGGTCGGGCACTACGGCATGGTCGTGCCACGGTTCGTCAACCAAGCCCTTCGTGGACAGGCCCTCACGGTATTCGGAGACGGTGCGCAGACACGCTGCTTCGTGGACGTGGGGGATGTCGTGCCGGCGCTGGACACACTGATCCGTACCGAAGGGGCGTTCGGGAACGTCTTCAACATCGGTAGCAGCGACGAGGTCAGCATCGCTGATCTCGCCACGCGCGTGATCGAGCTGAGCGGTTCGACGAGCGACGTCCGGATGGTTCCATACGACGAGGCCTACGAGGAAGGGTTCGAGGACATGGAACGGCGTGTCCCCGACACCACGCGTGTGCGCGAGCTGATCGGGTGGAAACCGGAGCTCAGCCTGGACGACATCATCGGCCGTGTTATCGGGGAGCAGCGATCGTGAGTGGGCGACCGTCGTGGCTGGGCAGCCCCGAACGCCGGGACCCGGCCCCGCTGCGCCGTCGCGGCAAGGAGGCATGGGAGCGCGCGCTGGCTACCGCCCTGCTGCTTCCGGCCACCCCTGTCGTGCTGGCCATTGCTGCGGCGATCAAGGCCGAAGGGCTCCTCGACCCCGACGCCCGCGGTCCGGTGTTCTTCGTCGAGCGCCGTATCTCCCGGGGCCGCGAGATCGACCTCCTCAAGTTCCGCACCCTCAGCGCCCCGGCGCTTGACGGCCTGGGGGACGGGCCCACACACATCAAGGCGATGGAGAAGACCCACGTCACCCGTGTGGGCAAGGTCCTGAGGGACTGGTACCTGGATGAGCTCCCGCAGCTGATCAACATCGTGCGTGGTGACATGTTCCTCATCGGCACCCGTCCTTGGCCCCTCGAACCGGCAGCGGCGGAAATGGCGCGGGGTGTGACGCGGAAGCACGACATGCCTGCTGGGCTGGTTGGGCCCGTGCAGTCCCACAAGGGTCGCCGGAGCCCGACGGAGCACGAGCTTGACGAGGAGTACTGGGAGGCCTTCTGCACTTGGAGTGGCTGGGACCTCCTTAGGTTCGACCTCTCGATCCTTCGGCGTTCCTTGGTTGTCCAGCTCGCGCACGAGGGTCGTTGAGGCTACGGAAGGCTCTCGACGAACTCAGCAATTCGCGACGCGCGAGCTGACCAGCCGTGTGCCAGTCTCTGCTGGACGGCGGCTTGCACCATGCGCGACCGCAGATCGGGCGAGGCATCCAGCGTGGCCACCGCTTTCGCCAGTTCGCGGGGAGAGTTCGCGGCATAGGTCAATCCCAGCCCTCCCTTGGTGACGATGTGCTCCTGATCTCCAGCGTCGGAGGCAACTACCGGCGTCCCACACGCGATGCTCTCGTAGAGCTTCATTGCACTACCGGCTCGAGTCGTCCGGGTGTTGGGGCTGAGTCCCGCGAGAGCGCCAGCGAGCACACCGGCGACGTCGGCAAGGGGGATGACGCCCAGCCACAGGGCAGGTCCCCGATCAATTTGGTGGCTCATTGCTCCCTCTCCGGCGACCACCAGCTCGACACCCTCAGGCCAAGCCTCGTCCTGACGCGCACGCACCATCACATCAACCCCTTGCCACGGCGCGAGGGCCCCGCAGAAGGCGACGTACCGATGGGGAAGGGCGAGGCCCGTCTTGGCGTCGGGGTGGAAGATCTCGAGGTCCGCTGCGTTGTCGACGACCGTCACAGGGGTCCTTGGAGCTTGCCCCTGGACCCACCCAGCCAGTCCCTTGCTTACCACGACGATTCCTTCTGCCCGGCGCATGGCCGTCCGGTCCGCGATGCGGAGCAGGGAGCCGATCCGTCGCATCGAGGGGTAGACGGCCAGTAGGTCATCCGTGGCACCGTTGACTTCGAGGACCACCAGCGGTCGGAACCGCCTCGGTATCAGGGTCAGGACAGCAGCGACCGGATGGGCCCGGACGTACCACAGGTCGGCGTCTCTCGCTGCCCAGGCGCCTCGGAGAAGGGCTGCGTACCGGCCGAGCTTTCCCTTTTCCGAGGCCCCTGCGAGAAGGGTTCCCATCCAGCCCAACCCACACAGCGCCCTGAAGACGCCCGAGACATGAGAGGACGCCGCCTGCCCTTCAGTACTGCTGTGAAAGCTGATCGAAACGAAGGTCACGTGCCTTGCCGGTCGGAGGGAGGGCTGTTTGGCAACCCTATACTGCGCCGAAGAGCGGGGCCCAGCACGCGGGTCGGGCCCGAAGTCGGCGGAGAAGGCGCGGTCGTGTCCACCACAGTCCTGTACGTGTGTCATAACCATCCCGAGCTGCGTCCGGGGGGTGCGGAGGCCTACGCGCTCGAGCTGTACAAGGCGATGCGAGAGCAGGATGACGTGGCCCCCATCTTCCTCGCGCGCGGTGGCCCGCCGCTCGCGCGAAGCGGACGCATCCATCCGGATCGACAGATCGGGCCCGCTGGAGACGACGACGGTCAGTACTACTTCTACGGTGAGGGCTACCGCTTCGACGACTTCATCGGGTCGATGTCGGACAAGCGCTTCTACTCCGAGCACTTCAGGAGATTCCTCCAAGCAACGACGCCGGACGTCGTCCACTTCCAGCACACCTGGATGCTTGGCTTCGACATGATCCGTGAGGTTCGTCGGACTCTCCCGGACGCGGTCATCCTCTACACCTTGCACGAGTTCCTGCCCATCTGCTACCGCAACGGTCAGATGGTGCGGACGTTCGACGACTCGAATTGCTCCGAGGCCTCGCCTCGGCGGTGTCACGAGTGTTTCCCGCACATCAAGCCGCAGGAGTTCTTCCTGCGCAAGAACCTGATCCTGAGCCATTTGTCGCTCGTCGATCGGTTCATCGCCCCAAGCCGGTTCCTGAGGGACCGCTATGTCCAGTGGGGCCTGTCCGAGGAGCGGGTTGTCGTCGAGGACTACGGACGGTCAAAGCCCCGCGCGGTGGCGAATACGCACAACCGATCCGCCCGGAACCGCATCGGATTCTTCGGCCAACTCACTGAGTTCAAGGGGGCTGACGTCCTTCTCGAGGCCATGCTGCACCTGGAGGAGGACCCCGACCTGCTGCCTCGCGAGGCTGCCATGCCCCAGCTCAGGGTCCACGGCGCAAATCTGGACCTGCAGAGGAAGGAGTACCGCGAGAAGGTCGAGGATCTCTGCGAACGGACCTCCGAGACGGTCAGGATGATGGGCCGCTACTCGCACGACAGCTTGCCCGCGCTCATGGAGCAGGTGGACTGGGTAGTCGTCCCGTCGGTCTGGTGGGAGAACTCACCGCTCGTCATCCAAGAAGCGTTCATCCATGGACGCCCCGTTATCTGTAGCAACATCGGTGGCATGGCCGAAAAGGTCACCGATGGTGTGGACGGGCTGCACTTCGCGGTCGGTGACCCCCTGGACCTTGCTCGTGTGCTGGCTCGCGCGGTCAGCACGGAAGGCCTTTGGGATCAGCTGCACGCGGCCATCCCCGGGATCTACGACATGACGACCCACGTGAAGGTTCTGGCCGAGATGTATCAGGAGCTGATGGCCGAGTGACAACTGTGGATCCCCGAATTGGCCAGTCAGCTGGTGAAGCGCGAGTCGTTGCCCACGCACCCTTCGCGGGTGGGTTGGAGCTGCTGCTGTTGGCGGACGTGAGCGTGAGTGGTCACGCGGAGGTGACCGGGGCTGGCAGCGTGAGTCCTGCAACGTGCATCCGCCTGCCGGGAGGCGACGGGCATCCCTCTGGAACCCTAGTGGCCGCTGCCAAGGTCGTACGCGTGGACGAGGTCTCCGAGCTTGCCGTCCGAGGCCGAAAGGCCGTCGTTCTCGTGCAGGGTGAACGACAGGAGTTGACACTCGAAGAACTGCTCGAGGACTACCTCTCGGTCGAGGACATGAAGTGGCGCGACCGGCTGCTCGAGTTCTTGGTCGAAGCCGTCACGGAATTGCAGGAACGTCCGGGCGCCGCAGCAGCCACTGACCTGCGCGTCGCTCGGCTTCACCTGCGCACTCCCCTCACCAAGGTCAACGCCAAGGATCATGCCGCCCCACAGGCGGGGTACGCCGACATGTTCGTCGCGATCAGCCCGCACCAGTTCTGGGTGCAGGGGTGGCTCGTCGATCGTGAGTCACCAATCCAGACGATCTTCGGGGTGTCCCCGGAGGGCGAGCGAGTGGAGCTCGCGAGCCACATGACTCGGCACCGTCGTCCGGATGTTGAGGAGGCCCTCGGCATATCCCCCAACGCGCCGGATCGAACCATCGTTGCGTTCTCGGCGCATGTCACGTGCCAGATCCCCAGCCCGCCCGCGCTTGGCTGGAAGCTGGAATGGGAGAGCGCGAACGGCCACCTGTTCGAAGTGTCGCTTCCAAGCCCCGAGGACGACCGCGGGGCCATACCGAGGGACATCGTCGAGCAGGCGATGGCTCGAGCCCTGGCGGATGACCGGCAGAACCAGATCCTCCTCAGCAGCTTGGGCCACCGGCTCGAGTCCCAGCGGTCGGCGAAAGTCGATCGGACCATCCGGCTAGGGCAGGCACCGGCTCCCCTCTTGGCGACCGCAATCGTGGCCGTTGGAGACCGGCCTGACCTCATCGAGCACCATCTGGCCAATGCCGCTGGTGCCCACGACGAGATCGAGTTCCTCTTCGTGTGCACGGACCCCAGTTCAGCGGGGGACTTCGAGGACCGACTGCATCAGCTCGACGCCTTGTACGACGCGAGCGTGACGGGCGTAATCCTCGACACGGCAGTGACTGGGGCCGTCGGCGCCACGTTGGTAGCAGACCTCGCCGCAGCGGATGTCCTGATCGTGCTTGCTGGGGACGCGATGCCAAGTGAGCACGACTGGTATCGGCGCCTCGCAGCTGTGGTGCAGCGTCCCGGAACGGGGGCGGCGGGTCCCGTCACGCTCTACGAGGACGACTCCATCAGGGAAGCGGGATTGACCGTTCGCGCGCGGGAGGATGGCCGACTGGAGGTCTTGTCCTTGCTTCGTGGTTTCCATCGCGACTTCATGGGCGCCGCGTCCCCGGGGTGGCAGGGGCTGCCTTCCACTTGCATGGCCATGACGAAGGACACGTTCGCATCCGTCGGCGGCTTCTCCCCGAGCTTCGCGACAGCGGCAGCTGCTGGTGTTGACATGTCGTTCCGCGTGCGAGAACTGGGACTCGACGTTGTCCTGTGCGATGACGTGCACGTCTACTCCCTCGGCTTGCTGCCCGACCCCTTCGCTGATGACCCGTTCGCGGTCATGCACGATTCCCAGGCACTGGCGGATCGTCACAGCGCCCGAGCTCGGGCGGTCGTCGAGGGTGGGCACGAGGTCTCGGTCAGCTCGTAGAAGACCTGGCTCGGACTGCCTCGAAGAGTCGGACTGTACGGTCTGCGATCCGTTCCCAGTCCTGTCCTGCAAGGTTCGGTACGCCAGTGGGCGGATCGCGTTCGATCGACCGAAGCGCGCGCCGCAATGAGTCGGGGGTCAGGGGGGTCGGCACCGTCCGAACCCATCCCTGTCCGACCGTGTGGGCGAGCTCCAGCATCCCGGGGTCATCGCTGGTGATGACCGGGCGCCGTGCGGCCAGCGCCTGGAGGACGCTTCCACTGTGCCAGACTCGGCGATAGGGGAGCACCACGACGTCGGATGCCAGAAGGCGCGTGCGTAGCTCCTCTGCGCTCAGCTGATGCAGCTCCAGCCGCACGTCCACTTGGCCGTGAACGGCCTGCGACAGCACGTTCGCCAGCTCCGGCGGGCGAACCCGCCCCGCCACCAGGACAACTGCGTCGGCGTCCAGTCCCTGAACAGCATCGATGAGGTCAACGGTCCCCTTGTACTCGCGCAGGTGACCGAAGTGCAGGAGAAGCCTTCGATCGACGTCGACGCCCATGTCGGTCCTGGCCGCCTGCTTGTCCCCCACTATGGGTTCGTAGGCGCCGTGTCCAACCACGGTGCTCGGAATGTGCTGAAGACGCGGATAGCGCCTCTGTGCCTCCTGCAGCGCTGACTCGGACAACGAGATGACACCCGCGACCGATCGAGTCCAGACCAGGTACAGAACGCGTTCCAGAACGGGGTGCCAACGCTCGTGGGACCCGACGTTGTGCACTGTCCACACCACCGGGATGCGTCGGAGCCTGCACACCGTGATGAGGACGAGGAACTCCACCAGCTTCACCGTTGCTGCCGCTGTCTTCCGCGGGCCCACTGCTAGTTCGGGCCAGTGCACGTGAAGGATGTCGACAGGATGCCTCAGCAGTGCCCGCCAGGACCACCCCTCGTAGCGGACACCTGCCGCCCGCAAGGCCTTGGCGAGTAGTCCGAGGTAGGCGTTGGCTTCCTCGATGTGCGGGTGGGCGAGGACGAACACGGCGGACCTAGTCATCCGCCGCCGCTGGATACATCCTCTTGGTCTCCAGAACGGTCGGCGCCGCGACTGACTCGATTGGCTCCAGCAGTCCGGGGCGACGAGAGGCCAGCACGCGAATCCGCCCGTAGCCGTCGCGTGCAGTGTTGGTCTCGGCGAACCAATGGGCCACCTTGATGTCGACGAAGCCGAGCCAGCGCAGGATGCTTTCCAGCACTCGGGGGCCGGTCGGGAACCACGCCAGGCCGTGGACACCAGACATCAGCATCTCGGTGCTCTCCTTGGTGACGGCCAGCATGCCGTCGGGAAGGTCGACGCGACACGCCGTGTCGAGGAACAGGAGCTCTCGTGTCCGGTCCGCAGCGATCTTCAGTCCCGCCACAGGATCCGGCAAGTGGTAGAAGATGCCTTGGAACATCGTTATGTCGGCAGGTCCCACGGGTGGGCTGACCTTCTCCAAGCCGAGTAGGTCGGATACCTCGAAACGGATGCCATCGACAGGTCCTTTTCGGTGCTGCAGGAGGAACCGGGCCTGCTCGATCCAGTGTTCGCGGACGTCGAACCCAGTGCAGCTCGACGCCCCGAGCTCCCTCGCCCAGAAGCTGTAGGCGCCACAGTTGCACGCACACTCGAGGAACGAACGTCCCTCCAGGCCGTCCGGATAGATGCGGTGCATCAGGGACTTCCAGTGGCGTTCCGGTCGAAGGAAGGACACACGCGCTTCGGCGTCCTCCGACGACAGGTGGTCGAGATAGACCGCGGTGCTGAGGTCCTCGGTGAGACGCACATCAAGATGCCACGGCCCGAGGGCCACGATCTTGTCGACGAGCCCTTCATGGTTTGGCTGGCTCACGGTCACTCCCAAAGTCCGATGCGGCACGGGCGGCAAGTCTCTCACCAACCGCGATCGTCCTCGACGTCTGCGCTTGGCCTACTGTCTAGGCTCCTCCAACGAACTAGACGCACCCGAAGGACTACCAGTGGCCGACGACGCGGCAAACCCGGCCCCCACGAGCCAGGACGTACACCGCATCATCACGAACCGGATGCGGAACGGACGTCCGGCGCGGTGGGAGGACGACATCTCCCGCAACGGGCTGGAGACGGAGCCGTTTCGGAACGGTGAGCCGCCTTCGACCTTCTCTACCGCCGCGGTCAGGGGCCACCCTGTGTGGGCCGAGGCTGCGGATCTCGATCCGGGCCTCGGTCTCGACGCGACCCTAAGCCGAGACACTGCTCCGATTCCGCCTTCGGATGACCGGGAGGGCTACCGGCCGGGCGACGACGTCGCCTTCTGGATCAAGGGCCTCGTTGACTACCTGAAGGTCAGGGCGGCCATCGAGCGACACGGTGTCACTGCCCGGAGCATCCTCGACTTCGGATGCGCGAGCGGGCGGGTGCTGCGGCACTACGCCTTTCAAGGCGAGTACGACGTCGTCTGGGGCTCGGATCTCAATCACCGGCACGTCCGATGGCTTGCCGAGCACATGCCTGGCCACGTACGTCCAATCGGAAACCACGCGCTGCCAGCGCTGCCGCTGCGCGATGCGTCGGTGGACGTGCTCACGGCATTCAGCGTCTTCACGCACATCGATGTCTTCGAGCTCCACTGGTTGGCCGAGCTCGCCAGGGTTCTTCGCGACGGCGGCTTGGCATACGTGACGGTCCACGACGAGTCGACCTGGGACATGCTCACCACCGACCATCCCCTTGCGGGTCGTCAGAGGCAGCGCCTGAAGGACGCCGACGCCGACTTGGCCAACAGGGTTGGGGGGCCACTGCCCCCGGGGCGGTCGGTTGCCCGGTTCACCGAGCGAGGTCCCTATCGTGCACAGGCCTTCCACTCCAGCAGCTACATCGAGCAGGTCTGGGGCCGCTACTTCGAGATCGCCGAGGTCCTACCGTTGCACCACAACCTGCAGACTGTCTTGTGTCTGCGCCCCCGGTAAGTCAGCGGGACTTCTGGAGTTCGTCCAGACGCGTTCTCAACCTTCGAGCTCTGAGGGTGGCCTCCCCGGCGGCGTGCAAGGACAGGCCCAGTGCCACCGCGGTGAGTTCTGGAGCTACCGTCGCCTGCCCTGATGTGACCTCTGCAGGGAGTGGGGGCAGGTCACGGTCGCGAAGACGTTCGGGCTCAGTGAGACGACCCAACGGACCGAACTCGGACAGCTTCGCCCATTCTTCCCTAAAGGTCGCCGTCATGGCGCTGCGCCGCTCATCATCCAGCAACCGGTAGCTGGGCGCCATCTCGTCGAGACCGGCGGCAATTGCCTGCACGCCTTGGTGCAATGCGCCTGGATGATGCATGGCCGTAGGCGTTCCGGGAGCGCACTGCACGGCTTGTCGGACGACCTCCAGTGCGGCGACTGGAAGACTCGGATTGGCGTTCTTGGAGGGTATGCGCCACTCGGCAGCCTGCGGGGCGTGCGGGATGTTCAGCACCGTGCGCAGGAACTGCTCGGTTGCGTCGCCGTCTGGTGCCGAGTCGCGGACATAAGGGAGCGCCGTGACCCGTACCGGGACGTCCAGGCCCAACCAAGGTCGTAGTGCGCCGGTCAGGCGGTCCGCGGACCAGTCGGATGCCTGCCCGTCGGCGAACCATTCATCGACCGGGCGTGTCTCCTCACCCGACTTGATGCGTTGTGCGTACAGCGACTCCAGCCAGTGGACAGGGTGACGGATGACCACCACGACGTCCATGGAGAACCCGGCCGCTGTCAGCACCCGGCTCAGCACCGGGACCACTACTCGTGCAATGGCAGGAACTGACAGGTACTCGGTGCTGAGCACGGGAGTCGAATCCTCATCTATGCGTCCCAACTCGTCGCCAAGACGACTTGCGATCGAGTGGGTCGGCTCTTGTGCAAGCAACGTCGCGAGCGCATGGTGGCCGGTAAGTCCGCGGAGTCCCGTCAGGCAGTAGTGGATTCGGTGCTGGGACCTGAGGAGTTTGCGGTTGGCGTTCAGACAGTCCTGAACCGCGGTTGACCCGGACTTGGTGGCACCAATGTGCACGACAGCGTGCTGACCCGGGGGTCGAGAGCGTGTCGGCAACTCGTCTTGAGTTCTTGCGCTTCCCACAGTCTTGTTCCCTAGAACTGAAAGTAGATGAACTGAACAGATGAGGTGCCAGAGAATGCGAGGATGAGTGCGGAGGCGAGGCCGACGATCAGGCCGGTGCGAGCAGGCGCCCGTAAGGCGAGTGCCGGCACGTGAGAAACCCTGCTCTCGCTCAGATCGATGGCAACTGTCAACAATGCAGCCGCTGACACCAGCGCGACTTCCTCGAACACGATGGGTCCGCCGCGGCCCAAGGACTGGAGCACGCCCATTGTATCGCTAAATGATTCGGCTCTGAAGGGGATCCACAACAGGGTAACAACTGCAAACGTGCTCATAGCAGCGATCGCTTGACCTGCTCTAGATGTCCGACGTGGGCGGACCATAATGCGAGCTACCCGAACAACTGCCAACCAAACCCCGTGGGCCGCGCCCCATGCGACGAAAGTCCAAGCTGCTCCATGCCACAGGCCTCCGAGGCACATAGTGATCATGAGGTTGCGCATAGTTCTCCACAGCCCTCCGCGGTTGCCCCCCAACGGAATGTACAGATAATCGCGGAGCCATTGCGAAAGCGTTATGTGCCAGCGGTCCCAGAACTCCGAGGGGCCCTTGCTCGCGTAGGGGCGGCGGAAGTTCTGGCTAAGGTTTATGCCAAGGAACTTCGCCGAACCGCGGGCCATATCGGTGTATCCCGAGAAATCACCGTAGATCTGTAGGGAAAACGCGAGGACGGCGCTTACACCCATGCTCCAGCTTGCTTCGGCGGGACTATCGAAGGTGCGCTGAACGATCGGAGCCATGGTGTCCGCGATCACCACCTTTCGGAGGAGGCCGCGCCCGAAAAGCCATAACCCGTCCAATACGTCGTCCTGGCCGAGCCGCGACGGACTCTGACGAAGCTGCGGGATGAGCGTCGAGCTACGTTCGATCGGTCCTGCAACCAACTGTGGGAAGAACGCCACGTACGCAGCGAACAGGTCGAGGCGTTCGATCGCACTTTGGGTTCGCTTGTAAACATCGATAGTGTACGACAGCGTTTGGAAGGTATAGAAACTTATGCCCACCGGGAGAATGATCTGCAATGTGCTGGCGTCGGGTTGGAGTCCAAAGGTCTCCATCAGGGAGGCGAAGCTCTCCCTGAAGAAGTTGAAGTACTTGAAGGTTCCAAGAAGGCCAAGGTTCGTGGTCAGGCTCACGAACAGAAGGGTGCGACGTCGCCGATGCGAAGTTGCTCGCTGCATTCTTCGTGCGACGGTGAAGTCGACCAATGTGCTAGCAATGATAAGGGCGATGAACCGCGGGTCCCACACTGCATAGAATGCGTAGGAGAGAAGTGTGAGGACGATAAGTCGCAGGCGTTCGGGTACGTGCCGGTAAACCACCACGGCGAAGGGCAGCGACAAGACATAGCCAAGCGAGTTGAAGGTCATGCGCGGACGCCTAGTCGGTTGAATTCTTCGAGGAGTTGTGAGGTGGCACGATCTCGGCCCTCACTGTTCACGTGGTAGAGGTCCGCATAGTTGGATGGGGGGTAATCAGGGAAGTCGCTATCCGCCAACTCAGCACCTGCTGCTAATGCGGCGGTCACTGCAGCTTCGGTCGCCAGGGACCCTGTATCCACGCCGTCGACTATGTAGTTGGCCAGCAGGTCGGGGTGTCTAGAGAGTCGGGTGACAATTACTCGCTTTCCCTCCTCGCTTAGCCTCGCGACGAGGGAAACCAAGTGTTCTTGCTGGTGTCTGGAATCGAGGGGCCGAATGTTGGAGGGCGGTTCGGCGTCGTTTGTGCCCTCCAGAGAACCGAAGTCGCCCCATGGTCGTTGTTCCGTGATGGCGACTCGAACCGGGTCCTGAGATCCCCACCAGGTACTGGGTGCGCGAAGGACTCGGCGTCTGCGCCACGCCTCCGATACCGTCCCGAAGGCGAAGTCCAAGCGGCCGATGATGTCCTGCCTGCCGGCGGGGAGATCGGTGTATCCAGGATTTGCTTGACCTGGCTCCAGGAGGACGGTAGAGATTTCCAGCACGACGATGTCGGGGTTCAGTGGCTGCACGTGGTCGGTCCACCACAGGTTGAGGTCGCTGTACCTGCTTCCGGGAAGGGCCGCCACATATGGCCGTAGCCCGGTGGAGCGCGCGATGAGGGCACCGTCCCAAGCTCGCCCTGTCATCGACGATCCAAGGAAAACGATGTCGGCTCCTCCGTCTTGAACGACGGATTCCATGAGTGCAAGGTGCGCATCCATGCGCTCGTGGTAGGAGAGCGCGGGCAGGGGCAATGCTGAGCTCGACAGGCGGACCAACGCCTCGATGGCAAACAAGACGGAGAGCGCGGCGGCTACAAGGACGACAAGGGGCCGTTTGACACGATCTGGACCTGCGGCCGCGCGGTCTCGCTTGCGCTTGACTGTGGACGTACGCACGCCGACGGACTGTAGCCGACGCCCGTGGCCATCGATGTCTGCGGGCCGCTCCGTCTTGGACGGAACCTGGGCGCAGCCCATCAAGGTCTCGGGAGGCAGCCTGTTACCCTGCGCTTTCATGGAGACATCTGCGGCGACCGGCGGGGCGTATGTAGAGATCGATCGGTCCGACCCTCGGATCTTCAGCGCATACGTCGGGGAGCGGAGCAACGACGCAGCGTGGTCCAGCAACGTCCTGAGCTTGGTGGGACACGTCCGCCCGGCTGCCGGCCCGCCTCGTGCCGTGTGGCTGCAGGCGGATCGGAAGGTTCTGGGCCGGACCGAGACCTTCGAAGCGCGTCCGCATCTCGAGGCGCACGGCGACGAACCAGTTGGCTTCGCGTTCGCGAGCACTCTCCTTGCGACGGGGACTCATCCGGAGATCGAGGTGATGGTCGAGGCAGGCGATGGCAGCACGTTCCGGTTCGCCACGATCAGCACGAACAGACGGCTGGTGGCCGATGGCCTCGTCCAGCCCGACCTGCAGCCGCTCCTGATGACGACGACCGGGCGCTCGGGATCGACCTGGCTCACCCGCGTGCTGGCCGCCCATCCGGCGCTGACCTGCTACAACCCCTTCGGGAACGATCTCCGACTGGCCAGCTACTGGGCGCAGACTGCGAGGTCCCTCAGCCGACCTGCCGCAAGCATGGCACCTATCGTCGGGGGTGAGGTCAACTCGAGCCCGCTCTGGTGGGCCGGGAGCGACCACGATCTGGCCGCTGACCTCATCAAGGAGGAAACGGTCCGCCACGAGTTGTTCGACGACCAGGTGTCCGCCTTGTGCCAGCTCGGAGTCGACCGAACGGCGGCCTTCTACCGGGCCTACACGGACGGTCGCGGCGATGTGACTCACTTCGTGGAGAAGGCACGCGGGGTC
Source organism: Euzebya rosea (assembly GCF_003073135.1). NCBI lineage: Bacteria > Bacillati > Actinomycetota > Nitriliruptoria > Euzebyales > Euzebyaceae > Euzebya > Euzebya rosea. The sequence continues at coordinate 168,528 of NZ_PGDQ01000005.1, forward strand.
CACGATCGCCTCCTTGTACAGGAGCTCTTCAAGGACGTTAGGGACTTCGTGCTCATCCGGGACCCTCGGGACGTGTTCGCCTCCATCCTCGCGTTCAACGCAAAGCGCGGCGTGCACGAGTTCGGGGCGCGTGCCGAGGACACCCCTCTTGAGTTCTTCCAGAGGTGGAAGGGGAACATCACCGTGATCGCCGACCACCTGTCGCTCTTTCCGGACACGCCAGTGGTCCGGTACGAGGACTTGGTGGCGACACCTCACGACTCCGTCGAGGGCCTGCTGCGTAGCCTGCACCTGGACGCCGGCGATGATCTCGTTGACAAGCTCGTGGAGGCTGGGGACGGCGACTCTCGCGCCTCGGCCCACCGGACGACCCCGACCAGGGAGGCCTCCGTTCGGCGGTGGGAGCAGCATCTCACCGTTGACGTGGTCCAAGCGGCCTCCGCGGAGCTCCGTGACGAACTGGATCTCTTCGGCTACGAGGACTGAGGTTCGCTCGGTGACGGAGCTCGTCCAGGTCCGAACTGCCGGGGGGACCATCGTTGCTCCGGCGGGTCTCCTGCAACCGGTGCATCGATACGCGCTTCTGGCCGAGACGTACGAGCGAGACGAGATCTTCCTGTCGGAGGTGGTCCTCGAGAACGGTCCCGGGAACGTCGTCGAACTGGGGTCCGGTCTGGGAATGGTGGCGCGCCGTGTGGGTGCGTCGGCAACGCACGTCACGGCTGTCGAAGCCAACCCGGTGCTGATCCCGTCCATACGACGCAATCTCGAAGCGTTTGACCACGTTGACATTCTCCACGTGGCTGCAGTGCCGGATGGGACCGAAGCCAGGGGTTGGGTGCTTGGGGCCGACGAGAGCTTCCTGTCCAAGGGCGTAACCAGCCAGGCCACCGCAGGTTCGGTACCCACGCGCTCCATCGACGAGCTGGTGGGCGACGGCTGTGATCTGTTGGTCATGGACGTTGAGGGGATGGAACGAGAGCTCGTTGCTTCTCCCGCCCTGAACCGAGTCCATGCTGTCGTGCTGGAGCTGCACCCCGAGGTCATCGGGATCGATGGCTGCCGCGCGGTGATGGCGGCGCTCGAGGAGCACGGGCTGCGGCCCGACCCTGTCGCGGCAGGGGGCCACTGTGCAACCTTCGTTCGAGGGCGACAGCAAGCGGACCCGAGGTGGAGCCTGAACGTCTTGCGAGGAGCTGTGGCGGTGGGAAAGGGGGAGTTCATCGAGGCGGCGGAGTTGTTCGAGCGGGCGATCAAGGACGCTCCCGGTGCGGACCTGCTGCACATCCATCTGCTCGAGGCCCTCGTCCGGGGCCGGCGACTCGACGATGCAGCATCGCTGTTGGATCGCTGGGACCCCCCGCCACGACTCGAGGTCTTCGCACTCCGGGCGGCGGTCGACGCTGGTCTGATGGGTTCCGAATGTGCGGCCGTCGAGGAAAACCTGCTACGGCTGCAAGCCCTGCGCCCCGGGAACCCGCTGGACTCGATCCGCTGGGCGCGCTATCGCCATCAGAAAAAGGACCACGTCCTCGCGGTGGAAGCTGCGCAGTCCGTTGTCAGCCTCGTTCCGGAACTACCGCAGGCGCACTTCGTGCTCGGTCAGGTGTTGATGGGCGCCCGCGAGCAGGGACGAGCGCTCGCGTCGTTCGTTGAGGCCGTTCGGCTGGCGCCCGACAACGAGGCGTATCGAACACGCCTGGAATGGGTTCGCGAGCGATTCGGCTAGCTGGGCTCAGCCGCGCTGTCGATGTCGTCAAGCAACCGTTGGATGTCGTCGGCTGTGTCCTTCAGGTCCTCTGGCGCGATCTCGTGCTGCCACCTGCCGATCGATCCCGTGTCCGAGGACGTGGCATGGACATCACGCAACAAGGTGTCCTGCAGGGCCTGCTTGGCTGCCGACGCCGCCGCTGCGGCTGGGTCGGCGAGATCCAGATGGCTGAACACCCTTTGCGCAGAGTGTTGCGGGTGACGGACGACGTCCTCGTAGCGAAGGAGCATTCGACGGTCCTCTGTCCAGCGTTCGGTATAGCTCTCCAGGGTCCGACGCGTTCGGTCCGTCCACATCCTGAGGAGATGCGCAGGACCCTCTGCGTTCGCGGCACCGAAGTCTGCACGCCCCCGCTTGGCGTTGAAGGCGAGGATCGAGCACACCAGATCTCGCGGGTCGCGAAGGATGAGCAGTTCCCGGGTCGAGGGAAAGATCCGACGTGCCAGTTCGACCAGGGGTCCCCGACAGAACTTCTCCATCATCAACGTGGCCGTGGCATCGGCGTTGCTGCGGTAGGTCGTCTCCGCGATCGAGTGGACTGCCCGGACCGCGACGTCGAGGACGGAACCGGCGACCTCGAACGGCAACCCGTGGTCGTGTGTCGCGTATGGGTTCGAGCCCGTCCAGCGACGCGCCGCGATGAGGTCGTGCGGGGTGGTGGAATCCCGACGGTCTGCCGGGGCGGTGATCACGTCGAGTGTGTGGAGCCAGTACACGAGGTGGCGCGTCTCGAAGGGATAGCGGTCGATCGCTGCGATGGCGGGGTGGGTACCCAACAAGCGCATGAGGAACGTCGTCCCACTCCGTGGCGTGCCGTTGACGAACACGGGTGCCAGTGCCCCTCTCGGCGGGGCTGGGAGCTCCACCTGGATCTCTCCGGAGACCCATCCGACCGTCGCGTGCTCGCTGCCCTGAAGGACGCGAACCTCGACGCGAGCGTCGGACGGCAGCGTGAGGGCCGACACTTCTGCGTGGAAGCGTCCGTTGGACTGGATGGGTACGGTCCGCATCACGCGGGTCCCGTCCAGAACGCGAACGACCCCCTCCGTCGACGGGAGATCCCCACTGATGACGAGGATGTGGCCACGAAAGGTCGCGTCCAGACGTACACCCGGGTAGCGGGCGGCAGCGTTCGGCGCCAACGTCGGCGTGGCCGGCGCGGTACCGAACAGGACTCGCCGAGGAGGTGACCCGATTGTGGGGGGACTGGAGGCCGGACCGGCATCGTTCACGGACCCCGCGTCTGCAGGGAACGGGTCGTCCACCGTGAAGAACCCTGCCCAGCGGGTTCCGGCGAACCGCTCGGCGAGCGCCGAGAAGTTCCGTATGGACCGGTGCAGCGGCGTGCGGCTCAACTGCCGCGTCGTGACGGACAACGACGTCGGGGCGACGCCGAGGAACGACTGGATGTCGCGGAGGGCCGTCGACACGTCTGCGGTGAGTGCCTCGTAGGTCAAGTCGAGGACCGGGTGCTGCTCGAACTCCTCCTCGAAGTGCGTCTCCCAGTCAACGCTCCTGCGGAACGCCTCTTCGAGAGCGTCCCCATCCAGTGTCACCACGGGATCCGGTGGAAGCTGGCCCTTGCCCTGCACGTTGAAGACGCCCGTGACGTTCACGGCCTTGTACTCGCTCAGGTACCTCGCCAGGAGGTTCTCGCGGCGTAGCCTCACGACCTTGATCGACGTGTCCTCGACGATTCGAGCCCGCACATCGGCCCATCGCGGTTGGGTCAGCTCTTCGTACTTGAACTTCAGGCCAACCGCCTCGTGCGTCCCTGCGGCGAAGACCACGTCGTCCAGGAACGAGATCGGACGGTCGTCCCGCCAACGCCGCAACACGCTGTCCAACGGGGGGTTCACGCGGTGATCGACGCCGTAGAGGTGCAGGTACTCGTCGTCGCCGAAGACCTCTCCATGCATCGCCACATCGGGATGACGTCGAAGGCTGGTGTTGACCAGGGTGCTGCCGGTCCGGGCGAAGCCGGTGATGAGGAATCGAGTGGGCACGGAGGTCAGCTTCCTGACGATCGGAGATCGAGTGCGAGGTCCAGGGTGTCGGTGACGCCCTCGAGGATCTTTGCGGGAGCACATTCGGATCTGACGGCGTCAGTGGCCGCGCGACGGCGAGCCTCGTAGAGATCCCGCTCCTCGATGAGACGTGTACAGGCCTCGACCCACTCCTTGGGGTCGTCGGCAACCTCCACCGCGTCGGTCCAGCTCTTCCCCAACTGCGTCGCGATCAGTGGGGTCACCACCATCGGGCGATGGTGCGCCGCTGCCTCGTGGGCCTTCCAGGGGACGCCGGCGGCGAAGCGAGTGGGGACGACCACGACACTGATGCGCCGGTAGAACTCCTGCACGTCTGCGACGTCGCCGAGCACGTCGAGTCCCGGCACAGTCCGGAGGTCGTCAGCAGCGCTGCGGCTGCCGCGTCCCGCCACTACCAAGCGCTCGCCGGTACGTTCGTGCAGGTCAGGCCACACCCACCGAACGAACCATCGGAGTGCATCGACGTTCGGGGAGCGGTTTCCAGTGAAGCCGGCCAGCATGCCGAACCCGGCCTGTTCGGTGGATCGAATCGGAAGGTCGGACACCTTCAGGGCATGGCCGACCACGGTCGTCACGGGCGGCTGCTCGACCATCCCGGCCAGCGTCGTGGCGTCGCGGGCGCTCACGGCGACGACAACGTCGGCGTCACGCACCGCCTGCCGCTCGATCTCCCGCATGGTGTCCGCCATGGCTGCCGCTGATGCATCACCCAGATGTGCTTGGGCCACGTACCGTTCGTGCATCACGGCCTCCGCGTCGTAGACGACCGCGGCGTCGGTACGGGCGGGGATCTCGCCCAGATCAGCCATGTTGTGGGGGCGGGAGACCCACAGCACGTCCACCTCGCCGGCCCGATGCTCGAGTTCCACGCGAGTGATGTCCACGCCGACGACCAGCAGCTCCACGTCCGGGTGTGCGGTCCGCCACCGGTCGGCAACCTCCTGCGGAGTCGTCCGCCGGTCGGTACAGACCACCGTCACGGTCGCAGCAGCCGTTCGGAGCGCATCGATCACCGCTGCGGCACGGGGAGACCCTGCCCCCAGGGACGGATCCGGGACCCGATCCTCCACGACCAGCACCCTGGGTCGTGCGGAGTGGTGGACGGCCGCAGCCCATGTGCGTTCGTCGAACGGACGGTGGTCGGCGAGTGTCGCAGCATGACGGGCGGCGAACGTCGCCCGGTTCGCCGACATCATCGACCGGGCATCGTCGCTGCCGGAGCTTCCGTACTCGAAGTGCATCACCGGTGCGCCACGGAGGTAGCGGACGCGATGTCCTGCCTCCCAGGCCCGGAGGCACAGGTCGGTGTCCTCGTAGTAGGCGGGGGCGTACCGTTCGTCGAAGCCCCCGAGGGCTTCCCAAAGCGACCGACGGACCACCAGGAACGCGCCCGAGCAGAAGTCGACGTCCCTGTCGACGTGCGTTGCTGCGGAGCCGAGCTGCTGCCCCCGCCCGTAGGGCGCACACGACCCGTCGCGCCACACGATGGAGCCGGCCTCCTGCAGGCGGCCGTCGTAGTTGACGATGGGACCCCCGGCGACACCGATGGACGGGTCCGACAGCGCGGCAGCCGCGGCCTCGATCGCGCCCGGCAGCAGCTGGGCGTCGGAGTTGAGGAGTACCACGACGTCCCCGCTGCTCCGCTCGACCCCTTGGTTGCACGCGAGCAAAAAACCGAGGTTGTCATCGTTGCGCAGCACGGTTGCGCCGTCGAGTCGGTCCAGGAGCGTCTGCGTCAGCGGTTCCGACCCGTTGTCGACAACGATGGTCTCGCTGTCGGCAGGGCCATGCAGTGCGATGCTCTGCAACGCCTGCAGGCAGAGCTCTGGGGAGTTCCAGGTCACCACGACGATGCTCGTCCGTGGCTGATCGACCCGGGGCAGCCGGAGTGACCCGCCAGCGGCAAGCCAGGCGTCCAGGTGTGCCCTGAAGCCTGCGCGAAGCACCGACTTCGGGTCGACGGCGCCGTCTGGTGATCGGTACTGGTCGAGCAGGTCCCGGTCACCCTGCCCCACAACTTGGCTGTCGGCCAAGCGGTTTGCGACACCGGTGACCGGGCCCCCTTGCCGGAGGGCCAGGCGCAGCGCCTCGAGGGTTCGGACCGAGAGGACGTTGCGGACTCCGCGACGACGGATGTAGTCCGCACCCGCCCGTACGGCAAGCTCGCCAGAACCCGGCTGCCGAAGCGTGGCTCGTACTGGCCGCAGCGTTTCCCGGCTCGTGGCATCGCGGAGGTGCACCGTCCCGTCCGTCGGCACCTTGATGAGTCGGCGAACGAGCACGCCCTCGTCGGGCCACGGGAGTGTGTCCAGAAGCACCTCGTCGCCCCCGCGCCGGAGCACCACTTCCACACGGGACAGGCGGACATCGGACAACACGAAGCGGAGGACGTGCGCTCCCCCGGATCGTGCGGTCAGGTCGGCCTCGGTCACAGGGTGTCCCGAGTTGCCCGCCATCTTGCCCACATGTCCGCACGTTCGGCCTCCGTCCAGAAATGGTGGACGAAGTCGGTCTCGAGATACTGACCGATCAGGTCGTCGGACGGGCCGAGGTGGCGACGCGCGAACTGGTACAGGCCGACGTAGGCCTTCTCCCCGGACCGGTTGGCGTTGACGATGTCGATGTCGACGTCCTGGTCGAGGACATCGTCGCAGAGCCACCTCACCGCGTCCGGGAGATGGCGGCTCATGTCCTCGAGGCGGATGATCACCGCTCGCGGCCCGTCGTTGTCCGCCTCGTACCGGCCGAAGCCCAAGCCCTTGGGGAAGGGGCGGTTCCTGACGGTGACGGCGAACGGACGCTCCAGGTGCTGGCCTACCCATTCCCATCCGTCGACGTCGTGGAAGTCGCGCCACAACGAGCGCAGCAGGTCGAGGACCGATGCAGCGTCCGTGTGGCACAAGACGTCCTGGTAGGAGGCTTCTCGCTCCAGCAGGACGGCTGCCGCCCCGTGCCCCGGGTGGTCGCGGTAGCCGTTCAGAAGGCGATGGATGTTCTGGAACGCTGCTGAGAGATGGCGGCCCAACGGTTCACGAACACACGACACGATCCGGAGGTCCGGCCGGTTGCCATCCGCAAGCAAGTCGCTCAACCGCGCTGCGTCTCGGACCGGGCGTGACGGCACCGCGCCGGCTCGCCTCGCAGCCTCTGCCCGACGTCGTGCGGCAAGTGCGTTGGTGGAGTGCAGGTGCAGCAGGGGGGTGCCCGAGCGAAGGTGGTGCTGGAGGGTCTCAACAGCCGTGTTCGACCCGGTCTTGCCCATCGAGACCACGGCGACGACAGGACTCATGTCGCGCCCTCGGACTCGTCGTAGGCGGCGGTGACCTCGTCGGCCGGTCCGTCCATGACGATGCTGCCCTTGTCCAGCCACACGACCCGGTCGCACATGTCCCTGACCTCCTTGGTGCTGTGGCTGACGAGCACCACGGAGCCCGCGCGCTCGGTGATCTCCCGCACTCGGTCCCTGCTGCGGCGGCGGAAGCGGGCGTCGCCTGCAGCCAGCGCCTCGTCGATGAGCAGGATCTCCGGTTCGACGACAGTGGCGATCGAGAAGTTGAGCCGGGCCCGCATTCCGGCGGAGTACGCGCGCATCGGTACGTGGGCGAACTCCTCGAGCCCCGCGTAGGCGATGATCTCCGATGCGCGGTCGAGGGCTTCGGTGCGGCGCATCCCGAGGGCGGTGCAGCCGAGGATCACGTTGCTGTGCCCGCTCAGCTCCTTGTTCAGCGCAGCGCTGATCCCGAGGAGCACAGGGTAGGAAGACGCCAGGACGCGGCCTTCGGTCGGCGTGAGCAGTCCTGCCACGATCGACAGCATCGTGGACTTGCCGCTGCCGTTGCGGCCGATCAGCCCCAGCCGTTGGCCGTGGGGAATCGTGATCGACACACCCTTGAGGGCGTGTACCTCTCGCATGGTGCGACCGCGCTTCCCGCGCAGCAGACGCTGCGCCCGGGCTCGTCTCCCCCCGTCCTCGAAGATCCGGTAGCGCATGTGGACGTCGTCCAGCACCACCACCGGTGGCATGCCAGCGAGATCAGACACTGCTGTAGCTCCGTTCGCGGCCTCGGAAGAAGACGAAGCCGATCACTGTCGCACCGAGTGCGTAGCACATCCCCCATGCCCAGGTCCATGCGTGGAAACGACCATCGATGACCGCGTCGCGATACATGCTCAGGAAGATCCAGATCGGGTTGGCCTCGAAGATGGTGAGGATGGTCCCGCCTGCCTTCTCGGCGAGGAGGTCGGCGGGAAAGACCACGCCGGAGACGTACAGCCACACGCGCAGCAGATGGGGGGCCAGCTGCTGGAGGTCTCGGACGTGGAACGAGGCCCGAGCTGCGATCATCCCGACCCCGAGGTTGAAGAAGGTCTGGATCACTGCCGCGGGGACGATCAGCAGCCACGCCGGGTGCGGCCGCACACCGGTCAGGAGGGCGATGGCGATCATCACGAACAGGCCGGGGATGTGGATGTAGAGCTCTCCGAGGGTCGAGGCGAGGGGTAGGGCAGCCCTGGGGAAGCTCAGCGTCTGCATCAGTGACCGGTTGCTGTACACCGTGTTCAGGCAGCTCGTGATCGACCGCTGGGTGAAGTGGTAGGCGAAGAGGCCCACAACGAGGAAGGCCGGGAAGTTGCCCACGCCACGGCTTGTCTCGAACAGGACGCCGAAGACGAAGTAGAAGACGAGGGAGAAGAAGAGCGGGTTCAGCAGCAGCCACACCACACCAAGTCGCTGGCCGAACAGCTGCCCCTTGAGGTTGGCGGCTGGCAGGCTGACCACGAAGTCGCGCATGTCCCACAGCCGGCGCAGGTACGTGCCGACGCCGAGCTGTGCGTGGATGTCGAACAGCTCGGGGTCGGCCCGGTCGAGGGCCGGCTCGCGGGGGGTTGTCTGCGTCACGTGCTCACTTCTGTCGTTCTCGCCATCGGGGCGCGATGGGCCGACGATCATAGGACGCCACCGGCGTGGCCCAGACCTGCCCTGTCCGTCGGACGGTCACGACCCGTCGGTGCTGGCCATCCCTGCCGTCTGGTGCTCGTGTGCATAGTCGGCGTCGGTCTTCTCCACGGACTGGAGGACGATCTTTCGCTGGATCGAGTTGGAGTACACGGGAACTCGGCCGAGCAGGAACCCGGCTGTCACCAGGACGGCTCCCACCAGTCCGAGCACGAGGTACGCGGTACCGACGTCCAACCGCGACACGATGAGCCCGACCCAGCCAAGCGCAATGGCGACGCCGTACAACGACTTGACCGCGTGCGGCACGGACAGACCGATGAAGACCAAGCGATGCGACAGGTGGTCCCGGCCGCCCGAGAGGGGGTTCCGCCCGTGTCGAAGGCGGGTGATGGTGACGAGGGTCGTGTCAAGGATGGGGAGGCCGAGGACCACGATCGGGACGAACGCCGTGATCTGCCGGGGAGCGTCGAACCGCAGCTTCAGCGCGAGGACCGCCAGTACGAAACCGATGAACAGCGAACCGGCGTCGCCCATGTAGACCCGCGCCGGGTGGAAGTTGTGCCGCAGGAAGCCGATGGCGCATCCGGCCAGCGCGGCCGAGAGGGCGGCGACGAGGAACTGGCCGTTGAAGACGGCGATGACGAACAGGGAGATCGACGCGATCGTGCCGATGCCGGCCGACAGCCCGTCCATGTTGTCCAGCAGGTTGAAGGCGTTGGTGATGCCCGCGACCCAGAGGATCGTGATCGCGATGTCTACCGGACCACCGCTGTCCACGAGTCGGACACTGATGTCGGTGAAGATCAGCAGCCCTGTCGCAGCGGCGACCACGGCGAGCCGAAGGAAGGGACCGAGCCCACGAAGGTCGTCGATCAGCCCCATCAGGCTGAGCAGAACGGCTGTACCGAGGATGACAACGAGCTCGTCGAGGCCGCTGATGGGCGGGCGAAGGATCGCAGCAGCCAGGACCACGGCAGCGAACGACACCACGATGGCGACGCCGCCCAAATAGGGGACCGGGCTCTCCTGCGACTTGTACCCGCCCGGTCTGTCGACGAAGTCTCGCTGGATGGCAACCTTCATCGCGACCGGGACCAGAAGCCACGACAGCATGCCGGCGACCAAGAAGATCGCCGGGTAGGCCCAGGTGACTAGCTCGCCCATGCGTGAAGGACTCCGTCCCGGTCGTCGATGAGTCACGGCTTGCTCGAGGCACGGACGTCCTCGGACCCGCATCCGGTGTGGCCACGTCTGAGAGCATTCTGCCTGCTGCGGCAGGCGAGAACCACCGTGCGTCCGGGCCACCTCGTAGACGGGGTGGGCTTCCGTGTCCAGATTGGGCCCTCACCGTCCCTGCAGGCCGCCCGGATCACCGGCGCGCAGGCTGGCACTTCGGCCCGTCGGGGTGCACGACGGCCTGCGCTGCACCTTCGAGTCGGTTCGGCCCGCCGGCGTCCCCTGACGTGACGGATCAGGCGGTGCCGTCGTAGTACCGCTGCGCCAGGGCCCAGGCGCCCTCGCCGCATTCGGCACCGATCACCCGTCCGGCGAGGTCGTCGGCACGAACGTGGATCCCCCCGTAGAGCCGTGACAAGCCGGCCTGATCGGCGGCGTCGTAGTAGGACGCCCACTGCAGCACGACGTCCTCGGCGGGGCCGGCCTCGAACTCCAGTCCCTCTGCCGGCACCGTCCAGGTGCCGATCCCACCGGGGAACCACGGACTGCCGGTGATGCCGGCCATCACTTCGGCGGCGGCGCGGCTGAACGTGGAGTGGCCCGACACGTACCCAGCGAAGGCCGGTGTGACGAAGGTGGCGCGCTGGTAGGGCACCCAGTCAACAGCGAGGATCCAGTCGACCCCGCCGACGTCGGCCTCCGGGTTGCGGGGGTAAGCGTCCCACGACCGCACCGCGACCTCGCCGATGTGGTCGTCCAGTCGTTCATGGCGTTCGCCCTCGGCGGCGCTCTCGGCAGTCACCACCTCGACCAGGCCGTCCTCCAGTGGCAGTCCGTCCTCGTGGAAGGCCGGCCCGTCCGGGTCACTGGACTGACCGTTGCGCCCCATCCATCGGATCATCGAGATCGGGCGGACGTAGTCGTAGTGGCCCTTTGCTCCCCACGCTGCCACCGCGGCATCGTGGGTGGCCCCGTTCAATGCCAGGTACAGCTTGACGTCCCACTCCAGCCGGTCAACGACCGGTCCGTCGCCGCCGATCCGCAGCTCCCCAAGGTCGTCCGACACGGTATTGGCCAGGGTGTTCCAGTGCCCCGGTGGGGTCTCGGACTCCGGGCCGTCGGCCCAGAACTCCGCGACGACCCGTCCGAAGTCTGCGTGCGGGACCACCTGCGGGTGGTAGGACTCGCCCGTCACCGGGTTGGTGTCGTACCCGTCGCCGTCGTAGGTGCCGAGGGGGTTGTCGCCCATAGCCGCGGGGGAGATGTCGATCGGGTCGGTCTGCTCCGGGTCGAGCAGCGCGGAGTAGCGAATGACCTCGAGCGCCGACTCCCGGAACTCGGCGTCGGTGGCCGGGTCCCCGAAGGACGGTGGCGGCCCGGGATCGATCGGCAGTCCCGCCTCGCCCTCGGGCAGCGCGAATCCCTGGACCGACCCCCAGTGGGAGCCAACGAACGTCTGCTGGTTGTCGGCCAGCGGGATCTGGTTCTGCGTCGCGGCGACCTCGAACGCCAGCGGCTGCCAGCGGTTGGGATCGGCCATCTCGATATTGCGCTCGACCAGGACCAGCGGGTCGTTCACCGGCTGGTAGTCCGGGTCCAGGTAGTCGCCGGCCTCGTTGGCGCCGTCGTCGAGGAACCGCTCGACGACCGCGTCGCCGATCCCCCTGCCGAGCGCGATCGCTGCGTCCGCGCCGGCGTCCACGTGCTCGGGGGAGTGGCACAGCGCCGCCAGGGTGGCGTCGAGCCCTGCCAGGGTCTCCTCCGCACCGACCGCGTCGGCGTACCGATGGGACAGCACGCGATACGCCGCGTGGCTGATCGCGATATCGCGGGCATCGGCGATGCCCTCGGCACCCTCAGCAACGGCCTCGACGTCGAGGACGTATCCAGCAGCGGTGTCGTCGTGGGCCGCCCAGGCATCCCACATGGCCACCGACAGGTGGAAGAGGTTGCGGGCGTGGACCGTGGGTGCGGGGAAGTCGCGACGGATGGCCTCCAGCGCAGCCTCGTTCCAGACCCGTGCGACCGACACGTCGGCTGCGCGGGGTTCCGGGGTGCATCCACCGGTTGCGACGTCGTCCGGTGTGCACGCCACGAGCAGGACGGCAAGCGCCGCCACGGCTGCCAACGTTCTCCCTCCGAACCGCACGGTGGCGAGTCTAGTGCCGGCACGCGGCAGCCCGCCGCTACGCTGCCAGCCCGACCGAAAGGACCCCTGGTGCCCATCCGCCTGCTCGTCTCCCTGCTGCTCGTCCTCGTGGCTGGCTGCACGACGACGCCCGACGCTTCGCCGCCCTCCGGCGAGGCCGACGGACGGGCTGACGAGGATGCGGCGAACGGGGTTGACGACGACACGCCGCTGGTCGACGCGCCGGACGGGGTCATCGTCTACGCGGGGGCGGACGAGGACGGCACGGCCACCGGCGACCTTGTGGTGGCGCTGCCCGATGGGACCGAGCTGTACCGCGCCGAGGGGCGCGACACGCCGGTCTATCCCGTCCCCACCGGGTTCCCCGACCGCGCGTGGCTGCTGGCGGAGTCGCCCGAGGGCGGTCTGGAGGTCGGCCTGCTGGACGTCACGGCACTGGGGGTGCGTGGGCTCGACCTGCCCGCAGCCGACTGGCAGGTCCCACGTCCAGGCTCCGCGCGTGTGGTCGACCGATACGCGGCGCTGGTGGCGCCCGGACAGGCTGTTGCGCTGGTGGACCTCGGCGCAGGGACCGCCACGGTGCTCGACATCGTCCCGGAGCCGAGCGTGGCCTCGCTCTCTCCTGACGGCACCACGCTGCTGATCGGGGGGGCGCAGGCTGGCGCGTTGGTCGAGACCGCCGACCCGACACGAGTCCTGCCGCTGGACGTGACGCCGATCGAGTGGCTGGATGGCGGAACACGGCTGCTGGTGGAGGCTGACCCCGGCCCCGGTGTGCTGACCCTTGCCGACGGCAGCATCACTTCGGTTGGCGTGGCCAGGCCCCGTTCGGCCGTGCCGACCAGCGAGGACACCATCATCGCCGAGGTTGACGGTCAGCTGGTCCTCACCGACCTCGACGGCGCCAACCCGCAGCCGCTGGCTGACGCGGTCGGCGGCACGCTGGTGGTCGACCCCGGGGGGGAGGCGGTTGTCACCGACACCCCGGACGGGCTGATGTGGGTGCCGCTGGACGGCGGACAGGCGACGCCCATCGGCCCCTCGACCCTTCAGGTCGTCGCCTGGCCGGGACCCAGCGGTCCACGGGTCGCATGGTTCGGCCTGTCCGGCGAACGCGGAGCACCGCTGGTCGGCGTGGACCTGGCCACAGGCGCGGTGTCGGCGGTCGCGCCCGACGTCCAGGGCGACGAGTGGGCCACGTTCGACCTGTCGGGCTTGGCGCTGACCGACGACTGGCGCACCGGCCTCGTGCCGCTCCGCAACGGTCTGCACACCGACTTGCTCTACGTGGGCCTCGACCGCCCGGCATCCCTCGTGGTCAGCGGGAACGGAGTGACCGGCGATCTCTCACCGGACGGCACCCTGCTCGTCACGTCCCGAGCGACCGACGACGCCGCGGTTGTTGTCGGCATCGGAGGGCCCGGTGGCGCAATAGTGGTCGAGGTGGGCGCTGGGACCGACCCGGTCTGGCTGCCCGTCGAATGAGCACTCTGCTCGACACCGAGGACACCCATCGATGACCCTTCACCGCCTGACGCTCGCCGGGCTGGCGCTCGTCCTGTGCACCACCGCCTGCACCGGGACCGACACCGGGGCCGATTCCGTCGAGGGCGCGGTGGAAGGCATGTCGGCCACCACCGACACACCGGTGGCCACCGGTGCCGCATCTCCGGTGGAGCCCCCAACCGCTGCGCTGGTCGACGGCCCGGACCGCACCCACGAGGGCCCCGTTCGGCTGAGGTTCACCGACATCACCGAGCCGGCTGGGGTCGGGCTGCTGCACGAGAGCCCCCTGGACGACAAGGACGATGGCCGTCGGTTCATGGGCGGCGCGGCCGCGGCGGACCTCGACAACGACGGGTTCACCGACCTGTTCGTCCTTGGCGGTGGCAACCGGCCCGACGCGCTGTACCGCAACAACGGGGACGGCACCTTCACCGACGTCGCCGCCGAGGCCGGTGTCGACGCGCCCCACATCGGCGCCGGTGCGACCATGGCCGACTACGACGGGGACGGGTGGGTCGACATCTACGTGACCAGTCACGGTCCCCCGGACGCTCGCGGGCCCGGCGCGCATCGCCTGTGGCACAACGAGGGGGACGGCACGTTCACCAACCGCGCATCCGAGGCCGACGTCGCCTGGACCACCAGCGTCAACGCCGACGGGTTCGGTGCCGCGTTCAGTGACTACGACCTGGACGGCGACCTGGACCTGTTCGTCGCCGGCTGGCGTCGTGACACCGACAGCAACCGACTGTTCCGCAACGAGGGGGACGGCACATTCACCGACGTGACTGAGGACCTTGGGATCAACAACGAGGGCGTCAGGGGGTTCGGCCCGTGCTGGACGGACCTCGACGGCGACCGCGATCCCGACCTGCTCCTGGTGGCCGATTTCGGGACCACGCAGGTGTACCGCAACGACGGCGCGGACGGCTTCGTGGAGGTCCGCGACGAGATGGGCATCGGCCTCAACGACGCCCAGGCCATGGGCACGTTCGTTGCCGACCTCACCGGCGACGGCCTCCTGGACTGGTATGTCACCGCCATCCACGACGATGACGACGTCGGCAGGGGCCTTGGCAACATGCTCTTCGTCGCCCAGCCCGACGGGACGTTCCTCGAGCAGGGCGCATCGCTCGGTGTCGACGACGGCGGGTGGGGTTGGGGTGCGGTTGACGTCGACCTCGACCACGACGGTCGGCTGGACATAGTCGAGACCAACGGCTGGTCCCTGCCGTCCTACGAGGACGAGCCCTCGAAGGTCTTCATGAACCGAGGGGAGGTCTTCGAGGAGGTCGCGCTGGACGTCGGCCTGGACCACGTCGTTGACGGCCTGTCGGTCGTGCGGTTGGATGTGGAGAACGACGGAGACCAGGACATCGCGTTGACCGCGGCGAACGACCGGTTCGCGCTGTTCCGCAACGATCTCGACGGTGCCGGGACGGCGTGGCTGCGGATCTTCCTCGACACCAGCGACGATCCCGCTCTGGCCCCTCACGGGTTCGGCAGCCGGATCGTCGTCGAGGCCGGGGGGCAGCGCCAGGTCCGCCACCTCGACGGCTGCGCGAATTACCTCAGCAGCAACGAGCTGTCGGTGCACGTCGGATTGGGTGGAGCCGAGACCATCGACCGGGTCACCGTGGAATGGGCCGACGGGACCACGACCGAAGCGACCGACCTGGGCGTCAACCAGACGGTGACCCTGCGCCCCGACGGTTCGTGAACCTCGTGGCCTGTTTCGCGATGTAAGGGACACCACCTGTCCTGACGGTCTAGTGTCCCTCGCTGAGCCCGAATCCGAGACAAGGGTGTGAGGGAGACATGACTCTGCAGCGCGTGTTCGTGACCATGACCGTGGTGGCGCTGGCGTTCCTCGCCGTGCCCGCGGCGACCGGCCAGCCGATCGAGCGCCGAGGCCCCGAGGAGACCGAGTCCCGGGGGCTTGATGCCGGGGGCGGTGAGGAAGCCGCGGAGGAGGAGCAGGTATCCCGCTTCGACGACCAGGCATTCGCCGACCAGGTCATCCTCGACGACCTGATCGTCGACGGCAGCGCCTGCGTAGGGTTTGACTGCGTGAACGGTGAGTCGTTCGGTTTCGACACGATCCGGTTGAAGGAGAACAACCTCCGGATCAGGTTCTTCGACACGAGCACGTCGGCGAGCTTCCCGAGCAACGACTGGCAGATCACGGTCAACGACTCGACCAACGGCGGCGCGAACAAGTTCTCCATCGACGACATCGACGGCGGTCGCACCCCGTTCACGATCGAGGCAGGCGCGCCGTCGCATTCCCTCTACGTCGATGACGGTGGTCGCATCGGCTTGGGGACCAGCACGCCGGTGGTCGAGGTTCACCTCAAGGATGGCGATACCCCAACTGTGCGCCTCGAGCAGGATGGTTCGTCCGGCTTCACCGCGCAGACCTGGGACATGGCTGGTAACGAGACCAACTTCTTCATCCGTGACGTCACAAACGGTTCGCGTCTGCCCCTGCGCATCCGTCCCAACGCGCCGAGCAACTCGATCTACGTTGACGCGGATGGAGACATCGGGATGGGGACGTCCTCGCCCGAGGCCCCCCTCGACGTTGCTCGAAACGGCCTTGTGTACATGCGCCTGACCAACACCGAGACTGGAGGGGACGACTGGCAGTTCGCCACTCGCCAGACCGGATTCGCCCTCGGGAGCGGCGAGCTCGCTGACGGACTGATCATCCGGCGCATCGGCGCGGACGCTTCGCCCGAGCTGCGTTTGACCCCGGACGGTGCGCTCGTGCTCCACAACGGCGCTGCGCCCGTCGGGCCAGTGGCCGGGGCCATGTACTTCGACGGCGACACGTTCTGCGGCTACGACGGGACCACGTGGCACCCGTTGCAGGCTGCTGGCGACCAAACCTGCAGCTAGGGCGATCAGCGGCCAACGATGCCGCGGAGCACCGCCGCCGGGCACGCGCACCGCGTGCCCCACACCCTTCGAGGAGGGGCCCCGATGAGGTCGATTCGCCACCTGTTGCTCGTGACCGTCCTGGCCGCGGCGATGCTTGCCCTGCCGGCAGCGCCGGTGTCTGCACAGGAGCCGTACTCGCTGGACCTGGCCTTCGCGCCATCCACGATCGGGCCGACCAGCACAACGCGTGCCACGTGGACGCTGACCAACAACACCACCGGCCCGGTCGACCCCGTCGGGTTCGTCTCCATCCTCGATCCGGACGTCACCGTCCAGGACCCGGCATCCGCGACGACCACGTGTGCCCAAGCCACCGTCACCGCGCTGCCGGGGTCCAGCCAAGTGGAGTTGTCCGACGCCAAGCTCGGGGCCGGTCAGTTCTGCCGGGTGACCGTCGACGTCACCGCCAGCGTCGTCGACACCCACTTCAACGACCCAGGGTTCGTGACCACCGGCAACAACGGTCCTCCCTTGTTCGCCGGTGAGGTCGGGACGGTCCCGCTCACCGTCGATGGCGGTGTTCCCGGCATCACCAAGTCCTTCTCCCCCCTCGGCCGGGTGATGGACCGAGGGTTGGCACCCGGCTACCAGCAGGGCGACGACATCGTCCTGACCATCACGTTCGACAACTCGAGAAACGGGGCTGTCGAGAGCAACCTGTTCGTGACCGACCCGCTCCCGGCAGGCCTCGTCGTGGCCGATCAGTCGAACGCCTTCACCAACTGCAACGCTGGGCCGTTCCAGTTCGCGAGCGTTGACGCCGTCCCGGGCTCCAGCAGCGTCAGCCTTCTCAACGGGGCAGTCGACGTCGAGTCCTCCTGCGTCGTCGAGGTGGTCCTGACAGCAACGCGGCCGATGGACGCCGTCAACCGCACCGATCAGGCTGGCTCCGGGGACATCGGCTTCGCCGTGGCGGCCATCTCCGTGGAGGCGCTCGACTTCCGCAAGGCCTTTCTCGACGGCGTGGTGGCGCCCGGGGGCGTCACCACGGTCGAGTTCACCATCGACAACCGCACGGGGTCGCAGCTTGCCGATGGCACGTTCACCGACGACCTCGACGCCATGCGGACGGGTACGACCATCGCCGGTGGGCTCCCGACGGATCCCTGCGGCCTCGGGTCGACCCTGTCCTTCGCCGGGGGAGTGCTCGAGCTCGCCGACGCCTCCCTGGCCGCGGGAGCCTCGTGCACCTTCGAGGTTGCCGTCCAGCTGCCCGGCGGCGAGCTCGTCGGGCAGGTGCTGACCAACACCACTTCGGACTTCACCGCGATGGGGACCTCGGACCCGGGAGGTGGCGGCGACGGCCGCCCCGGCGAAGACGGCCCCGTCGTCATTCCCGCGGCCTCCGACGACATCGTCGTCCGCTACCTGCCCATCGCGTCCAAGGAGTTCGTGGACGACCCGGTCGGCCCGGGCGACCAGGTCACGCTCGAGTTCACGCTGGAGAACCCGGACTCGACCACGGCGATGACCGACGTGTCGTTCACCGACCTGCTCACTGACATCTTCGCGTTCCCGGTGACGGTCGACCTGCCGACGGACCCCTGCGGGCCGAGTTCGGAGATCACGCTCGTGTTCCCGGCGACGGAGACACAGGCGCTGGCCTTCAGCGACGACTCGTTGGAACCCTCGCAGGTCTGCACCTTCCAGGTGGTCATCACTGTCGGTGACTCCATCGCCGGGGGGCTCTACACCAATACCGTGTCGGACCTCACTGCCACCGTCGCAGGGGCGCTCGTGAACACCCGAGCGTTCTCCGACGACCTGCTCGTCGTCGGCGCGCCATCGGTACGGCTCGCCGTGACCAACAACCCCGTCCCGGCCGGCGGGACAGCGACCGTCGAGTTGGAGATCATCGCCGACGACAGCAGCGGCACCGCCAACGACATCGCATTCGACATCCAGCTGCCCGGTGACGTCACGGTCGGCGCCGGCGGCCTGCCCGCCGACATCTGCGGCGGCGCCAACGGCACGTTGACGTTCCTGGCGCCGGACATCGTCCTCGATGGGGTCAGCCTGGACCCCGGCGAGTCGTGTGTCATCACGCTCGACCTGACGGTGGACGCTGGTGCCAACCCGAGCCTCTACACCGTCCAGACGACAGTGCCCACCGCAACCGTCGACGGCGTGGCAGTCGAGGGCGTCCCTGCTGCGGACGACATCGACGTCCCGGGCATTGTCCTGACGAAGGACTTCACCGACGACCCGGCACTGCCGGGTGGTGAGACGACGCTGGAGTTCACCCTCGAGAACGTCACATCGGGTACCGACTACGACGAGATCCTCTTCACCGACAGCGTCTCTGCCGCGGTCAGCGGCGCCACCATCACCAGCGCCGACCAAGCCGCCTGTGGCGGCACCGCCCAGACCATCGGCGGGAACTTCCTCTTCTTCTCCGGCGGCGCCGTCCCTGCAGGCGGAACGTGCAGCTTCTCCGTGTCCATGGCGGTTCCTGCTGGGACCGCTGACGGCGACTACCGCAACACGACCTCGTCGGTCAGTTATCAGAACCCGGCCAACGATGCCCTCGTCGGCATGCCGGCCACCGACGTCCTGATCGTCGACAAGACTCTGATCGACGCCACCAAGGCCTTCCTCGACTTCCCCGTCCGGGCCGGCGACCTCGTCGACCTCGAGTTCACACTCACCAACACCAGTGACACACTGACCATCGATGAAGTCGGCTTCACCGACGACCTGACTGCAGTCCTTCCCGGCCTGGAGGCCATCGGGCTGCCGGCCGCCGACGTGTGCGGGGCCGGCTCCCAGGCCACTGGTACCGACGTCATCACCGTGACCGGCGGCACCCTTGCCCCCGGTGCCGGCTGCACGTTCTCCGTGACCCTCCAGGTGCCGGCCAGCGCCGCTGCCGGTGGCACCTTCCCCAACCAGACCAGCATCGTCACCGGAGAAACCGTTGGTGACGATCTTGCCGTCGTGGGTGACCCGGCGATGGATGACCTGTTGGTCTCCAGCGAGGTCGCCTTCGACAAGGCCTTCTCCGGGCCGGTTGTCCCGGGCGGCACCGTGACGCTGCAGTTCTCGATCGCCAACGACAACCCGTCGGCCGTGGCCGCGTTGCGGTTCACCGACGACCTCGAGGCCGTCCTCCCCGGTCTCGCCCCCACCGGGGCACTGCCGACCGCGCCCTGCGGTCCCGGATCGTCCGTGGCCTTCGCCGGGGGGCTTCTCACCCTCGATGACGGATCGGTCCCAGACGGGGAGCTCTGCACGTTCGGCGTCACCTTGCTGGTGCCGGCGACCGCGGCACCGGGCACCTACAGCAACGTCACGTCCGACCTCCAGAGCGGCGGCATCCCGGTCGCCATGCCGGCCGAGGCCGACCTCGCCGTCGAGCCGCCGCCGCTGTTCACCAAGGCCTTCGCGCCCAACCCGATCGGGCAGGGCGACGCCACAACGGCGACCTACACGATCGACAACACCGTCAGCCTGCTCGACGCCACGGGGCTTGACTTCACCGACACCCTGCCCGCAGGACTGAGTGTGGCCGACCCTGCCAATGCCTCGACCACCTGCACTGGGGGGACCTTCACCGCGGTTGCCGGGTCGACGACCATCGCCTACACCGGCGGCACCGTCAACGCGGGTGACATGTGCACCATCATGGTCGACATCTCCGGTGACGTCGGCGGCGTGTACGTCGACGAGACCGGCGAGCTGACCTCATCGTCCGGCAACAGCGGCACGGCCACCGACACCCTCGTCGTGCGCATCCCGCCGACCCTGAACAAGGACTTCCTGGCCGACACAATCACGCTCGGCGGCACCACCACGCTCATCCTGACGCTGGACAACACCGCCAACGGTGCGGCCGTGGAGATCCTCGACCTGACCGACACGCTCCCAGCGGGCATGACGATTGCCAGCCCGGCCAGCGCCATCTCGACCTGCATCGGCGGCACCCTGTCGGCGCCGGACGGCGGCTCGACGATCACCTTCGGCGGCGGGGACGTGCCCGGCACGGGGACCTGCCAGGTCGAGGTGGACGTGACCACCGACGCCGTCGGCACGCTGACCAACACCACCGACCCGCTCGTGACCGCCAACGGCGTGGAAGCGGGCGCCTCCGCAGACCTGACCACCCAGTCCGCACCCGTGACCCCGCCCGCCACCGTGGCCGACCTGTCCATCGAGGCCTCGGCCCGACCGATCGTGGTCGTGCCCGGAAGCTCGAGCGCAGTCACCTTCACCATCACCAACGAGGGCCCCAACACTTCCACGGGGGTCGTGGAGTACACGATCCCCGACGGCGTGACGGTCAACGACGTGATCGGGTGCACCGAACCACCGGTCGAGCAGGTCTGCGCGCTGCCGACACTCCGTGCGGGCCGGTCCGTCGAGGTCACCCTGCTCACCACCCACGCGGAGGAGGGCACTGACACCTTCTCCGCGACGGTGGTCGGCAACAACGACCCGATCGGCGACAACGACACCGCCAGCATCGACGTCTTCGTCCGCCAAGCAGAGGGTCTTTCGGCCGACCTGATCCAGGCGGCCATCGAGATGTCCCGCGAGCGGTTCGGGTCCGCCGGTGGCTTCGCGCAGGACACCGACGCGGCGCACACGGCCAGTCACGTCGTTCTGGCTCGGGTCGACGTCTTCGCCGACGCCCTCGCCGGCAGCGTCCTGACCGGCGACGCCCCGCTGCTGTTCACGCAGGGGGCGATCCTGGACAACGATGTCGCACAGGAGATCCGGCGAGTCCTGCCGGCCGGGGGCACCGTCTACCTCCTCGGTGGCGAGGCGGCACTGTCCGCCACGGTCCACGACGCGGTCGAGGCGTACGGCTTCCAGGTCGTCCGCTTGGCCGGTCCGTCCCGCGTCGAAACCGCGCTGGCGGTGGCGGACGAGGCGCGCAGCCTGTACGGCGGCACCGACGTCGGCATCGCTCGGGCGTTCGGCACCGAGGACAACGAGACCGCGGCCTGGGCTGACTCGGTCACCGGTGGTGGCTGGGCTGCCGACACCGGGACACCGATCGTCCTGACCCCGACGGCGAGCCTGCATCCCGCGGTCGCCGAGTGGGTCGAGGCCAACGCCCCGACGGAACGGGTCGTGTTGGGCGGCACGGCGGCGATCTCCGACGCGGTTGCCACGGCGGTGAACGCCACGGAGCGCGTGCCAGGTGACGAGCGGGCTGGTACCGCCGTCGCGATCGCCCGTCAGCTGCGCGGTGTCGAACCCGAGGGCAGCCGGGCCTACCTCCTGATCAACGGCTT
The DNA here is from genome assembly GCF_003073135.1 of Euzebya rosea. NCBI lineage: Bacteria > Bacillati > Actinomycetota > Nitriliruptoria > Euzebyales > Euzebyaceae > Euzebya > Euzebya rosea. The sequence goes on from NZ_PGDQ01000005.1 coordinate 190,321, forward strand.
CGCCGACGACGGCTGGGGCTACGGAATGATCGCCGCGGGCCTCAGCGCGGACAGCGGCGCTCCGGTTCTGGTCACCCAGATCGACACCGCACCGCCGGCCACAGAGACCGAGCTGGATTCCTGCGCCCAGGAGCCCGTCAGCCTCCGGCGGGTCGCCCCGCCCGCGCAGCTCAGCGACGCGCTGCTCAGCCTGCTGGACAACCTCGACACCGAGGACTGCCCCGGCCAGACCGGTGGCGGCGATGGTGACGGGGGAGGCGGCGGTGCTCAGCCCTCGGACCAGGACATTCCCTGAGCGTCCTGCCCTTCGTCCGAGCACGCTGTGACTCGCGACCGCCCGCCGTGTGGAGGGCGGTCGCATGATTCACCTCTCCAGCCCCATCATCGGAGCCGAGGAGATCGAAGCCGTCACGCGCGTGCTGGCCTCCGGGATGCTCGCCCAGGGGCCGGAGGTCGCCGCCTTCGAAGAGGAGTTCTCCGCCCACGTGGACGGCCGCTCCTGCGTGGCGGTCAACGCGGGCACCACCGGCCTGCACCTGGCGATGCTGGCGTTGGGGATCGGACCGGGCGACGAGGTGATCGTGCCGTCCTTCACCTTCGCTGCGACGGCCAACGTGGTGCGGCTGTGCGGTGCGGAGCCGGTGTTCGTCGACATCGATCCGGTCTCGTTCTGCATGGACCCGGCCGCGGCCTCAGCGGCAGTGACCGCGCGCACGGCAGCCGTTGTGCCGGTGCACCTGTACGGGCACCCCGCCGACATGACGGCGATCGAGGCGCTGGCGGCACGTCACGGCCTCGCTGTCGTCGAGGATGCGGCGCAGGCCCACTTGGCTGCGTGGCACGACGTCCCGGTGGGTGCCCTGGGTGATGCCGCGATGTTCAGCTTCTATCCGACCAAGAACATGACCACGGGGGAGGGGGGAATGATCGTCGTCAAGGACGCGGCAGTGGCCAGGAAGCTGCGGTTGCTGCGCAACCAGGGGATGGAGGCGCGGTATGCCAACGAGATCGTGGGGTTCAACGCCCGGCTCACCGACATCGGCGGCGCCCTGGGCCGCGTCCAGCTCCGCAAGGTCGGAGGCTGGACAGCGACACGTCAGGCCAACGCGCGTGCCTTGGATGCCCGGCTGAGGGGAGTGACGCCCCCCACTGTGGTCAGCGGGGCCTCGCACGTTTATCACCAGTACACCGTGCGGGCAGCGGACCGTGACCGCTTGCTGGCACACCTGCGCAAGGCCGGAGTCGCTGCGGGCGTCTACTACCCGACGCCGGTGCACCGACTCCCGTCGTTCGGGCTGCGGTTGGACCTCCCGGAGACCGAACGTGCGGCCGAGGAAGTCCTGAGCCTGCCCGTTCGGCCGGACCTGACCGAGTCCGAGATCGAGACGATCATCGCCGCGGTCAACGACTGGGCCGTCTGACCAGTCCCGGAGCGGGAACCGGCATCGACGCCGGTAGCCTTGCCGGGATGACCGCACAGCAGCAGACCGAGGGCCCCCGTCGGGTCGCCGTCTTCGGACAGGGCTACGTCGGGCTGTCCGTCGCCTGTGCCGCCGCGACCGCCGGCTACGACGTGGTCGGCATCGACACCGACGGCGACCGGATCGCTGCCCTCCAGGACGGCACGCTGGCCGTCGCCGGTGTTCGGTCCGACGAGTTCGACACCGCCATCGCGACCCGGCGACTGGCGTTCACGACCGACGGGGCCCGCTGCGACGACGCCGACATCGTCCTGATCTGCGTCCCCACCCCGATCCTCGAACGGCTGCCCGACCTGTCGATGGTCGCCGCCGCCGGGCGGACGGTCGCTGAGCACATGAAGCCCGGCGCGCTGGTGGTGCTGGAGTCCACCACCTACGCCGGGACCACCGAGGACCTGCTCGCCCCCATCCTCGAAGCCGGCCACCGCGTGGCGGGGCAGGACTTCCTCCTCGCCTTCGCCCCCGAACGCATCGACCCGGGCAACACCACCTTCGCCTTCCACCAGATCCCCCGTGTCGTCGGGGGCATCGACAAGGCCTCCACTGACGCCGCCGTCGCCTTCTACGCCGACCTCGTCGACCACGTCCACCCCGTGTCGTCCACGAAGGCCGCCGAGCAGGCCAAGCTGCTGGAGAACACCTTCCGCATGGTGAACATCGCGATGGTCAACGAGTTCGCGATGCTCTGCGCCGACCAGGGCATCAGCCCGTGGGAGGTCATCGAGGCCGCCGACACCAAACCCTTCGGGTTCATGCCGTTCTACCCCGGCCCGGGCGTGGGTGGGCACTGCATCCCCATCGACCCGATCTACCTCACGTGGCAGTCACGGCGCGACGCCGGACGGCCGATCCGACTGGTCGAGCTGGCGCAGGACATCAACGCCGAGATGCCGGGCTGGGTCACCGACCGCATCGCCGAGGCCCTCAACGACCACGCCAAGCCCGTCCGCGGCTCGACCGTCCTCGCCATCGGCGTCACCTACAAGCCCGACGTCGGCGACCTCCGTGAGTCCGCTGCCCTCCAGGTCCTCCACGGACTGGCCCGCCGCGGTGCCGACATCAGCTACCACGACCCCCACGTCCCCTCGCTCACCGTCGGCGCGGACCACCTGACGTCGGTCGATCTGACGACCGAGGTCGTCGCCGCCGCCGACCTCGTCGCGATCCTCACCCCGCACCGCGCCGTTGACCTGGACCACGTCGTCGCGCACGCCGGGCTGGTCTTCGACGCCCGCAACGCCACCGGGGGCGGCCCGAACGTCGTGGTGCTGTAGCCCGTGCGGGTCCTCGTCACGGGAGGCGCGGGCTTCATCGGCGCCAACCTCGTCCGCACCCTCCTCGCCCGCGGCCACGAGTGCGCCGTCCTCGACAGCTTCGCGACGGGCAACCCGGCGTGGCTGGCCGACCTGCCCGTCGCCGTCCACCAGGGCGACGTGCGGCAGGCCGAGCTGGTCGACCGGCTGTCTGCCGGCGCCGACGCGATCGTGCACCTCGGCGCCGTCACCGGCTTGCCACCCTCCCTCCGCGACCCGGTGACCGCCCACCAGGTCAACGTCGGCGGCACCCTCAACGTCCTGCAGGCCGCACGCGCCCACGGAGGGCAGGTCCTGTTCGCCGGGTCGGCCGCCGTCTACGGCCCCACCCCGCCGCTGCCCACCGACGAGGACTGCCCGCCCAACCCGATCAGCCCCTACGCGGCCACGAAGCTGGCCGCCGAGCAGTACGCCCTGGCATGGTCGGCGTCCTACGGCGTCGACGTGCTGCCGCTGCGCTTCTTCAACGTCTACGGCCCCCTCCAGACCTCCACGCAGGCCTACGCCGCGGTGGTCCCGGCGTTCGTCGAGGCCGCCCTCGCCGGTCGCCCGCTGCCCGTCCACGGCGACGGGGGCCAGACCCGCGACTTCGTGCACGTCGACACCGTCACCGACGTCCTGGCCACCGCCATCGAGGGCCGGCTGACCAGCCGCGTGCCGGTCAACCTGGCGCTCGGCGAGGCCCACTCGTTGCTCGACGTCGCCGACACCCTTGCCGATGTCCTCGGCCGGCCGCTGGAGCGGGTGCACCTGCCGCCGCGCGACGGTGACGTCCGGCACTCCCGGGCGGACCAGGCCCGCCTGCGCGCGCTCGTGGGGGCCGTCCACCCCGTTGGCTTGCGGGACGGCCTGGCCTCCACCGTGGAGTGGGCCAGCGCCCAGCGGTGACGCTGACCCTGCCTCCTGCCGTGGGTCAGCGCTCCTCGGCGTAGCGCGGGACGTGGAAGTCGCTGACGCGGTCCAGCGCGTCGAGGTCCTCGGCGGGCAGGCCCTTGTCCAACCCGGTCAGGGTGCCCTTCAGCTGCGACGGTCGGTTGGCCCCGACGATGGGGGCGGTCACGAACGACTTGGACTGCTGCCACGCGATCGCTGCCGTGGCGGGGGAGATGTCGTTGCGCTCGGCGACGGCCACCAGCGTCTCGATGATGTCCCAGGTGCCGTCGGTGACCTTCTCCTCGGCGTTCTCCTCGGCCCGCACGCTGTCGGGCAGCTCCTGCCCGCGGCGGTACTTGCCGGTCAGCAGGCCGCCAGCCAAGGGGCTGTAGGGAACGACGCCGATGCCGTACCGCTCGCACATCGGCGCCAGCTCCCGCTCGACGTCGCCGCGGTTGGGGGACAGCAGGTTGTACTCGGGCTGCAGGCTGACGTAGCGCTCGAACCCGTTCGTGTCGGCGGCCCACAACGACTCCACGATCCGCCAGGCCGAGTAGTTGGAGCAGCCGATGTAGCGGACCTTGCCCTGGCGGACCAGGTCGGTGAACGCGCCGAGGGTCTCCTCGATCGGGACCAGCGGGTCGATCCAGTGGGCCTGGTACAGGTCGATGTGGTCGACCTGCAGCCGCCGAAGGCTGTCCTCGCACGCCTGCTGGATCCACTGCCGTGACAGCCCCTCGCGCTGGTGCACCGTCGAGCGGCCCTCGGAGAAGTTGACGCCCATGGCGCCGCGGACCTTGGTGGCCACGACGATCTGGTCACGGTTGCCGCGCGCCGTGATCCAGCGGCCGATGATCTCCTCCGACACCCCGCCGGCCTGCTCGGGACCGCCCATGCGGCCGGCCCAGGCGCTGTAGATGTCGGCGGTGTCGATGAACGTCCCTCCCATCTCGACGAAGGCGTCCATCACCTCCACCGATCCGGCCTCGTCGACCGACCAGCCGAACTGCATCGTCCCCAGCCCGACGTCGGACACGAAAAGGCCCGACCGGCCCAGCTGCACTTGCTCCATCGTTGTTCTCCCTGCGTTGGATCACGGTGGGACCGACACGTCGGCCTCGTGGAGGCCGACGCTACCCCGCACCGTCGAGCGGGCAACCGACGTCCGAGGGACCACACCCCCTCGAGTGCACCCCCGAGGACAGGCGGCGTCGACCGCCCCGTCAACTAGCATTCGCTGCCGAGTCCCGTCCTTCCTGGAGGAATCCTGTGCGTCGCCTTCCCGTAGTCCTGGTCCTGGCCCTGCTGGCCACGTTGGCCGCCGTGCCCCCTGCCAGCGCAGTGGGTGACGTGTCGGACACCATCAACATCCAGCTACCCGCCGGTGCCAACGACGCCCCGAGGCTGGCGTTGCGGCTGTCCCGCGCGACCTTCCCCGACGACGGGGCGGACCGTGTGCTGATCGCCACCGACGCCCAGTTCGCCGACGCGTTGACGTCCGGCACCCTCCAGGGCGACGACACGCCGTTGCTGCTGACCCCCTCCGACGACGTCCGCGCCGACGTGGTCACCGAGATCAACCGCCTGGGTGCGACCGAGGTCGTCCTGCTCGGCGGCGTCAACGCGCTGGACGAGACGGTGGAGGACGAGCTGTCCGACGCCGGACTGGACGTCGAGCGGGTCTCGGGCCCCACCCGCATCGAGACCGCCATCGAGGTCGCCAAGCTGGCGCCCGAGTCGACCACCGCCATCGTCTCCCGGGCGTTTCCCAGCGGGGCGGACGCCTCGCAGGCCTTCGCCGACTCGCTGTCCGCCGGTGCATGGGCTGCCGCAACCGGCTGGCCGTCGCTGCTGACCAGCACCGACGAGCTGCCCGAGACGATCCGCCAGGCCCTCGCGGACTCCGACATCGAGCGCGTCATGCTGCTCGGCGGTACCGCCGCGGTCAGCCCGACGGTCGAGGACGAGCTGGAGTCCCTCGGCGTCGACGTCGTCCGCGTCGCCGGTGCCACCCGCTTCGACACCGCCGTCGAGGTCGCCGAGCAGCGCGGGTTCGACAGCGCCGCCGACGCCGACCGCATCATCCTGGTCGAGGGCCAGGCCCCCGACGCGTGGGCCGCCGGGTTCGCCGCTGCCGCGCACAGCGCCACCTACGACGCGCCGGTCCTGCTGGCCAACGGCCCCACCCTGCCGCCGGCCACCGAGGCGTTCCTGCGGGCCAACACCTTCGCCGTCGACGTCGACGAGATCACCGAGCCGGTGCTGGTCTGCGCCGCCGACCCCGCAGCCTGCGACCTGGCTCGCGAGGCGCTGGGCCTGCCCACCGAGGCAACCCTGGAGCTGGACGAACCCGAGGACGGCGTCCCCTCCCGCAGCACCCTCGTCGGGTTCCTCGAGCTGTTCGGGGCCGACGCCGACGTCGTCGTGTTCGGCCCCTGCGTCACCGACGGCCTCGTGATCGTCGGCGACGACGGCAGCTTCGGGCTGGACGTGCAGGCCAGCGAGGGCGTCTGCCCGCTGGAGTTCGAGATCCGCTTCGGCAACGGGACGCTGCAGAGGATCAGCCGGACGATCCTCGTCGGCCCGGCCGAGCCGCTGACCGGCCCGGTCGTGGACACCGAGACCGGTGGCGACGCCTACACCATCGTCCCGGAGGACGCCGACGCCCCCGTGGTCGTCACCTACTCCGCCGCCGATGACTTCTTCGTCGACGGACAACCCGCCACCATCGGCGCGTTCGAGGCCGCCGTCACGGTCGCCGACGTCGCCACGTTCCGCGCCGACAACGCCAGCGGCACCATCCACGAGCTGGTCAACGTCGACCCGAGCAGCATCACCGACGGCATCGTCGGCAACATCGACCAGTCCGCCGGCACGATGGCGATCGTGGAGCCCGTCACCGGTGTGGCGCTGCGTCCCGGCATCGTCCTGCCGGCGGAGCCCACGCTCGTCGTCGACGGCGGCGACGTCGACCGGGAGACCTTCGACGCCAACATCAACGAGGGCGACGAGATCGCCCTGACCGCCACCGGGGCCAGCCTGACCAACCGGACCGTCATCGGCAGCGTCAGCCGGCTGGACATCGACGCCGTGTCGGGCATCATCCGCGTGGCCATCGGCGGGCTCGGCGACGACCACGCCAACGCCGAGGACGACCTGTACCGCCTGCTGGAGAGCGACGAGCAGACCCGCTACACCGTCGACGGCACCACCGCGGACTTCGACACCGCCGTCGCGGCCCTGTCCCCGGGTGACACGGCCAGCTACCGGCGCGCGAACGGCATCGCCCGCCTGACCGTGACCAACCGCGCGGTCGCGCCCGTCGAGGGGCTGGTCACCGAGACCTACGACCCCGACGGTTCGCCCGTGGCCCCCGAACCCAGCGACGGTGGCGAGCTGACCGTCCTGACCGCCACCGGCCGTGTCGACCTGAGCTACTCCTCGGGCGCGGTGTTCCGCCTGGACGGCGCCATCGCCACCGAGGCGGAGTTCGAGGCGGCACGCACCCCCGGTGACGCCGTCGTCTACCAGGCGCCCGACGCCGCGACGGACACCCCCGAGTCGTTGTCGCTGGAGACCGGTGACCTCATCGGCGACCTGGCCGACATCACCGAGGGCGACAACACCTTCGACGTGGTGACCCTCGCCGGTGTGGTCTACGACGACCTCGACTACAGCGCCGCGATCTTCGGTGGCGAGTCGGTCTTCGAGGCCGACGGCTCCGACATCACGATGCGCGAGTTCGAGGACCTGCTCGGCCTGATCGACGACGGCGAGGAGACGGCCACCGTCATCGTCCGCCCGTTCGCCGGCGACACCCTCCACCGCCTGACCTTCATCGACGCGTAGCTGCCCATCCGGGTGCTGGCCGACTCGGTTGGGCCGGCCAGCTCCCGGAGGTGTGTCGCCGAACCGGCCACCCGTCGCCGTTGGCCGACACACGTGACGATCGGCCCGACTCGGCTCCGGGCCGTGTGTCGTCGAAGCGGCCACCAGTCGCGATTGGGCGACACACCCGCGGGGTGCGCCCGACCCACCCGAGCCGAGGCTGACGGGGGTGCTCAGCTCGCGGGTTCTCCGGCCGATGGGGAACCTGCGACATGCGAAGCGACCTCGGCCTGCACACGATCGGTCAGCGCCTTGCCGGCCTGGCTGACGTCGGCGTGTCCCCACGCACCCGCGCGGCACAGGCCGCGCCCTCGGCCACCGCGTTCGCTGACGCCCTCCAGGCCGAGCTCGACGCCGTCGCACCCGGCCGGGTCGGGACCACACCACTCGGGTTCGACCAGCTGGCCACCGCCGCGACGGCCGTCCCCGCGCCGTCCTGGCTGGACACCGTCGGGCAACGACCCGTCGCGCTCGGCCAGGGCGTCCGGCTGACCGGCACCGAGTCGGTGATCGTGCCCAGCGCCGGCGCCGCCACCGTCGAGGAGCTGCTCGGCATCGGCACGTCGGCCGCACCGGCGGTCGACCACGCCGACCACGCCGGCCACGCCGATCACGTCCACGAACCGGTCCAGCTGGACCGCAGCGGCCCACCCGCCGAGCTGCAGGCCTACGGCAACGGACGGATCCCGCCCGACGCGCTGGCCCCCGTCGGGGTGGGCGACCACCGCCTGTGGGCCCCCGCCGCCCACGGCTTCCAGGACCTCGTCGCCGCCGCGGAGGCAGAGGGCATCACCATCGGCGTCAACTCCAGCTATCGCTCCTACGAGGGCCAGGTGGAGATGGTCGAACGCTACGGCCTGTACAGCCGGGGCGGCCGCGCCGCACAGCCGGGCACGTCCAACCACGGCTGGGGGGTCGCCATGGACCTGCAGCTCGACGACCGGGCCCTGTCGTGGATGCGCGACAACGCCGAACGGTTCGGGTTCGTCGAGGACGTCCCACGCGAACCCTGGCACTGGACCTACTACGGGTCCTGACGGCTCACGGGCCCTGATCGGCCACGACCGCTGACCACGCGTCCAGGATCGGCTGCAGGTCAAGCTTGTCCACAACGGTGGCGCCGATGGCGGTTGCCTCGGCCATGACCGAGTCGTCGACGTGTGCGGTCATCAGGAACAACGTCGGCGGCCGGTCGGCCTCGGCGGCACGCCGCAGGATGTCGATGCCGGAGGTGCCGCCGTCCAGCCGCCGGTCGGCCACGACCATCGTGAAGGCCATCTCGCCGTCGAGCATCCCCAGCGCCTGCTCGGTGGAGGCCGCCTGCTCGACGTTCCCGCCCAGCTCGATCAGCTGCAGCACCGCGAGCATGCGCATGGCGTCGTCGTCGTCGACGACCAAGCAGGCAGGGTCACCGACGACCACACGAGCGGGGGAGGTGTCCACGCAGCCCTTCCGGGGGGTCCGACGGTCTGGCGGGCAGAACTCTATAGGGTGGTCGCCGATGACTGGCCGCTGGTCGACGCAGCTACGGCTGGCGGCACCGGCGCTGCCGGTCGCCGTGGCCGTCCTGGCGTTCTGGCGTGCGTCGGTCGACGTGTTCAACACCGCCAAGGCCACGGCCGTGGTCGTTGGCGTCCTCCTCCTGCTCATCGGCAGCTGCCTGGGCGCGGTCGCCACCGGCCGGGCGAGACTGCCCACGGGCCGCTGGGTGGCCGCCGGCGGGGCCGTCGTCGCCGCGCTGTCGGTGGCGGTGCTGACGGGTGGGGACGTCGTCCGGCAGCTGGTCGGCGCGCCCGGACGCCACGGTGGCTGGGTGCTGTACGTCGCCTGTGTGGTCCTCGCGATCCTCGCCGCACGACCCGACCGGGCCACCCGTCGGGGGATCGTGCTGGTGCTGGTCGCCACCGCCGTGCCGGTCGCGACCTACGCGCTGCTGCAGGCGGTCGACGTCGACCCGTTGCCGTGGACGACCGTCGAGGGCGGCGCACCGGTGTTCTCCACGTTCGGCAACGTCGACTTCGCCTCGGCATGGCTGGGGATGGTGGGCGTCCTCGCCGCGGGCATGGCCCTGTCGCCGTTGCGGTCCACGGGGATCCGCCGGCTGGGTGCGGTGGCCGCAGTCCTGTGCGTCGGTGCGGCGGTCGCCACGGGCAGCCTGCAGGGACCGGTCGTGCTGCTGGCGGGTGGCGCCGTGCTCGGCCTGCGGGCGTGGCAGCCCGCCCGGCGCACCGGCCTGCTCGTGACCGGCGTGACGTCGGTCGTGGTGGTCGGGCTGCTGCTCGGCCCGGCGTCGGGCGTGCTGGACGGGGCGCTGCGCAGCGTGGAGACCCGTCTGCCCAAGTGGCAGGCGGCGCTGGACATCGTCGCCGACGCACCGCTGACCGGACGTGGGCTGGACACCTACGGCGACTGGTTCTTCGCCGCCCGGGCACCGGAGGTGGCCGAGGAGTCCGGCCTGCGTCGCAGCGTCGACAACGCCCACAACCTGCCGCTCCACCTGCTGACCGGCGGCGGGATCGTGCTGGTGCTCGCGTGGCTGGTCTTCGTCGTGGCGCTGCCCGCCGTCGGCGTCGTCCGACGGCGGGATGCGGTGTGGGCCGATCCCGAGGACCTCGCCGTCGTGCTGGCCTGGGCGGGCTACCTGCTGCAGGCGATGGTGTCGATCGACGTGCCGCCGCTGGCCGCCACCGGGTTCCTGCTGACCGGGCTGGTCGCCGGCGTCGGGGGGCTGGCAGGGCAGCGCGAGGTCCGGGTCGTCGGGGCCCGGCCGGTCGGTGCGGTGGGCCTGGCGGCCGTGCTGCTGGTCGTGGCGTTGGTGCCGGTCCTGCGGCCGTGGCGTGCGGACCTGGTCGGGTGGGATGCCGCGGTCGCGCGGGCAGCCGTGGAGATCCCGCTGGCCGAGGCGGCGGTGACCCGTGCCTCGACCATCGCCCCCTGGGACGGGCGGTACCACGCCGCCCAGGGCGGCTGGCTGACGGGGTTGGGGTTGCTGGACGAGGCGTTGGCCCACCAGCAGGAGGCGCTGGCCCGGTCACCCCGGGACCTCGGCCATGCCCTCAACGTCGCCCGCCTGCTGGAGGCGCTGGGCCGTCGGGACGACGCCGCCGAGGCCTACGAGCTGGTGCTCGAGATCGACCCGCACACCCCCGCGGTTCGCGACGAGGTCGACGCGTTCCACGAGGACGGCCCCTCCTCCTCATCCGCGGGGGTGGCCAGTCCGTCCCCACCGGAGGGCGCCGGCGCGGTCACCGGTGACGGCTCGAGCATCGGCCCGCCGCCGGATCGCTGACCGGCCGCGGTCGGAGGTCAGCGCTCGCGCGTGCCGGAACGCACGTCGGTGTCGTGGTGCTCCAGCGGCGTCGACCCGTCGTGGGCGTGCAGCTGCTCGTGCACGGTGATCAGCTGCTCGGCGATCGGTGGCGCGTGGCTGGCCAGGATGTCCAGGCCCGCCAGGTGGCGGGTCACCGGGCCGTCGGCCCGGTCGAAGGCACGGGAGCGGCGGATGACCTCGGCGGCCTCGGTGTCGATGCGGGCGTGCTGGGCGAGGTGTTCGTCCCAGTCGGCGACGACCATGAACTCGGTGATGCGGAACGGGCGGTCGGCGTCGCGGTACAACGACCAGCGGTGTGCGCCCGTCCGCAGCCGGGTTCGTCGCAGCTCGCGCATCACGTCCATGAACGCATCGACCTCGTCGGGGTCCACCTCCCAGGTCGTGGCGACCAGCACGGGTGTGCCGGCCACCTGCGAGGCGTGGCGGGGCATCTGCCAGTTGTCGGCGATGACGGGCTCGTCGATCTCGCCCAGCACGGGAAGGTCCAGGCGTGCTGCGAACAGCCCCAGCACCACCGTGCCGACCGACAGGATGGCCACGGCCATCCCGGCGCCCGTGACCTCGGCGATCGCACCGGAGAGCACGGCCCCGAAGGGCTGCAGGCCGATCGCCAGCAGGTACAGGCTGACCACGCGCCCACGGACCCAGCGCGGGGCGAGGGTCTGGATCGACGCGTTGAGGGTGATCAGCGTCCACACCCACATCACGCCGCTGACGGCCATGGCGAGCCCCGCGATCCACGGGCTCGACGCCAGGCCGAAGGCGATGCCGCCCAGCCCGAACGCCGCGATCGCCCCCGGTAGCATGTGGCGTCCCAGCCGCACCCGCGCCGCCTCCCGCCCGGCCACGCCGGCCAGCGCGCCCACGCCGAGCGCCCCGTAGAGCAGGCCGAACCCGGTCGCGCCCACCGCCAGGTCATCGGACGCCACGACGGGCAGCAGGGTCTGCACGCTGCTGGCGGTCAGCATGAAGACCCCGGCGATGACGATCAGCCGGCGGATCGGCCGCGTGAACCGCACGTACCGCATGCCCAGCGCAGCGGAGCGGAACAGGTGGCGCTGGGCGTCCTCGGCGGGTTGGCGCGGGAAGCTCAGCAGCACACCGACCACGAGCACGAACGTGGCGGCGTTGATCCCGAACGACGCGGCGGTCAGGCCGGCGCTGACCAGCAGGCCACCGATCGAGGGGCCGACGGCGCGGGCCACGTTGAACGCCGCGGAGTTCAGGGTGATCGCCTGTGCCCGCATGTTGGCGGGCACCAGGTCGGGCACCAGCGTCTGCTGGGCCGGAAGGGTGATCGCCGATCCCGTCCCCAGCAGGAACGTCCAGGCCAGCAGCCACTCGGCGGTGATCGTGCCCGACGTGACCATGATCGCCATCGCGGCCGTCGAGACCGCCCCGACCAGGTTGCCGGCGATCATCAGGTTGCGGCGGTCCAGCGCGTCGGCCAGCGCACCCGCCGGGATCGTCAGCAGCAGCCGAGGCAACGACAGGGCCGCGGTGACCAGGCTGACCATCAGCGGCGACCCGGTCAGCTCGTTCATCAGCCACGGACCGGCGGTCAGCTGGAGGAACGTCCCGACGTTGCTGACGACGGCGGCACCCCACACCTTCCGGTAGCCGGATACGGCCAACGGCGCGTAGGTGCCCACGGAATCGCTCACCGGGCGGACACTACCCGTCGCCGCCCTCCCCACACCCTGTGTGCTCGGCCGGTGGTCGGGACATCGGACGGGGGTGCTACCGCGGCGATCCGGATCCCACCATTTAGACTCCCCTCGGTCATGTCCACCCGTTTCCTCCTTGCCCTGTCCGCAGTCGCCCTCCTCCTGGCCGTGTTCGCCGCACCGGCGTTGGCCCAGGAGATCACGGTGACCGCCGATGGTGTGTCCCCCGACCCGCTGACCATCGAGGTCGGCGACACGGTCGCGTTCACCAACACCTCCGAGGAGGAGGTCCGGTTCTTCGACGACGGGGAGCGGTGGGACTCCGGTCCGCTGGCCCCCGGCGACGTGTTCTCCATCACGTTCCTCGAGGCCGGCCGGATCACGTACGCCACCGACGACGGCAGCCGTTCCGGCGTGATCATCGTCGGCGAGACCGCCCCGGCCGACGTGCCGCTGGCGGCCACGGGTGCGCCCGTGGGGCTGCTGCTGTCGGGGGCGCTGGGTGCGCTCGCGGCGGGCGCGGTCCTGCTGCGCCGCACGGCCTAGCACCGCTGCGGTCCTCACCGCCCGTTGCCGACGGCCGGGCCGACCTGCCGATCCGGCTGATCGGCATCGCAGGGCTTAAGCTCCCGCGTCATGGTTTCCGAGATCTTCGACGCAGCGGCCTGGACACCGGTGAAGGGGTTCGACTTCACCGACATCACCTACCACCGGGCCAACGACGTCGGCGCGGTGCGGATCGCCTTCGACCGGCCCGAGGTGCGCAACGCCTTCCGGCCCAACACCGTCGACGAGCTGTACCGGGCGCTGGACCACGCCCGCATGTCCTCCGACGTGGGCTGTGTGCTGCTGACCGGCAACGGTCCCTCGGAGAAGGACGGTGGCTGGGCGTTCTGCTCCGGCGGTGACCAGCGCATCCGGGGGCGGGACGGCTACCGCTACGCCGAGGGTGACACCTCCGACACCATCGACCCGGCCCGTGCCGGTCGGCTGCACATCCTGGAAGTGCAGCGGCTGATCCGGACCATGCCGAAGGTCGTCATCTGCGTCGTCAACGGCTGGGCCGCCGGCGGGGGCCATTCGCTGCACGTCGTCTGCGACCTGACGATCGCCAGCCGCGAGCACGGCAAGTTCAAGCAGACCGACGCCGACGTGGCCAGCTTCGACGCGGGCTACGGCTCGGCGTACCTGGCCAGGATGGTGGGCCAGAAGTTCGCCCGTGAGATCTTCCACCTCGGTCGGACCTACTCCGCCGAGCAGATGCACCGCATGGGTGCGGTCAACGAGGTCGTCGACCACGCCGACCTCGAGGCGACGGCGCTGGACTGGGCGCGGACCATCACCGCCAAGTCGCCGACCGCCCAGCGGATGCTGAAGTTCGCGTTCAACCTGACCGACGACGGCCTGATGGGCCAGCAGGTCTTCGCCGGCGAGACGACCCGGCTGGCGTACGGCACCGACGAGGGCGCGGAGGGACGCGACGCGTTCCTGGAGAAGCGCGACCCCGACTGGTCGGCGTACCCCTACTACTACTGATGCGCCGATCCACCACGGTCGCCGCAGCCCTGGTCGTCCTCGGGCTGGCCGCGTGCACCTCCGCCCCCGAGCGTGCGCTCGCACCCGCGACGGCCGACGGCTACGACACCGACGAGACCGGGTTCTTCGCTGCGGTCCAGACCTCGCCATCGGTGGACACCGACTGTGGTGAGGACGTGGAGTGGGACGAGCCGCCCGTCGTCGACCAGGTCATCGCCGTCGGCTTCGTGCAGACGGTCTGGATGGTGGGGGAGCGCGGCGGCAACGAGCTGGTCTGGGTCTGTGACTACCTGCCGGAGGGGGAGGAGGGGGCGCCGGTGACCGCCGAACCCCTGGCCAGCACCGGCACCGACCAGCCGGTCGGCAACGACTACGTCGAGCGGGTCGGCAGCGTGCTGGGCCGGGTCGACGTCGGCATCCCCGAGGGGGCCGTGACCGCCGAGTACGCCGTCGGCGACTACGTGGTGACCTATCCGCTCGACGGCGACGTCCGGTTCCTGCGCCTCCACGCCCGGGAGGACAGCGCCACGGAGGACGCGCCGTTCACGATGGGCACCGTGACGTTCCTCGACGCCGACGGCACCGACATCACCCCCGAGTCCGTCGAGATCCCCGACATCATCCACGGCGTCCCCCGCGACCGCGACAACGGCGCCGAGGTCCCCGCCGACGACGGCTAGTCCAGGCCCGTCACCGAGAAGAAGTGGGTCAGGATTCGGTGGGTCAGTCCCCAGATCATGTACTGGCCGACGGTGATGGAGCGGAACGGCACGACCCCGCCGTAGCGATGCCACGTCCGTGACGCCGGGTCGGCCAGGTCGGCCACCGGCAGCCACACGGCCTCGGCGACCTCGGCCGGTTCGGGGGTCAGCCGCGGTGTGCCGTCGACGGCGAAGACGGCGGTGGCGATCCGGCTGGTGAAGCGGTTGGACTCCAGGTCGTCCAGCCGGTTCAGCGGTGACCCGAGCCGGACGCCGACCTCCTCGGCGGTCTCCCGGGCTGCCGCCGCCTCCACGGAGGGGTCGGTCGGGTCGACCTTGCCGCCGGGCAGCGCCATGTCGCCCGACCACGGGTCACCGGCGCGGGCCAGGCGACGGATCATCAGCACCGACGGCCCGGCAGGCCCCTCACCCAGCACCAGCGCCGTGGCCGCCCACGCCTGCGGCGCGGCCTTCGGCTGGTGCAGCAGGATGCGTTCGGACAGCGTCGCGACGTCCGGCACCGGCCGGCTCACGGGGCCAGCCGCCGGGCCAGCAGCGCCGCACCGAGCAGCTGCATGCCGAAGGCCGACACGACGTCGTGGCCCAGCAGCTCGGAGATGCGCCGAAGCCGGTAGTCCACGGTGTTGGGATGCACCGACAGGTCACGGGCGGTCATCCGCCGGTCGAAGTCGGCGTCGAACCACGCCTCCAGCGTGTCCAGCAGGTCGTCGCGTTCGGCGATCGGCGCCAGCAGGCGGTTCAGCCTGGCCATCGCCGCCGGGTCGCTCGTGATCGTGAACTCGAGGATGACGTCGTCGATGCTGTAGGTCCCCGGCAGCCGGCCGAGCATGGTGACCAGCCGACGCACCTCCCGGGCCTCGTCCCACGCCGCCGGCAGGGCGGGCAGCCGGACCATGTCGGAGTGGGCGATCCACACCTCCGCCCGGGCGGCGCCCTCCACCACGTCCCGCAGCTGCGCCACGTCGGCCACCGGCAGGGCAGCCGCGCCGCCGTTGGCGTCCAGCAGCGTGAGCACCGGCCCGCCGAGCAGGTCCTCGAGGGCCTGGACGACCCGGCGGACCTTGCGCCGACCCGCCACGGTGGCCGAGACCCCCACGTCGCGTTCGTCGGGGGAGAGGTCGAACCGGAACGCCACCGCCCGGTAGCGGTCGGCAGGCCGGACCCCCGCCCGCTCGACCAGGCCGGAGGAGGGTTCCTCACCGGTCAGCAACGCCTCGGTCAGCGCCCGGCGGGCGTCGCGTTCCTCACCGACGATCGCCTGCTGTTCCTCCACCCATGCGGAGGTGACCGCCGCCGTGACGGCCCGGAGGTAGTCCAGCACCGTGCCGACGTGGCCGGACAGCTCGTCGGCCTCCTCCGGCAGGGCCTCCTCGCGAAGCGCCCCCCAGCCGATCCGCGCCCCCGTCATGTAGGCGTCGAGCACCGCCTCCAGCGGCACCCGCTCCTCGGCACGTCGGGCAGCGCTGGCCCGGATGGCCGACAGCTCCTCGTCGGCAGGTGGTCGGGCCTCGCGCAGGCAGGTGAACAGCGACCGCAGGTTGGTGACGCAGATCCCGTGGATCTCGCCCTGCAGCTGCTCGGGCGGCAGCGTGCGATAGACGGCGATGCTGGACACGAACTCCGCGACCATGGCGCGGGCGAGTCCGTCCACTCGCCGCTCGACTCGGTCGGGAAGGGACAGCTGCGGCACTGGCCGGCAGCCTACCCCCCGCGCTGCACGGTGACGGGTGGGTGGCCCGCTGGGGGCCCGTCGCGGTGGGTCTCAGCAGCTGCAGGCAGCCCTGACCTGCTCGCGGACCTGCTGGTGCGCGGCGCTGCCGACCACGTCGATCGATGGGGTTGCGATGGTCGTCGCGTCCAGCACCCCGAGGACCTGCTTGGCCTCGAGGACCCGGCGGACCGACACGTCCAGCCGACCCTCGGGGATGGTCCCGTCGGCAACGGCTGCCAGGACGGCCCGCTGCGCGACGGGCAGGTCGGTCGGCATCAGCACCACGTCGATGCCGGCGGCGATCGCCTGCACCGCCAGGCTGCCCGGGTCACCGAACCCGCTGAGCGCGCCCATGTTCATGGCGTCGGTGACGACGAGCCCGTCGAAGCCGACGTCGCCGCGCAGCAGGTTCATCACCGCCGAGGAGATCGTGGCCGGCAACCCCTCCGCATCGACGGCCGGGACCGCCAGGTGGCCGACCATCACCGAGGTGCGGGTCGGGTCCTGGGCGGCCAGCAGGAACGGCGGCAGGTCGACGGTCCGGAGGGTCTCGATGTCGTGGTCGATGGTGGGCAGGGAGGAGTGGCTGTCGACGGCGGTGTCGCCGTGGCCGGGGAAGTGCTTGAGGGTCGGCAGCACGCCGGCGGCAGCCAGTCCCTCCGCGGTCGCGGCCACGAACTGGCTGGTCCGCGACGTCTCGACCGCGAACGCCCGGTCGCCGATCACCGGGTTGTCGGGGTTGACGTTGACGTCGGCGACGGGGGCGTAGACCCAGTTGACGCCCAGCGCCCGGGCCTCGGTGCCGGTGACCATGCCGACCTGCCGGGCCAGCTCCAGGTCGCCGGTGTTGCCGATCGCGCGGGCGGACGGGAAGACCGTCGCCGGAGCGCGCAGCCGGACGACGTTGCCGCCCTCCTGGTCCGCCCCGATCAGCAGGCCGATCCCCGTGTCGTCGGCCGCCGCCTGCTGCAGCCCGGCGGAGAACACCGCGACCTGCAGGACGTCGTCGACGTTGGAGGTCCCCTCACCCAGGTCGTGGTCGAAGTAGGCCACCCCGCCCAGGTGGTAGGCCGCGACGACCTCCGCGGGGGTCTCCACCCCGAACAGCTGCTGGTTGGCGGTGCGGGCGGCCGGCGAGGGGTCGGTGGCGTCGTTGCCGATGACGGTCACGGTGAACAGCTGGCCGACCTTCTGCTCCACGGTCATGGCGGCCACGATCGCGTCGATCCCGGCACGGGGGTCCAGCGGCCCGCTGTCGGCACCCGTCACGGGGGCGGGGCCAGCGGCGGCGGCGTTCGGGTCGATCGCGCCCGCACCGGTGGGGTCCTGGGGATCGACCGTGCTGGGCGTGTCGGCGTCGTCCGTTGCCTGGCTGCTCGGCTG
Source organism: Euzebya rosea (assembly GCF_003073135.1). Classification (NCBI taxonomy): domain Bacteria; kingdom Bacillati; phylum Actinomycetota; class Nitriliruptoria; order Euzebyales; family Euzebyaceae; genus Euzebya; species Euzebya rosea. The sequence goes on from NZ_PGDQ01000005.1 coordinate 208,226, forward strand.
GGGGTCCTCGGACTCCCACGCCTCGGTGCCGACCGCCACCAGCCCGTCGTCGGACGCCCCGCCGGATCCATCGGCGGATCCGTCCACGACGGAGTCGGACCCCGGGGAGGAGCAGGCAGCGAGGACCATCGCCAGCAGCAACCCTGCGGCGAGGAGGGCGAGCGGGCGAGGACGGTGACGCGGGAGCATCGGCATGCGGGCCAGTATCGTGGGCCGCCGCGCCGGACGCCGGAGGCGACATCGCCTCGGAAGGGGTGTCCGGGCGCTGCACGTCCCAACCGACCTCGTCAGGTTCTCCCGATGCGTTCCCAACAGATCCGCACCAACTTCACCGAGTTCTTCAAGGCGCGCGACCATCGCGTCCGGCCCAGCGCATCGCTGATCCCGCAGGACCCGACGCTGCTGCTGACGGTCGCCGGGATGGTGCCGTTCAAGCCCTACTTCCTGGGCGAGGCCACACCGGAGCACAAGCGGGTCACGTCGGTGCAGAAGGTCGCGCGGACCAACGACATCGAGAACGTCGGGCGCACGACCCGCCACCTCACCTTCTTCGAGATGCTGGGCAACTTCAGCTTCGGCGACTACTTCAAGCGCGAGGCGATCGCCTGGGCGTGGGAGCTGTCGACCACGCCGGCGGACAAGGGCGGGCTCGGCTTCGACCCCGACCGCATCTGGGCCACCGTCTACGAGGACGACGACGAGGCCTTCGGCTTCTGGCGTGACGAGACCGGCATCCCCGAGCGGCGCATCCAGCGGCGCGACGCCAAGGACAACTTCTGGTCCACCGGCGGCTCCGGTCCATGCGGCCCCTGCACCGAGATCTTCTACGACCGCGGCCCCGAGCACGGTCCCGACGGCGGTCCGATCGTCGACGAGTCCCGGTTCCTGGAGTTCTGGAACCTGGTCCTCATGCAGTTCGAGACCGACGGCAGCGGCAACCCCGAGCTGAAGGGCTCCGACGCGATCGTCGGGCCGCTGCCCGCACCGTCGATCGACACCGGTGCCGGCCTCGAACGTGTCGCCATGCTGCTGCAGGACGTCCCGACGGTCTTCGACACCGACGAGTTCAAGCCGATGGTCGACCTGGCCGTCGACCTGACCGGGGTCGACTACACCGGGCAGTTCGGCGAGGGGTCGCCGGAGTCCGACACGTGGATCCGGGTGATCGCCGAGCACGCCCGCGCCACCGCCTTCCTGATCTCCGACGGGGTGCTGCCGTCCAACGAGGGCCGCGGCTACGTGCTGCGCCGGCTGGTGCGCCGCGCGGTCAACTCCGCCCGCAAGCTGGGCACCGAGGCGTCGATCATGACGCCGATGATGGAGCAGGTCATCGAGACCATGTCGCCGTCGTGGCCGGACCTGAAGACCCAGGCGCAGCTGATCACCAAGATCGCCCAGGCCGAGGAGGACACGTTCAGCAAGACGCTGAGCACCGGCCTCGTGAAGCTGGGCGACGCCATGGAGGCCACCAAGGAGCGGGGCAGCACCACCCTGGACGCCGAGACGGCCTTCACGCTGCACGACACCTACGGCTTCCCGGTCGACCTGACCATCGAGATCGCCGAGGAGCAGGGCCTGACCCTGGACCGCGACGCCTTCGCCGAGCACATGGAGGCCCAGCGCCACCGTGCCCGCGCCGCCACCAAGTCCGGCCGCGAGGCCGCCACGACCGACGTGTACAAGCGTGCCGCCGGGGCCGTGGAGGGCGTGGACTTCACCGGTTACGACCACGTCGAGGGTGACTCGTGGATCGCGGCCCTGATCGCCGACGGCGACCTGGTGCAGCGGGCCGAGGAGGGCGACGAGGTCGAGGTCGTCCTCAAGCGCACCCCCTTCTACGCCGAGGGTGGCGGGCAGCTGGGTGACCACGGCGTGATCGCCTCCGACCTCGGACGCATCGAGGTGCTCGACACCGTCTCGCCGACCGAGGGCCTGATCGTGCACCGCGGTCGTGTCGTCGCCGGCGAGGTCGCCGTCGACAACGACGTGCACGCCGCCATCGACCGTGCCCGACGCGCCTCGATCGCCCGGGGGCACACCGCAACCCACATCCTCCACGCCACCATCAAGGAGATGGTCGGCGACCACGCCGCGCAGGCCGGGTCGGCCATCGACCAGGGCCACTTCCGCTTCGACTTCCCCCACTTCGAGGCCATCTCCCGCGGGCAGCTGACCGAGCTGGAGGAGCTGGTCAACCAGCGCATCGCCGCCGACCCGACCGTCATGGTCCGCGAGATGAGCCAGGAGGAGGCCCGCAAGCGCGGTGCCACCGCCCTGTTCGGTGAGAAGTACGGCGACAGCGTGCGTGTGGTCACCATCGACGACTACTCCATGGAGCTGTGCGGCGGCACCCACGTCGGCCACACCTCCGAGGTCGGCCTGTTCACCGTCATCAACGAGGGGTCGATCGCCAACAACGTGCGACGCATCGAGGCGCTGACCGGGCCGGATGCGTTCACCCACCTGTCAAAGGAACGGCTGATCGCCGACCAGGTCGCCCGCATGCTGAAGGTGCCCTCCGCCGAGGTGCCCGGACGGGTCGAGGACCTGCTCGGCCGGGTCCGTGACGCCGAGAAGGCGCTGGCCAAGGCACGCGCCGACGCGGTGCTGGGCCAGGCCGACGCGCTGCTGGAGCGGGCCGAGGTCGTCGGTGACCACCGCATCGTCACGGGTGTGGTGCAGGGCGCCGATCACGACGCCCTGCGTCAGCTGGCCCTGGACCTCCGCAACCGGATCCGCCACGGCGTGGTGATCCTCGGGACGGCGAAGGAGGACGGCAAGGCGCAGCTGCTGGCCGCCGTCTCCTCCGACCTCGTCGAGGCCGGCCACAACGCCGCGGACATCCTGCGGCCCGGCGCCAAGGTCGTCGGCGGTGGCGCCGGCGGCAAGGGCGACGTCGCCCAGGCCGGCGGCAAGGACGGCACCAAGATCGTCGCGGCCGTCAGCACGTCCGCCGACGAGGCACGGGACCGCCTGCGGGGCTGACCGACACGGGTGTCCCCGGCGGGCGTGTCGCCGGGGTCGCCTCGGGTGCCAGCCGGCGGACGGCGTTGGCCCCGAGGGCGGTCATGTCGCGTTCCAGCTCCGTCAGGTCGACCGTCGCGGGCACGGCCACCGTCAGGGTGGTCATCTCGTGGCGCTGCTCGGACCGCACACCCCGGTAGGACGCCAGGATGGTCCGCCCGGTCGTCGAGGAGTCCCGGACCTCGGCGATCGAGTCGAGGTGCCGGACGACCTCGTCGCGGAGCTGCGCCCGGACCTCGACGTGGACCAGGGCCGGGGGACCGGCGGCGGGGTCGTCCTGCGGTGGTGCCGGGCGACGGACGGCGTCGGCGTCGACCACGTCGGGCTGCCAGTGGGCGAGCGCGCCGAGCAGCTCGCCTTCCAGCCGGGCCGAGACCTGGACGAGGAAGGTGTGGACGGCCTTCTCGGCGGCGGCCACCTGCCCTCGGTAGGACGCCTGCCGCGGCGAGCGGTGCGCCCACTCCTCCAGGATCGTGCCGTGGGCCGCGACGATGGGTCGGGCGAGCGCGGCCACCGGGGCGGTGACGGTGATCCCGAGCCGTCGCCGGCCGCCAGCACCCGGGCCGACGAGGTCGTCGATCGTTGCCTGCGCCCGGCGGATCGCCAGCGCCCGCTGGGCGTCGGAGCCCTCGAACGTCCCCTGCGTGCGGACGGGGTAGGAGCGGATGGCGTAGCCGGACCGCTGTGTGGGGTCGGGCCGGTCCCAGTCGATGGCCGAGGCCGGCGGGGCGAGGTGGCGCAGCGGTAGCCACCCCTGGCGCCGAAGCGCGTCGAGCAGCTCGTGCGGCGGCGAGGCCCCGTCGTAGTCGACCAGGACCCGCGCGACCACGCCGGCGGTGATCCTGGCGGACACCGTCTGGTGGCGGGAGGTGTCGGTAACCATGTCCCCGCCCTCGACCACCCCACGCTTCGGGTTGACGGTGTTGTCGTGTACGCGGCGTTACGTCTTCGTGTCGCGTCCTGGAGACATGGCCGACCAACCGGGCACACGTGCGCCGCCCGGCCGTTCGTGCCTCGGGCCGGCGATCTCGGCCCAGCGATCCCGGCCCGGCCAACCTGGCTTCTCCCAACGATTGTGGCCGTGGGTGCACCCGTGCCCCGATCTCCACAATCGTGGCCGGAAGCCGCCTTCGGAGGATTGACGTCCCTCGACGATTGTGGCGACGGGTGCACCCGTGCTCCGTTCCGCACAATCGTGGTCGGAAGCCAATCGGGGCGTCCGCGACGGCCGGCCCCGGCGGGCAGCCCCTGCCGGCGACGTCTCGACGGCCGGCTGGACTCGCCTGTGGACAACCCTGATCACGGATTCTTGGTTCAGCGCATGATGCCTGGATGGAACATCTACACGGGGCGGTTTCACTCGAGCAGTTCAAGGAGGCTGGTCTTTCGCGGTGGACGGTGAACCGTCGCGTTCGGTCCGGCGACCTGCGACGTGTCGCGGGGACGGTCCACGCGCTTCCGGGCGCCCCCGACGGACTTCGGCTCACCCTCGCCGGTGGGGTACTGGCCGTGGGGTCTCCGGTGTGCGTCACCGGTGCCAGCGCCGCGCACCTACGGGGCTTCCATCCTCGGGAGCCGAAGGTCGGTCACTTGGCCACCCCGGCGACTCGTGCGCGCTTCGTCCTGCCGGGCTTGGATGTCCGTCGGGAGGTCCACTTCAACGCGATCCCGCTGCAGGTCGTGGATGGGCTGGTCTGCGCGGGCGTCAACTGGACGTTGATGGACGCGGCCAGGGACCTGGGGGAGGAGGAGCTCGCTCGCGCCATCGCGAGGGCGGACGCCCTTCGCAACACCTCCCTCAACAGCCTTGCGTCGGCTGCCGCGTCGCGAGGACGGTGGCATGGCTCTGCCCGCTTCCGGAAGGTCCTGGCGGAGCTCAACGGTGAGCTGACGCATTCCGGGGACGAACGGCGAGCCCGGCGGTACCTCCGTGACGTGGGACTCGACCCCCACCCTCGTCCCTACGACGTCGTCGTCAACGGGAGGACTATCGCCCAAGCCGACATCGCGTTCCTTGCCGAACGTCTCGACGTCGAGATCGACGGGCCCTCTCACTTCTTCCAAGGAGCCCAGACGAAGGATCGTCGCCGCGACCGCCGGATGCAGGCCGCCGGTTGGATCGTCCTGCGCTTCACCGTCTACGAGGTGCGGAACGACCCCGAACGCGTGGTCGCGGAGATCCTCGACGCCCTCGCCACCCGTCGCCGCCAGCTCTCGAGCTGACGAGACCGAACGCCAGGTACGCGTTCCCTCGAACGTGGACCGGTCGCGTTCGCTCACCCGCGACCGGCTGAACCTGGCATTTCGCGACAATTGGCGCGAACGGTGCACGGGCGCACCCGTTCCTACAATCGTGGTCCGACGCCAATCGCCTGAGACCGGCATTCGACGACGATTGTGGTCAGGGGTGCGGGGGTGCTCCGTTCGCTACGATCGTCGGCCAATGCCAATCACAGTGCCGACCCCACGCAGCTGCGACCAGCCCCATTGCGGACGGTGCGCGGACGGCGGTGCCCGTCCACACCCGTGTGGCCTTACCTTCGGCCGCCGGACCACGGTGGGGCACGCTCCCCGAGTGGGCAGCTGACATGGCAGCACGTCCGGGACGGGTGCTCGGGGTCGACCCCGGGACCAAACGGGTCGGGCTGGCCGTGTCGGATCCCGACCGGCTGCTCGCCACTCCCCACGACACCGTCCCCGGCGGCAAGGGGGCGGCTCGGCGGGTGAAGGACGCCCACGAGACACTCGGGTGCGTGGCGGTGGTCGTGGGTTTGCCACGATCGCTCGCCGGACGTGACACTGACTCCACGCGGATGGCCCGAACCCTGGCGGACGAGCTGACAGCCCTCGGGCTCGAGGTCCACCTGCACGACGAACGGCTGACCAGCGTGCAGGCCGACCGGGCCCTGCGATCCTCCGGTCACAACGCACGCACCGGCAAGGCCGTGAAGGACCAAGTGGCCGCAAGCCTCCTGCTGCAGGCCTGGCTCGACGCCAACCGCTGACCGGGCAAGACCACCTCGACAGACGGCCCACGACCTCGCGAGATGTCCCACACCCCATGACGACCTCCTCCAAGATCTTTCTCGTCTTCCTGCTCCTGCTCGTCGGTGGCGGCTACTACCTGTTCAACGAGTGGAACAGCGGCGGGGCATCCGACGCCGTGCTCGCCGAGGGACCGGTCACCGTCACCGTCGCCGAGGGCAGCGGTGCACGTGACGTCGCCCAGCTCCTGGAGGACAACGGGATCATCCGGTCCTCCAGCGCCTTCACGGCCGCGGCGACGCTCGACGGCCGCGCCGGCCAGATCAAGCCGGGCACCTACGAGCTGGACCCGTCGCTGTCGACCGAGGAGATCCTCGACATCCTCGTCGCCGGCCCACCCGGCCCCGACACCTTCCGGGTGACCATCCCCGAGGGGCTCACCGTCGACCAGACGCTGGAGACCATCGCGTCGGCCGAGGGCAGCCCCCACACCGCCGAGTCGCTGCGCGAGGCCCTCGCGCTCGTCGCCCTGCCGGCCTGGGTGCCCCAGCGCGACCTCCCCGAGGGCGCCGAGGCGTTCGAGGGGCTGCTGTTCCCCGAGACCTACGAGTTCACCGTCGAGCAGCCGGCCGCGGACCTGCTGACCCGCCTGGTCCAGCAGACCGACGCCGTCATGAGCGAGGTCGGGTTCGCCGAACGCAACTCGTTGTCGACCTACGAGACGTTGGTCCTCGGCTCGCTCGTCGAACGCGAGGCCCGGCTGGAGGAGGAGCGGCCCATCATCTCCTCGGTCATCCACAACCGGCTGGAGCGGCCGATGCTGCTGCAGATCGACGCAACCGTCGTCTACGGCATCGAGGTCGCCACCGGGGAACGCCCCGACCGGCTGCTGACCGCCGACTACCAGTTCGAGACGCCGTGGTCGACCTACCTCCACGAGGGGCTGCCGCCGACGCCGATCTCCGGTGTGGGCCGCTCGTCCCTGGAGGCCGCCGCCAACCCGGCCGACACGGGCTTCTTCTTCTACGTCGTGGAGGACCCGGCGACCGGCGCCCATCGCTTCACCGAGACCGCCGCCCAGCACGAACAGGCCATCGCCGAGATCCGTGGCGGCTGACCCCAGCGGCCCACGCCCGCCCGCGACGACGGCCGCCACCCGGCTGCTCGTCGTCCTCGGGCATCCGGTCGGCCACTCGTTGTCGCCGACCCTGCACTCCGCGGCGATCGCGGCGGCCGGTCACGACGCGGTCTACCTGGCCGTCGACGTGCCCCCCGAGCAGATCACCGCGGCGATCGCCGGGCTGCGCACCCTCGGTTTCCTCGGCGCCAACGTCACCATCCCCCACAAGCACGCAGCCCTGGACGCGGCCGACGAGGCGACGGAGGAAGCCCGCTTCATCGGCGCGGCCAACACGTTGTTCTGGGAGGGGGAGCGGCTGGTGGCCGACAACACCGACGCCGCAGGGCTCCGTGGGGTCCTGGCCGACGACTGCGGGCTTCGGCCCGGCGACCCGGTGACCATCGTCGGCTCGGGCGGCGCCGCGCGTGCCGCCGCGGTGGCCTGCGGCCGCCTGGGCGCGGCCACGTCCGTGCACGCCCGCCGACCGGACGCCGCCGAGGCGATCGCCGACCTGGCCGTCCGCGCCGGAGGCGTGGTCCCGTCGAACACCGACCCCCGCGTCGTCATCAACGCCACACCGCTCGGCCGGCACGGCGAGCCACTGCCCAACCCGTTCATGGGGCTCGGCCCCGGGCGGGTAGCGCTGGACCTCAACTACGGCACCCCCTCGCCCTTCCTCACCTCCGCAAGGGAGGCCGGCGGACGAGCCGTGGACGGGGTCGGCATGCTCGTCGGCCAGGCGGAAGCGGCGTTCGCCCGCTGGTTCGGCGCCCGACCGCCGGCCGGGGTGATGGCCGCCGCGCTGCCCCGCTGACCCGGGTCGATCGTCGACCGGTCGCACGGATCCGGCAACCGGGGTGGCCGACGGTCGGTCCCTGTCGAGGTGACCCTCAAGAACAGGGGAGGACATGCCGATGCAAGACGACACAGGCCTCGCGCCGGCCGTTCCGGCCCTGGCCGCGACCGACCGACCCGGGGAAATCGCCATGACCGACTGCCGAAGGGGGACCACGTGCTCGCAGGCTCGCTGAACGAGTTCGGCCTCGCCGACGTCTTCACCCTCCTGTCCTCCACCCGCAAGACCGGTGTCCTGAACCTGGAGACCAGCGCGGTCAAGGGACGGGTCTGGATCGCGCAGGGCGGGCTGTGCAACGCCGTCGCCGACGTCACCCGGTCACCGCTGGCCGCCCGCCTGCTGCACGGCGGTGAGGCATCCGAGGCGCAGGTCCGCGAGATCGTGGCCGCCCAGGCCGACGGGGACTCCCAGCGGCTGCAGGACGCCCTGGACGTGCTCGGCCTCGGCGCCGACCGGGTCCGCAGCATCCTCGTCGACCAGATCACCGACGCCGTGTTCGACCTCAGCCGATGGTCCGACGGCACGTTCGCCTTCGACAACCAGGATGTCGGCGACGTCATCGCCGTCACCTCGGCCGCCGATGTGCTCGGCACCGTCCAGCAGCGCCTGGCCGAGTGGGAGGGCTTCAGCGCCAACGTCCCCGCCGACGATGCGGTGCTCGACGTGGTCAGCCGTCCCTCCGGTGGCGTCGAGGGCATCTCCGTCCAGGCCGCCCACTGGGAGGTCCTGACCCTCGTCGACGGCCTTCGGCCCGTCCAGGAGATCATCGAGCTGACCGGGCAGGGCACCTTCACCGTGTCGCGCATGATCGCCGACCTGATCGGCGTCGGGCTCGTCAGGGTCCTCGACCAGCCGACCGGCGAGACCGCCTCCCAGCACCGTCGCCGCATCCTCGTCACCGCCGAGGAGCAGCTGCTCGGCGCGACCCCGCGTTCCTTGTCCAGCCGGCCGGTCCCGCCGACGCCGCCCCCGGGCGCCCCGTCGGCCAACGGATCGACGCCCGTGCACGCGGAGGCCCCCGAGCCGGTCGAGGCGACGGACGACGACCGTCCGAGCCCCGCGGACCTGCTCGAGGTGGCCCCGCCCGGCGCGGTCGAGGTCGCCTTCGCCCCCGAGTCCGACGACACCGAGACCAGCACGCCCGATGGCATCGACGTCGACGACCTGCTCGGCCAGCCAGCCGAGGAGCCCAAGGCGGCGCCCGCCCCCTCCTCCTCCGCGTCAGCAGCCGAGGACCGGCGTGCCCGCGAGCTCGCGGCCCTGGGCATCGGCCCGGCGCCCACGTCGGAGAAGCCGTCGGACGACTCGCGGCCGCTGGCCCGTGACAACAACGTCAACGCCGATCTGCTTGCCCGGCTGATCGACGGGGTCAAGGGTGCCTGACAGCGCTGACCAGGAGGCCCCGGTCAGCTCGGTCAAGGTGGTGGTGACCGGCGCCTACGGGGCCGGCAAGACCACGCTCGTCCGCAGCCTGTCGGAGATCAACGTCCTCACCCAGGAACGGTCGGTCACCAGCGCCGGCGGCGACGCCGACACCATCGCCATGGACTTCGGCCGCCTGACGGTCGGCGACGGGCTGTCCATGCACCTGTTCGGCACACCGACGCGCGACCGGTTCGACTTCATGTGGGACGTCGTCAAGGACGGCATGGTCGGCTTCATCGTGCTGGTCGACGACTCGCGGGCGGACTCGCTGCCCGAGGCGGTCGGCGTGCTCAACTGGTTCCGCGAACGGGCCAACGTGCCCTACGTCGTGGCCGTCAACAAGGTCTCGGCCGCCAACGCCGAACGGTCGATCCGGCGGACACGGCACGTCCTGCGGATCCCCGACCACGTCCGTGTCTGCGCCGTCGACGTTCGCCAACGCGCCTCCTCCAAGCAGCTTCTCCTCCAGCTGCTTCACGCCGCGACCGAAGATGCCGATGGAGTCCATGACGGAGACATCGAACAGGTTCGCGCTGGGTAAGGTGGGCCGCCCCGTCGCCGAGCCGTACCACCGCGGGTAGACCCGCAAGAAAGACGCCGTTGCACGCCACACGCCAGCTCTCGGATGTCCTCTTGGAGGAGGGACTGATCTCCTCCGAGGACCTCACTCGCGCACGCGAGGAGCAGGAGCGGTCCGGTCGATCCCTCGGCCGCGTGCTGATCGAGATGGGCCTGTTCACCGAGGCCGGCCTGGTGGCGGCGCTCGCCAAGCACCTGGGCCTGGAGTTCGTCGAGCTCGCCGAGCAGGACGTCGACCACGTGGCGGCCACGATGCTGCCCGACCACATGGCCCGGCGGTACTGCGTCTTCCCGTTCGGGTTCGACGAGGAGGGCAAGCTCAAGGTCGCCATGAGCGACCCGTCCAACGTGATCGCCCTGGACGACATCCGGACGGTCTGCGACAAGGACGTGCAGCCGGTCGTCGCCACCCGCGGCGACATCATGGCGGCGCTGGACAAGTACGGGTCGCTGGGCGGGGACTCCGTCGACGACCTCGCCGGCGACCTGATGATGAGCGAGGAGGACGACCTCGACGCCGTCGAGGCGGCCGACGCCATCGACGATGCGCCGATCGTCAAGTTCGTCAACGCGCTGATCAGCCAGGCGGTGGGGGACCGCGCCTCCGACATCCACATCGAGCCGCAGGAGACCGAGGTCCGCGTGCGCTACCGCATCGACGGTGTGCTGCACGAGATCACGACCCAGTCCAAGCGGATCCACGCCGGCGTGGTGTCCCGGCTGAAGATCATGGCCGACCTCGACATCGCCGAGCGGCGAGTCCCGCAGGACGGCCGCATCTCAGTGAAGGCGGCCGGCAAGAAGATCGACCTGCGTGTCTCGACCCTTCCGACGGTGTACGGGGAGAAAGTCGTGATGCGCATCCTGGACAAGTCCTCGATCCTGCTGGACCTCTCCGACCTCGGGTTCACCGAGCACAACTACAAGATGTACGCGGAGTCCTTCACCAAGCCGTACGGGCTGATCCTGGTGACCGGGCCGACGGGGTCGGGCAAGTCGACGTCGCTGTACGCCACGCTGAACAAGATCTCCAAGCCCGAGATCAACATCGTGACCGTCGAGGACCCGGTGGAGTACCGGCTGCCGGGGATCAGCCAGGTGCAGACCAACAAGAAGGCCGGCCTGACGTTCGGTGCGGCGCTGCGGTCGATCCTGCGTCAGGACCCCGACGTCGTGCTGGTCGGTGAGATGCGTGACCAGGAGACCGCCCAGATCGGCCTCGAGGCCGCGCTGACCGGCCACCTCGTGCTGTCGACCCTGCACACCAACGACGCCCCGTCGGCCGTGACCCGCCTGACCGAGATGGGCGTCGACCCGTTCATCGTCGCGTCGGCGGCCGACTGTGTGCTGGCCCAGCGCCTGGCCCGGCGGCTGTGCAGCAAGTGCAAGGAGGAGTACCGGCCGACGGTCGAGGAGCTCCACACCGCTGGTTTGCCGGTGACGGAGGAGGACCTCGACCGGTTCCCGTCGTTGCACCGGGCCGTCGGCTGCACCCACTGCGGCAACACCGGCTACCGAGGCCGCCTGGCTGTCCACGAGATCATGCGCATCAACGAGGACATCGAGCGCCTGATCGTCACTAAGGCCTCCACCGACGAGATCGCCGAGGCCGCCCGCGCCAACGGCATGCGCACCCTCCGCGAGGACGGCCTCTCCAAGGTCCTCAAGGGCCACACGACGCTGGAAGAAATCGGCCGCGTCATTGTCTGAGCGGGATCGAGAATCCCACTGGCTCGGAGATCCCGCGAGTTCGGGCGAAGCCCGTCAATGAACATTGTCTGAGCGGGATCGAGAATCCGACTGGCTCGGAGATCCCGCGAGTTCGGGCGAAGCCCGTCGATGAACATTGTCTGAGCGGGATCGAGAATCCCACTGCCGGATGGAATCGACTCCGCGGCCGGATGGAATCGCCTCCGGGTCGGCGCTACCCACGGTGGTAGTCGCAGGTCAGCGAGCCCGTCGGGGACGGAATCGCCTCGGCCCGACGACAGGATGGGTGGTCGCGGAGGTGAATCCATCCGTGGGGAGGGGGTTGGTGGCAGGGTACGCCGCCCGGCGTGCGGCGGACCTCGTGGTCCTGTTTGTTCAAGTCGGCTGCTCCTCGGGCCGATGAGATGGGGAGAGGACCGGGAGCAACGCGCCGGTCCATGAACCACGGGGGCGGACACCCGCCCAGGGAGCAACCATGAGTCAAGGTCTCGGACAGGTACTGGTGCAGCAGGGTCTGCTGACACCAGAGTCCCTCGCTGCCGCGGAGCAGGTGCAGGCCGAGCACGGAATCTCGCTGGGCAAGACCCTCGTGCAGATGCAGATGGTCTCGGAGTCCCAGATCGTCGAGGCCGTCGCCACGACGATCGGCATGCCCTTCGTCGACGCGAGCCCCGGCTTCGTCGACCCGATGGCCGCCGGCCTGATGCCGCGCGACGTCGCACGGGAAATGCTGGCCCTGCCCGTGCAGTTCGGTGAGGGCAACTCCGTTCTCGTCGCGCTGGCCGACCCCGCCAACACCACCGCCCTCGCACGCGTGACCGCCATCACCGGCCTGGAGGCCCACCCTGCCCTGGCCGTCCGCGACACCCTGCTCGGCGCGATCGAGCACCTCGCCGACGCCTCCGACGGTGCCGTGGGAGTCGCTGCCGCGCCGATCGCCGCGCCCGGTGGGTTGTTCCGCGAGGGTCCGGCCAACGGTTCGCCGTCCAACGGCGCCCCGACCAACGGCCGGCACGCCATGGGGCTGTCACCTGCCACGGATGCATCCAACGGCCACGCCGCCGACGGGCTGAACGGTGGCGGCTCGCACGGTGGCGGCTCGAACGGGGGCGGCTCGCACGGGGGCGGCGCCAACGGGCACGCCCACGGCAACGGCAGCGCCGACGGCACCTACGCCGGCCTCCGTCCAGCTGACCTGCTGGAGGCGAGCGCTCCTGCCGACGACGGGCCGCGGCTGGCCTACGAGGAGGATCTGGCCCTCGACCTCGACGCCGCCCTCACCGAGCTGATCTCGCGCGGAGGCTCCGACCTGCACCTCACCGCTGGCATCCCGCCTGCTGTTCGTGTGCACGGCGAGCTCGAGCACCTTCCCGGATACCCCGTCTGCGAGCCGGAGATGCTGCGCAACGCGCTCTACTCCATCATGACGCAGAAGCAGCGCGAGGCGTTCGAGAACGAGCTCGAGCTGGACATGTCCTACACCCTCCCGGGCCAGGGACGCTTCCGCGTCAACGTCTTCCAGCAGCGCGAGTCAATCGGCTCGGTCATGCGAATGATCCCGTTCGAGATCAAGCCGCTGGAGGACCTCGGTGTCCCCGCGCAGGTCGCGAACTTCGCGTTCATGCCTCGTGGCCTGGTGCTGGTCACCGGGCCGACGGGCTCGGGCAAGTCAACGACGCTCGCCAGCATCATCGACATCATCAACCGCGAGCGGGCGTCGCACATCATGACCGTGGAGGACCCCATCGAGTTCCTCCACAACCACAAGCGCTCGGTGGTCAACCAGCGCGAGCTGGGCACCGACACGCACAGCTTCGCCCAGGCGCTCAAGCACGTGCTGCGCCAGGACCCCGACGTCATCCTCGTCGGTGAGATGCGTGACCTGGAGACCATCCAGCTGGCCATCACCGCCGCAGAGACCGGGCACCTCGTGTTCGGCACGCTGCACACCCAGGACGCGCCGCAGACCGTCGACCGCGTGATCGACGTGTTCCCGCCGCACCAGCAGGAGCAGGTCCGCGTGATGCTGGCCACCGCGCTGAACGGTGTGGTCACCCAGCAGCTGCTGAAGCGCTCCGACGGGCAGGGCCGTGCGGTCGCGACGGAGATCATGGTCGCCACCTCTGCGATCAGGAACCTGATCCGCGAGGGCAAGACCCACCAGATGTACTCCTCGATCCAGGCCGGCAAGCAGCACGGCATGGTCGCCATGGACCAGTCCCTGGCCGACCTGGTCAACAAGGGGATCATCACCTACAACCACGCGCTCGAACGCTGCGCGAGCGTGCCGGACTTCAACCGCCTGTGCGGAAGGGCCTAGACCATGGCTGACACGCTGACGTTCGACTACACCGTTCGCGACAGGAACGGCAAGACCAAGTCGGGGCAGATGACCGCCCCGACCCAGAAGGCGGTCTCCGACAAGCTTCGCGAGCTCGGCTACGCGCCGGTCTCGATCAGCGAGCACAAGGAATCGCTGGGCAAGAAGGAGATCAAGATCCCCGGTCTGGGGGAGAAGGTCGGCCTTGCCGATCTGTCGATCTTCGCCCGGCAGTTCGCGACCATGATCAACTCGGGCCTCTCGTTGATCCGGGCCCTGAACATCCTGGCGGCGCAGACCGAGAACGCCAAGCTCGCCGAGATCATCGGCAGGATCCGCTCCGACGTCGAGCAGGGTCGTCCCCTCTCCGCGGCCATGGCCGAGCACGACGTGTTCCCCAAGCTCTTCATCGCGATGGTCCGCGCCGGTGAGACCGCGGGTTTGCTCGACTCGGTGCTCATGCGGGTCGCCGAGACACTCGAGTCCGACCTCGCGCTGCGCCGCAAGATCAAGTCGGCGATGACCTACCCGGTCGTCGTGCTGATCATGGCCTTCGTCCTGACCGCGGCGATGCTGGTCTTCATCGTGCCGACGTTCGCCGGCATGTTCGAACAGCTCGGCGGCGAGCTTCCGCTGCCCACCCAGGTCCTCATGCTCGGGTCCGACATCCTGACCCAGTACTGGTACATCGTGGCCTTCCTGCCGTACCTCAGCTGGCAGGCCTTCAAGAAGGCCCGCAAGGTCCCGAAGATCCGCTTCGCCCTCGACAAGTTCAAGCTGAAGGCTCCGGTCTTCGGCCCGCTCTTCCACAAGGTGGCGCTCAGCCGCTTCACGCGGAACCTGGGTTCCTTGCTCAAGGCAGGCGTGCCGATCCTCCAGGCGCTGGAGATCTCCTCCGACACCGTCGACAACGGGGTGATGGCCAACGCCATCCACGACGTCGTCGGGGCGGTCAAGGAGGGCGAATCCATGCATACGCCGCTGTCCAACCACGAGATCTTCCCGCCGATGACCGTCCAGATGATCGCCGTCGGGGAGGAGACGGGTGCCATCGACGAGATGCTGGAGAAGATCAGCCAGTTCTACGACCAGGAGGTCGAGGCCACGACCGAGAGCCTGACCGCCCTGCTGGAGCCGCTGATGATCGCCGTACTCGGTGCCGTGGTCGGCGGGATGGTCATCGCGCTGTACATGCCCATGTTCAAGATCTTCGAACTGATCCAGTAGGTGCTGACGTGACTCCTCGACTCGTGTCCCGCCTTCGTGCGGTCCTCACCGAGCGACACGCCGATGACGGCGTGTCGCTGGTCGAGGTGATCGTCGCCATCTCGATCCTGGCAGTCGTCCTCACCGGCACCGCCAGCGCGCTGATCTCCTCCAGCGCCGCCACGCGCGACAGCCGCGACCGCAGCGTCGGGACCAACATCGCCGTGGAGCAGCTGAGCGCGCTCCAGGCCGTTCCCTTCACGAGCCTTGTCATCGGTCGGACCACGAGCACGGTCGTCGTGGACGGCATCACCTACTCCGTCACCATCGACCTCGACTACGTGGACGTCGAGAGCGGTGCCGGTACCTCGTGCAGCGCCTCCAGCACGCCGGGGGCCGACCTCGACTACGTCGTGGCCGACATCTCCGTGTCGTGGCCTCGCGCGACCGGCGGCCCAGCCACCACCTCCTCCATCATCACGCCGGGCGTCGGTGACCTCGACCCGGACAAGGGACAGATCGCCGTGACGGTCCTGGACCGCGACGCCGCAGGCGCTGCCTTCCGCAACGTTCGCTACGCGGCCCAGTCGCCGGCATCCGGGTTCGGGTCGCAGCGCACCACATCACGGGGTTGTGCCTACTTCGTCAACGTTGCCCCGGGCCAGTACGACGTGTCCCTCGACGACAGCGGCTACGTCGACTTCGAGGGCAACCAGCTGTCGCAGCAGACCACGTCGGTGGCCGCCTCGACGACCGCTCCCCTGGAGTTCATCTACGACGAGGCCGCTTCGATACGGGTGACGCCAGTTCCCGCGGTGGGTGCACCGGCCTCGCCGCTGGTTGCACCCGGGCAGGGCTACACCGTCACCAACACCTACCTCGGCACGGACCAGCGCAAGGAGTTCCCCGGGACCGGGCATCCACGGGTCGTGGACGGATTGTTCCCGTTCGACGCCGGCTACGGGTTGTACGCCGGCCTCTGTCCGGCGGCCGCCCCCGTGGCCAACGGCGCCCCCGACACTCCGGTGGCGGCTGTGGATCCCGGCGACAGGACCGACAGCAACCTGGCGATGCACGTGGCGCGTATCACCGGTCCCCCCGGCGGCACCGTACGAGCGTTCATGGACGACACCGCCGCCTCGTGCACCGAGACGCTCGAGTTCGGCACGATGCCCGCCAACGGACAGCTGTACGTCCTGATGCCGTACGGCCCCTGGCGCGTCTCCGTCGGGACCGCCCAGGCGACGGTGACGTTCACGCACGGCATGCTGGCGACCGTCACGGAGGTGGCGTTGTGACGGCGCTCCGGCACGCCCTCGAACGGCGCGAGGACGATCACGGGTTCAGCCTCGTCGAGCTGCTCGTCGGCATCAGCATCCTCGCCATCGTGGGCACGATCGTCACGTCGACGATGATCATCACGATGCAGACGGGGCAGTCGGTCGAGAACACCGCGGCGTCGACGAGCTCCGTCCGTACCGCGGAGGCGCGGGTGCTGAGCATGCTGCGTTCCGCCGTCCCGCCATCGTCGTCCAGCACGGCGAATCCGCCGGCCATCATCGCCGGGGCCGACTACGGGATTCGGTTCTACAGCCAGCACGGACGGCACCCCAGCAGCCCAGCGCTCCAAGTACTGATCTATGTGGACCCTGATGGCCGCTTGATCGAGCGTGTCACCACGCCGAGCGGCAGCGGACCCGACTGGACCTACAGCAGCACCAACAGCACCGAACGAATCATCGCGACGGGGCTCACCGACCGCAGCATCTTCAGCTACTACGACCAAGTCGCGCCGTCCAGCACACCGATGACCCTCAGCGGGCAGCTCACGGCGGCGCAGCGAGAGACCGTCGTGTCGGTGCGCGTCGAGATGAGCCTCGACGCCGACGACAACCCGCGTACCGGCCCGGTCACGATCAGCAGCCGTATCGAGCTGCGCAACCTCACCTAAGGAGCCATGATGCGATCGTTGCTCAGGGCGCTACGACCCTCGCGCCTGCATGGCGAGGAGGGCTACGCGCTGCTGCTCACCGTGGGCATGGCGTCGATCCTCGCCATCCTGGTCACCACCGTGACCGCCGTGACCATCAGGGAGACCCGGCAGTCAACCGATGACCGTGACCGACAAGCGGCACTGGCGGCAGCCGACGCCGGGGTCGACGACTACCTCTACCGGCTCAACCGCAATCAGGACTACTGGCAGTGGCCCGATGCCGGTACGCCCCCTGACGGAAACCTCGCCTTCAGCCAGTTCGTCGACGTCCCGGGCACGGGCAACGCGGAGTTCACCTACGCCGTCGACGTCAGTGCCCTCCCCACGACGGGCAACATCTACCTGACGTCAACCGGCCGTGTGAACGGCGAGACGCGGACCGTCAACACCCAGCTTCGTCGCCAGAACTTCCTCAACTACCTGTACTTCACCGAGTACGAGACCCTGAGCCCCCTCGTCTATCCCTACAACGGACTCACGCAGGCGGAGGCCGAGGTCGTCTGCCGTCGGCACGTCTACGACAGCCCGGCGCGTGACTCCCGCTGCATCCAGATCAACTGGGCCACCGGTGACGTCGTCAACGGGCCGTTCCACACCAACGACCGCTTCGTCGTGTACGGACGTCCGGAGTTCCGCGGGCCGGCCACCGGATCCTCACCCGGAAACCTCTACAGCGTCAACAGCTTCGACGGCGCCGTCTTCCAGCCCGGGTATCCACGCCGCGCCGACCGACTGACCATGCCGCCCAGCAACCAGTCGATCCGTCGGGAGGCAGACCACACCATCGGTGGTGATGGCTGCCTGTACACCGGCCCGACGGAAATCGAGTTCGTCGGCACCCAGATGTGGGTCACGAGCCCACAGACACGGAGCTCGGGCGCCGGGTGTGGGTCGTGGCCCGGCGGGCGGCAACGAGTCAACCTGCCTTCCAACGGGGTCGTCTACGTCCAGAACGTCCCGGCGTCCCAGGCCGTCTCGGGCTGTGGTGGAGGCAACGGCCTCGGGTACCCCTACAACAGCGCACGTCAGGACCACATCGCCTACGACTGCCGGGCCGGCGATGCCTTCGTGGAGGGCGAGGTCAACGGACGCGTCACCGTGGCGTCGGAGAACAACCTCGCCATCATCTGGCACATCACCCGCGCCGACAGGTCTGCCACGTCCGACGACATCATCGGCCTCGTCGCCCAGAACCTGGTGCAGATCTACCACCCGGTGTCCAGCACCGGCTCGCAGCGGACAGCTGGCCCGAATCACCCGACGCAGTACTTCTACAACCCGCAGATCGATGCAGCCATCCTCAGCGTGACCGGATCGTTCCTGGTTCCCAACTGGAACCAGGGGATCCCGCTCGGTGACATCAGCGTCAACGGCGCGATCGCGCAGGTGTTCCGAGGTCCCGTCGGACTCGTGGACGGCAGCAGGGGCTACTTCAAGGACTACGTGTACGACCAGCGGTTCACGTACCAGTCGCCGCCGCACTTCATCGACCCTGTCGAGGGACAGTGGGAGGTCTCGGTCTACAGCGAGTGTCCCGGTGGGACCTGCGCCTGACCGTGATCCCCGCGAGTGCGCCCAGCACCGACCGCCCGTCCCAGACGGGCGGTCGTGGACGTTGTGACCGGCCGAGAGGGGTCGTCCCCGTGCACGGGCGAAATTCTCGGGTATTCGGCTCAAGTGGGCCTCGGCGCTGACCGATACAGAAGTTGCAAGCGCAAACCGCGGGTACGAGAAAAGGCAAACCGGCTGCAAGGCCGGGACGCAAAGCCACGGATCCCACCAAATCATCGCAATCACGTACGGGACCGCCGGGCTGCCTCGTGACCAGGACACCTGGGCACAAGGGAACCAAGAGTGAAATGTGCCCGTGGGAGCATCCCCCACGAAACCAAAGGAAACGCACCAATGTTCGACCGCTTCCGCAAGGACGACGAAGACGGCTTCACCCTCATCGAGCTGCTCGTCGTCGTGATCATCATCGGCATCCTGGCCGCGATCGCCATCCCGACCTTCCTCAACCAGCGTGAGAGCGCGTGGCGCGCCTCGGTCGAATCCGACCTGCGCAACCTCGCCACCAACATGGAGACCTGCTACGCCAACAACGCGGCGTACCCGAGCATCGCTGTTCAGGCAGCGTCCCCGACCGGCGTTTCCACCCCTGACGGCGTCTGCGCGGGTGTCGACCTCCAGCTGAGCGACAACACCAGCCTCGCGGCGGTCGTCGGTGGCGGTCAGACCTACCAGCTGACCGGTTCCCACGCCAACATCGCCGAGTCGGTCACCTACGACTCCGCAACGGGCGGGCTCGGGGCCTGGAGCTAGGCCACTCCGATCCGGAACACGTGCCGGCCCCTCGCCACAGGCGGGGGGCCGGTCGTGTGTTCCGAGGCGTTCCGCCCGAACTCCGGTGGACTGTTGCCTACAGTCGTGAGCCGGCCTGCCGTAGAGGTGCATGGAGGTTCGATGGACACCAGAAAAGCGTTCCGACACGACGATGCCGGCTTCACCCTGATCGAGCTCCTCGTGGTGGTGATCATCCTGGGGGTTCTCGTTGCCGTTGCCGTACCGCAGTTCCTGGCGCAGCGAGAACGTGCCGTCGAGGCCCAGGCACAGGCCGACCTGCGAACGGCTGCCAACGAGATGGAGCTGGCCTACAGGAACCGAGGCGACTACCCCACGGCAGCCGACATCGCGTTCACCACTGCTGTCGGAGTCTCCGTGGTCGTCGCGGAGCCCGTGGCCTCAGGAGGGCAGGTCTTCTGCCTCACGGCCGCTCACGCCGACCTCAACGGCGGCGCAGTGCTCCTCAGCTGGGATTCAGACGGCGGGGGACAGAAGGACGGCAACGTCTGCTGACGCCCCAACAGCACGCCCATCCAGTCCGTCGCTGGGTGGGCGTTCGGCGTTCTGGCGTGAGCTGCGCCTCGTTTGCGTCGAACGCCGCAGTCCGTGCTACTGGAGTTGCTCGTGTTGCTGGTGTTAACTGGAGTTGCTCTTGACGAGCACTGTGGGTGCTGTGCACCATGGGTGCTCGTGTCAACGGCTTGGCAGAGCTGAGACACGGGCCAACGGCAGGCAGACGGACGGCAGATCCCGAACCCCGCCGACAACTGAACAAAGGAAGGGGAGGTCCCAGCGGGACCTCGGAGGAGTACCCATGGCACCGATTGACAAGGACCGTCTCTGGACGGTCGCTGAGGTAGCTGACCACATGCGCGTGAGCAACATGACCGTCTACCGGCTCATCAAGGCCGGTGACCTACCGGCGATTCGCGTCGGCAAGAACTACCGCATCCGCGGGCGCGAGCTCTCGGACTACATCGACGCATCGTTCGAGGCGGTGGCGCGCGAGGCGCGCACCGCGGACGAAACCAAGTAGCGGACGAGGCCCAACTTCCCCATGGCTTCCGCAATCGGACTCGACATCGGCTCCAGCGCAGTACGCGCTGTGCAGCTGACTGGCGGCAAGGGTGGACACACCCTCGACCGCCTCGGGCAGGTCATGCTGCCCCCAGGCGCGGTGCGCGACGGTGAGATCGTCGACCCCGACGCTGTTGTCGAGGCGCTCCAGATCCTCATGAGTCGCTACAAGTTCAAGGGCAAGAAGGTCGCCCTCGGCGTGGCGAACCAGCAGGTCGTCGTCCGCCAGGTCGACCTGCCGTCCCTCCCTGAGCAGCAGCTGCGCGAGTCGCTGCCGTTCCAGGTGCAGGACTACATCCCGATCCCTGTCGACGAGGCGCTGCTCGACTTCGAGATCCTCGAGGAGTACGCCAACCCCGACGGAACCGCGATGTCGCGGCTGCTGCTGGTGGCCGCTGCTCGCGAGATGGTCGACGGGCTGCTGGCGGTCATGAAGCAGGCCAAGCTCGAGCCGGTCCTCCTTGACCTCGACGCGTTCGCGCTGCTGCGTGCGCTTGCCGACGAACCGGAACCGGTCGACGAGGGGCAGCCACGTACCGTGACGACGGGTGAGCTGATCGTCAACGTGGGCTCCACCGTCACCAACATCGTGGTGCACTCCGGCGGCATTCCACGCTTCGTCCGCATCCTGCTCATGGGTGGCAACTCGGTCACCGAGTCCCTCCAGAACTCCTTCGGCGTGTCCTGGGAGCAGGCAGAGGCCATGAAGTCCGCCGGCCACGCGCCCGGATCGCCCGAGGGATCGATGATCTCCGAGCGTGCCCAGCGGTTCATCGACGAGGTCCGAGGCTCGCTCGACTACTACCGCGCACAGGGCGACTCCGTCCAGGTCGAGCGAGTGATCATCAGCGGAGGCGGCGCCCAGCTGCCCAACCTCGCCGAGCGCCTGTCCGAGGCCGTCCGCCTTCCCGTCGACCGCGGTCACCCCATGCAGAGCCTGCAGATCGGCAAGGTCGGCCTCGAGCCGGCACAGCTGGCAGAAGCCGAGCCCTTCCTTGCCGTTGCTGTCGGCCTGGCGATGGGAGCGCTCGAATGAGCGTGCGTGTCAACCTCCTCCCACGGGAGTTCGAGGAACGAAGCCGCCAGCGCCGCATGGTCGGTGTCGGCGTGCTCGTCGTGGCCGCATGGGTTGCCTTGCTGGCGTTCGTCCTGCTCGGCCAGCTCGCTGCCGTCAACGACGCCAAGGACGAGCGCGACACCGCGCAGGCCGAGGTCAACCGCCTCCAGGCCGAGGTCCAGTCGCTCGCCGCGTTCCAGGACCTCGCAGACCGGCTCAACGCCACGAACGCCATCCTCACCACAGCCATGGACGAGGAGGTGTCCTGGGCACAGGTGCTCAACAACCTTGCGCTGTCCGTTCCGACCACGGCATCCCTCAGAACCTTCGACGGTGCGCTCAACGACCCGGGCACGGTCTCCAACGAGGTCTTCGCCGAGAACGACACCGCGGACGTCGGGTTCCTCAACGTGACGGGGTACTCGACTGAACGGTTCGCCCCCGGTGTCGAGTCCGTGCTCCTGCGCTTCGGTCAGGTCGACTCGTTCTTCCAGCAGTACTTGTCCAACGCAGTCCAGGAAGAGATCGGTGACGTCGGCGTGACGACCTTCGACGCCGAGGTCCGCCTCGACGAGGACAACCGCACCGGCCGGTACGCCGAGGGCCTTCCGGGGGTCACCCGATGACCCGCGTCTGGCTGTCCGTCCTCGCCGCAGCTGTCGTCCTGACGGTCGCGTGGTGGTTCCTGTTCTACGGGCCCGCCCGCACGCAGCAGCAGGCACTCCAGGCCGAAACCGCCACGCTGGTCACCCAGCAGGGCCAGCTGCGCACCCAGATCGCCCAGCTCCGTGACATCCGTGAGCAGGAAGTGCAGATCCAGGCGGACCTGGCCCGGCTCGAGCAGTACATCCCGGTCAACCCATCGCAGGCGTCACTTGTCCGTCAGGTCCAGCTGGCTGCTGACGCGTCGGGCCTGACCGTCGAGTCGTTGACGTTCGCAGATCCGGTGGTGGTCGAGGGCGCCCCGCCCCCCGCGCAACCGGGCTTGGTCCTCGGCCGCATCGAAACCGAGATCGTGTTGGAGGGGGGCTACTTCCAAGCGGCAGATTTCCTTCGCCGCCTCGAGGTCGAAGTGGCCCGCGCCATGCTGGTCCAGCAGATCGGCCTGGAGGAGAGCGAGGACGGGTTCCCCAGGCTGAGCTCGACCATCCGCGGCTCCATCTTCGCCCTGATCGTCGCACCCGTGGATCCCAACGCCCCCGTGATCGACCCGAACGCCCCCGTCGAAGGGACCACCGAGGCCCCCGAGGGCGACGACGCTCCTGCTGAGAGTGACGAGATCAGCATGGTCGACGGCGACCAGGTGGCCGTGGCCATGGGAGGGACCCGATGAGCACGACCGACGGCCAGCAGCAGGTCAGCCGGCCCCTGCAGATCCTCCTCGCAGTCGTCGTCGGCCTCGCGGCCATCTACGCACTGTGGACGTTCGTCCTCTCCCCGCTCCTCGCCGGTGACGACGAGGTCGGCTCCGTCGACCCCGCCGACCCGCCCGTGGTCGTACCCGAGGACGGCACCCCCGTCCCCGGCACCGAGAGCCCCGACGACCCCGTGCTCAGCGACGACGAGATCGAGACGCTCTTCGGCGAGCCGGTGCCGGAGACCTTCGGCATCTTCACCGCTCGCGACCCCTTCCAGCAGCTGGTGGTCGAGGTCGAGAGCGGGCAGGCCTCAGTGGTCGAAGCTGACGATCCCGACGTGATCGTCGACGTGGACGTCGATGCCGACTCCGACACCACGACCGACGTCACCGTCGGGACCAGCAGCAGCACCACCAGCGGCTCCTCGTCCTCCGGCGGCGGCACGACCACGGCCCCGACAACTCCGCCCGTCGACGACGATGCGCCGGCCGACGGCACCGCCCCCCAGGGCAGCGCCGGCGAGGAGATCTACGAGCCGGTCGGCCCCGCCGCCGGCAGCACCGAGATCACCCTCGACGCCGTCTCCCTCACCGGGGACAGCCTGGACGTCACCATCGACGAGACCCTCCACGAGGCCATCGCCGAGGGTGAGGTCTTCGCCGAACGCTTCCAGCTGCTCGACATCGACGGACAGTGCGCGATCATGTTGTTCGGCGACTCCCGGTTCACGCTCTGCGCCGGCGAGACCATCGTCAAGTAGGCCGGGCACCGCACCCGGCTAGGATGCTCGCACTGTGACCCTGCGCTACCTGACCGCAGGGGAGTCCCACGGACCCGCCCTCGTCGGCATCCTTGACGGCCTCCCCGCCGGAGTACCCACCGACCTCGACGGCATCCGCCACGAGCTCGCCCGCCGCCGCCTCGGCTACGGGCGCTCCCCACGGATGAACTTCGAGCTCGACCGCATCGAGATCCTCGGCGGCGTCCGCCACGGGCTGACCCTCGGGTCACCCGTCGCCCTCGTCATCCACAACACCGAATGGGAGAAGTGGACCGAGGCGATGGGCATCGAGGCGCCCGAGGACCCCGACGCCCTGCAGGCCACCGGTCGCGGCGCCGCCCTCACCCGGCCCCGCCCGGGCCACGCCGACCTCGTCGGCATGCAGAAGTACGACTTCGACGACGCCCGCAACGTCCTCGAACGTGCCAGCGCCCGCGAGACCGCCACCCGCGTCGGGCTCGGCTGGTTCGCAAAGCGGCTCCTCCGCCACGTCGGCGTCCAGGTCCTCTCCCACGTCACCCGCATCGCCGAGGTCGCGGTCACCGACGAACACCCCCTCCCCGGCCCGCACGACCTCGACCGCATCGACGAGGATCCCATGCGCTGCCTCGACCCCGAGGTCAGCCAGGCCATGCAGGACCGCGTCGACCGGGCCAAGGCCGAACGCGACACCCTCGGCGGCGTCGTCGAGGTCGTCGTCCACGGCCTCCCGCCGGGCCTCGGCTCGCACGTCCACTGGGACCGCAAGCTCGACACCCGCCTGGCCGCCGCACTGATGAGCATCCAGGCGTTCAAGGGCGTCGGCGTCGGCGACGGGTTCGGCTCGGCCGCCGTCCCCGGCTCGGTCGCCCACGACGAGATCCTCCCCGGCGAGGACGGACGGTTCGTCCGCAAGACCCACCGGGCCGGCGGGCTCGAGGGGGGCATGACCACCGGAGAGGTCCTCCGTGTCACCGCCGCGATGAAGCCCCTCTCCTCACTCATGCGTCCCCTCTCCACCGTCGACACCGCCACCCGTGGCCCGGCCGAGGCCATCACCCAGCGCTCCGACGTCTGTGCCGTTCCTCGTGCTGGCGTCGTCGCGGAGGCCGTCGTCGCGATGGAGCTCGCCTCGGCGCTGCTGGAGAAGACCGGCGGCGACTCCCTCGGCGAGGTCACCCGCAACCTGCAGGGCTACCTTGCCGGCGTCGACCGTCCCCGCGGGCCCGTCGCGGACGGCTACCAGGGCGACCCCGTCGACGAACGCGGCTATCGCACCCCCGAGGGCACCGACGCCGGCAGCCTGCGGGACGACGCGCCGTGACCGTCGACGCCACCGACCAGCAGGGCCGCAACATCGTCCTGTCCGGGATGATGGGGTCGGGCAAGTCCACCATCGGCCGCATCGTCGCCGGGCTGCTCGACCGCCCCTTCGTCGACACCGACAAGCAGGTCGAGGAGACCGCCGGCTGCAGCGTCGCGACCATCTTCGCCGAGCAGGGCGAAGCGGCCTTCCGCGACATGGAACGCGAGGCCGTCCGTCAGGTCGCCGCCACGCAGGGCCAGGTCGTGTCCCTCGGCGGTGGCGTCGTCATGGACCCCGACAACGTCGCCCGCCTGCGCGCCACCGGCGACATCGTCTGGATCGACGTGCCTGTCGAGGTGCTCGTCGGTCGCCTCGCCTCCTCCGCCAAGCCCAACAAGCGCCCCCTGCTGGAAGGCGACCAGGACCCCGACGCCCTGCACAGCCGCCTGAGCGCGCTGCGTGCCGAGCGGTACGACGCCTACGCCAGCAGCGCCGTCTACGTGCTGGACACCATGGGACGCTCCTCGGAGGTCGTGGCCCAGGAGGTCCTGGCATGGGCGATGCAGCAGCCCGGCGTGCTCAGCCCCGAGGAACGACCCTGACCATGACCCACGACACCATCCACGTCGACCTGGGCCCGCGCAGCTACGACATCCACGTCGGGGCCGGACTCCTGGCCGACCTGCACGACCTGGTCCCGTGGCCCGCCCACGCCCGCAACGCCGTCGTCGTCACCAACGGGGTCGTCTGGGACCACTACGGCGAGGCCGTGTCCGCGGCGATCGAGGCGGCCGGGCTCAACCTGGTCACCATCCGCGTGCCCGACGGCGAGCAGGCCAAGTCCACCGACACCCTCGCGGCGCTCTGGTCGCGGTTCGCCGGCATCCCGCTGCTGCGCGACGACGTGGTGATCGCCCTCGGCGGGGGAGTGGTGGGCGACCTTGCCGGATTCGCGGCCGCCACCTGGAACCGCGGCGTGGCGCTGGTGCAGGTCCCCACGACGCTCCTGGCCCAGGTCGACTCCGCCATCGGCGGCAAGACCGGCATCAACCTGGCCCAGGGCAAGAACCTCATCGGGGCCTTCCACCAGCCGCTGGTCGTCATCAGCGACGTCGGCACCCTCTCCACGCTGCCCGACCGCGAACGACGGGCCGGCCTCGGCGAGGTCGCCAAGTACGGCTTCATCGCCGACCCCGTGGTCCTGGAGCTGCTTGAGGAACGGCCCGGGTCGGCCACGGCCGGCGAACCCGACGTGCTGCGCGAGATCGTCCGCCGCGGCTCGACGGTCAAGGCCGAGATCGTGTCGGAGGACGAGCTGGAGTCGGGCCGTCGGGCCCTCCTCAACTACGGCCACACCGTCGGCCACGCCATCGAGGCCCTGACCGGCTACGGCACCTACCGCCACGGCGAGGCCGTCGGGCTCGGCATGGTCTTCGCCGCCCGCTTGGGCGAGCGGCTGGACATCGCCGAGAAGGGGCTGGCGGACCGCACCGTCGCGGTCCTCGAGGGACTCGGCCTGCCCACCCGCGGCCTGCGGCTGGACCCGGGCGCCGTCTGGGACGTCATGGCCCGCGACAAGAAGGCCCGCGATGGCGTGCGGTTCATCATCAGCCGCCGGCCCGGCGAGGCCGAGGTCATCGACGAACCCCGCCGCGGCATCGTCGACGACGTCCTGCGTTCCATGGCATGAGCACCGTCCCCGCCGAGGCGATCGACGTCCGCGTGGGCCGGCTGCAAGCGGCCATGGCCGAGGCCGGCATCGACACGCTGCTGGTCACCGAGCTGCCGAGCGTCCGCTGGCTGACCGGCTTCAGCGGCTCCGCCGGCCGGGCGCTGGTCAGGGCCTCCGGCCCGGCCGTGCTGGTCACCGACGACCGCTACACCCTGCGCGCGAAGGTGGAGGCGCCTGCCGCGGAGATCGTCATCGACCGCACCTGGGGGTGGCTGGGCGACGCCGACATCGACGGACCCCTGGCCGTCCAGGCCGAGGTGCTGCCGTGGGCGGTCGTGCGCGAGCTGGCCGACCTGCTCGAGCACGTCGAGCTGGTCCCCACCGAGGGGCTGCTCGCCGGTGTCCGGGCGGTCAAGGACGCCCACGAGATCGCCGCGCTCCGTCGGGCGTGCGCCATCACCGTCGAGGCGTTCGAGGCGGCGCTCGGGTGGATCGCACCCGGCCTGACCGAACGCGAGATCGCCCGTCGGCTGCTGGACGACATGACCCGGCGGGGGGCCGAGGCGTCGGCGTTCGACCCCATCGTGGCCGCCGGACCCAACGGGGCGGTGCCCCACCACTCACCCTCGGATCGTCCCGTCGGCCGTGGCGAGCTGCTCACCATGGACTTCGGTGCCCGCGTCGACGGCTACCACGCCGACATGACCCGCACCGTCGCGGTGGGCGCGGTGGCATCGGACCTGGGCGACCTGTACGACCTGGTCCGCCGCGCGCAGCAGGCGGGGGTCGAGGCGGTGCGGGACGGCATCGGCGCCAAGGAGCTGGACGCGGTGTGCCGCGAGGTCATCACCGACGCGGGCCACGGCGCGGACTTCCGCCACGGGACCGGCCACGGGGTTGGCCTGATGATCCACGAGGAGCCGTTCCTGGGCATTCAGGCAACCGGTACACTGCGTGACCGGATGGCCATCACGGTCGAGCCGGGCGTCTACGTCCCGGGGCTCGGCGGGGTCCGCATCGAAGACGTCGTGCTGGTAGGGCACACCGACGGCGAGCGCTTGACCACGGCCTCCCACGACCTCATCGTCCTCTAAACGTCTCCAGGAGACCCCCATGGTTTCGACCAACAGCCTCAAGAACGGCATGACCGTCAAGATCGACGACAAGCTGTGGAAGATCGACTACTTCCAGCACGTCAAGCCCGGCAAGGGCCCGGCGTTCGTCCGTACCAAGCTCAAGAGCGTTCCCGACGGCAAAGTCGTCGACAAGACCTTCCGCGCCGGTGAGGAGCTCGAGCAGGCCATCGTCACCCGCACCGAGCTGCAGTACCTGTACCAGGACGGCGAGCAGTACGTCTTCATGGACACCGACAGCTACGAGCAGACCTTCGTGCCGCAGGAGGTCGTCGCCGACGCGATGAAGTGGACCAAGGAGTCCGACGTCATCGAGCTGACGTTCTACGAGGGCGAGGTCATCGACTTCACCCTCCCGGCCAACGTGATCCTCGAGATCACCGAGACCGAGCCCGGCGTCGCCGGCAACACCGTCAGCGGCGCCAGCAAGCCGGCCACCCTCGAGACCGGTGCCGAGGTGCAGGTGCCCCTGTTCGTCAACATCGGCGAGAAGATCAAGGTCGACACCCGCTCCGGCGACTACATCTCCCGCGCATGACCGCCGCCGAGGACTCCGTACGGGGGTCCGGGCGGTCGATGTCACGGACCGAGGCCCGGACGAAGGCGCTCGAGGTCCTGTTCGCTGCGGACCTGCGCGGTGTCCCGGCAGCCACCCTGCTGGACGACCCCGAGGGCGGCTGGGTCGATGCGTTCACCCGCACGCTGGTCACGACCGTCGCCGACAACCGGTACGACATCGACCAGCTCATCGGCGAACGGGCCGAGGGCTGGACGCTGGACCGCATGCCCGGTGTGGACCGCAACGTCCTGCGCCTGGGCCTCGCCGAGCTGCTCTACATCGACGAGGTCCCCCCCGCCGTCGCCATCGACGAAGCCGTCGAGCTGGCCAAGTCGCTGTCGACCGACTCCTCCCCCCGCTTCGTCAACGGCATCCTCGCCGCCGTCGCCCGCGACCGCGACCTCCTCTAGCCCGTCGTCCTGCACGGCCGGGTCCGGGGACGTCGCGGTTGGGCGCATCCGTCGGGGCTGCGGCTCGTCACGGCCCAGGTGTGTCGTCGAACCGGCCACATGTCGTGGCTGGCCGACACACCCCAGGGGCCACGCCGGGACCGGTGCCTACCTGTGTCGCCGAACCGGCCACATGTCGTGGTTGGGCGACACACCCAAGGGGTCGAGGGCATGGGCGGACCAGCGGTCACGACGGTCAGGCGCGTGGGCGAACGACCGCTCGGACCTGTACTTCGACGTCGCCAGGTCGATCGTGGACGTCGGCGTAGGTGAAGCGGAGGAGGGTGTAGCGGCCGAGCACGACGGCGTTGCCCTTGACGTTGTCGCGCTGGCGCGCCCGACCGTCGGCGTGGAACCGGAGGCCGTCCAGCTCGACGATCACCCGGTGGTGCTCCGACACGGCATCCATCTCGCCAGCTGACGGGGCGTGCAGCGGCACGACGTTCGGCTCGACGTCGTGCAGGCCGGCGCGACGGAGGAGGGGAAGGGCCGTCCGCTCGAGGTCGGACCGGAACCGCTGCGGCCCCCTCGCCGACGCGACCCGGAGGATCGTCCGCACCCCCCGTCGACCACGCTGCAGCGCCTCGCTCCGAAGGACCAGGGTGTCTCGGTCCGCCAGGCCGGAGTACAGCACCTCGTCGACCAGCCGCAGCAGCGTTCCCGTCGTCGATCCGCTCGCGAGGTCGATGACGGCACGTTCGACGGTCGTGGTCGGGATGCCCTGGACCGTCACCAGGTCCAGGTCCTCCAGCTGGCGCGTCCGGTGCACGATCACGTTCGTCTCGAGCTCGGGCCGGGATGGGCCCGCGACTACCACCTCGGGTCGCCGCGGGTTGCCGGGCAACCAGCGCAGGCCGTGCAGCAGCAGCGCGCTGTGACGGGCGGCGAACGCAGGACGTTCAGCCAGCCTGATGGCGGCTGCCACCTGCTCCTGGACCGTCCGGGCGGAGGAGGGGGAGGTGAGCAGCCCCCGACGCGGCCGGCGGAGCTCGCGTCGGTCCACCAGCCGACGGAGCTGCTCGGGGGAGAAACCTGCCCGCTGCGCCTCCTCGACCGTGAGGGCCTGATGATTGTGGAGCAGGAGGTGGTGGAGCCGTTCGCGTTGCGCGGGTGTCATCGCCCGATCGTCGTCGGGGTCTGGCGCGTCAGGCGGAGAACCTCCACGCCCTGTGGACAACCCGGCCCGGCGGCCCTGCCGCCCGTCGCCGAGCCACGGCCCCAGGTGTGTCGTCGAACCGGCCACCTCTCGGCGTTGGGCGACACACCACGGGGCGCGCCGGCCCGGCCCCCAGCGGTGTGTCGTCGAACCGGCCGCATGTCGTCGTTGGGCGACACACCACGGGTAGCGACGGCACCACCCGGGGCCGAAGGGGTCAGCGGCGGCCGAGGCGTTGGACGGTCTGCTCGACGTCCATCCCGTGGAGGCGGAGCAGGTTCTCCCCGAGGATCTTGCGCTTGGCCTGGTCGGTGAGCTGCGGGTAGCCGTAGCCCTCGACCATGTCCTGCGGGATCTCGAAGTCCATGAACGCCTCGAGCGCCCACTGGGGGTGGAAGATCGGCGCCTCGCTGCCGTAGACGATCTTGTCCTCCCCACACCAGAACAGCAGCTTGCCGATGATCTCGGCGAACATGCGCGGTGACCGCACCACGAAGTCGATGGTGGCAGCCAACGACGCGTAGAGGTTGGGGTGGCGGATCAGCTGCCAGCAGGTCTCGTCGAGGAACGGCAAGCCGACGTGGTAGATGATGAAGTTGAGGTCCGGGAAGGCGGCCGCCGCTCCGTCCATGTCCCACGTCTGCGTGTGCTCGATCGGCTGCGGGCCGAGCGGCACGCCCTTGTGCACCCCGATGACGTCGACCCCGAGCTCCTGGGCCTTCTCGAAGATGGGAAAGGCGATCTTGGGGTCGTCCATGCGCCACGGGATCGGCTGACCGTAGTCGTAGCGAGTGTTGTAGAACTTGAAGCCCCTGGCGCCGTGCTCTCGGACCTGCAGCTCCATCTCGTCGAGCGCCCGACGGCCCTCCATCGGGTTGACGGTGCCCCAGAAGACGATCCGGTCAGGGTCGCGGCTGGCCAGCTCGGCGCACTCCTGCCACGGCGACAGCCCGTCCTTGAACAGGTCGGTCAGCGGCAGCGGCATGGAGATCAGCATGTCGGTGTCGGACTGGTCGAAGACCATCTCCTGGATCTCGGAGATGTCCCACTGCTTGAGCCACTCCTCGGCGGGCAGGACGGTCTGGCCGTCGGGCGTCAGGGTGGCGTGGAAGGCGTAGAGGTGGTTGACGAACATCTCCCCGCCGCGGCCGAGCGCGTTCTTGAGGTCGGCGTTGAACGGGTGGGCGACGCCGTCGAAGACGAACGCATCACGGATCATGGGGTCCTCCTGGGCTCGGGTCAGCCGACGTGGGCGATCGGCAGGGGATTCGCGGCGAGGTAGCGGTCGCGGTCGCCGACCTCACCCGGCTCGGGCAGCAGGCGGAGCCGTTGCCGGGCCGACGGGCTCATGCGGTCGGGCGACCAGGTGCGGTCGACCCGGATCCGGACCTCGGCGGTGCGGACACCGGGTACGGTCTCCGCCGCCGCCGTCACCTCCGCGGTCAGGTCGACCTGGAACGGACACCAGCCGCTGGTCAGCAGGATGTCGATCGCGGCGTGCCCGTCGGGGTCGACGTGCACCTCCGAGACCAACCCCATGTCGACCACGGAGATCCCGCGGTCACGGCAGCAGGGGTCGATGACGCCGGAGAGCGCCGCGGTGACCGCGGACCCGACGGAACCGGGCGTTGGGGGCGAACTGGTCGGCTCGTGCATGCACCGGACTCAACCGGCCGGTCACCCCTGTCCACAAGGCCGCCGATTTCATATGGTGAACACGTCGAACGCTCATCGGTGGACGAGCCGTGTGCACGATGACCGCTCGCACGACGGTGGAGGGCACATCGATGGACATCCCGTCCGATCTCATCCAGAGCGTTTCCCGTGCGCTGCGCATACTCGAGGTCGTCGGGGGCCATCCAGAGGGGCTCGCGCCGAAGGTCATCGCCCGGAGGACCGGCCTCAAGCTCGCCACGACCTACCACCTGCTGCGCACGCTGGCCTACGAGGACTATCTGGTCAGGGACGCGGCTGGCGACTACTCACTCGGTCTCGGCATCGCCGACCGGTTCGCCGACCTGCGCAGCGCACTCCTCGGTCCCGCCGACGTCAGCAAGGTGCTGCAGTCACTTGCCGGGGGCACGGGCCACTCGGTGTACCTCGCCCGGTTCGTCGACGGCCGCATCGCCATCACCGCGGTCTCCGAAGCACCCGGGTCCCCGCACCTGGAGGACCTCATCCCCGGGTTCGACGAGGGCGCCCACGCGACGGCGCTCGGCAAGGCGCTGCTGTCCCGGCTGGACCCGGGGGCACGCCGGGCGTACCTCCTGGCCCAGGGGCTGCCGGCGTTCACGCCCGGCACGGTGACCGACCTCGACCAGCTGGACCACGAGCTCGTGTCGTGCCGCGACGGCGTGTTCGTCGAGGAGGGACAGTTCGACGGCCAGGTGTCGTGCGCGGCCCGCCTCGTCCGTGCCGTTCGGCCGCCCGCGGACGGCCAGCCACCCACCGGGGACCGGACCGTGCACACCACCGAGACGGAGGAGTGGTGGGCGATCGGCCTGTCCGCCTCGACCGAGGTCTTCGCCCAGCGGCGTGACGTACTGGTCCAGGCGCTCGGCGTCGCCGCGCACGACCTCGCGGCCTGACGTTCGGGCGAGCCCGACCGGACCACAACGGCACCGACGGTTTTGTTGCGTGCCTGTCCATATGGCGGCGGGTCGACTCGGGGGAGGGGGTGGGTGGCTGCTAGTCTCACCCGAACGCCACTCGCACCTTTAAGGCCGGTCCTGCGAGGCCGGGAAGGAGCCACCCGTGACACGAGTGCTGTCACCAGACGACATCGACCGCGCGCTGACGCGCATGGCCCATCAGATCCTCGAGAACCACGCCGCTGGTGGGGACGGGCGCTCCGTCGCCGAGGGACTGGTCCTCATGGGGATCCAGACCCGCGGGGTCCCGCTGGCCGAACGGCTCGCCGCGCGCATCGCCGAGATCGACGGCAACGAGGTGCCCCAAGGGGTCCTCGACGTCACGCTCTACCGCGACGACTACGCCCGCACCGGCCCCCTGCCGCTCGGCAAGACGCGCTTCCCCGGCTCCATCGACGGCCGCACCGTCGTCCTCGTCGACGACGTGCTGTATACCGGCCGCACCATCCGGGCCGCCATGGACGCCGTCATGGACCAGGGCCGGCCCGCCGCCGTCCGCCTGGCCGTCCTCGTGGACCGGGGCCACCGCGAGCTGCCGATCCGCGCCGACGTGGTCGGCAAGAACCTCCCCACCTCCCGCAACCAGGACATCCGGGTCCACCTCGCCGAGGTCGACGACGCCGGTGACGAGGTCCTCATCATCGGAGGCGACCAGTGATCGACGACCTGCTGTCCATCGAGGACCTCGACGCCGGGATGATCACCCGCATCCTCGACACCGCCGAGGAGCTCAAGGACATCGCCGTCCGCCCCATCAAGAAGGTCCCAGTCCTCCGCGGCCGGACCGTCTGCAACCTCTTCTACGAGGACTCCACGCGCACCCGGATCTCCTTCGAGGTCGCCGAGAAGCGGCTGTCCGCCGACGTCATCAACTTCTCCGCCAAGGGCTCCAGCGTCAGCAAGGGCGAGTCGCTGAAGGACACGGCGCTCACCCTGCAGGCCATGGGCGTCGACGCGATCGTCATCCGCCATTCCTCCAGCGGCGCACCCCGCCGGCTGACCGAGTGGGTCGACGCCAAGGTCCTCAACGCCGGTGACGGCTGGCACCAGCACCCCACCCAGGCGCTGCTGGACCTGTTCACCATCCGCGAACGCATGGGCCGCCTCGAGGGCCTGAACGTCGCCATCTGCGGTGACGTCGTCCACTCCCGGGTGGCCCGCAGCCTCGTCCAGGGCCTGCGGATCATGGGGGCCGAGGTCACCCTCGTCGGCCCGCCGACCCTCATGCCCTCCCACGTGGAGAGCTGGGACGTCGCGGTCAGCCACGACCTCGACGGCATGCTGGCCGACCTCGACGTCTGCTACCTCCTGCGGGTCCAGAACGAACGCATGGCGGAACAGTTCTTCCCCTCCGTCCGGGAGTACGCCCGGATCTGGGGGATGGACATCGACCGGCTCGAGGTCATGCCCGACCACGCCATCGTGATGCACCCCGGCCCCATGAACCGAGGGGTGGAGATCTCCGCCGACGTGGCCGACGCCGACCAGGCCGTCATCGTCGACCAGGTCACCAACGGGGTGGCCGTCCGGATGGCGTGCCTGTACCTGATGCTGGGTGGGGAACAAACGGGGGCTGCTACGGAGGTGACCCCCGCGTGACCAGCAAGCGCACCTACACGTTCGCCAACTGCCAGATCGTCGACCCGGTCCGCGGCACGACCCAGACCGGCAACGTCGTCGTCGAGGGCGAGACCATCCGCTCCGTCGGCGAGGAGTCCGCCGGCCTGCGCATCGAGTGCGAGGGGCTGGTCTGCACCTCCGGCCTGGTCGACCTGTCCTCCCACCTGCGCCAGCCGGGCCGCGAGGACTCCGAGATCATCGCCACCGGCACCGCCGCCGCTGCGGCCGGGGGCTACACCGCCGTCAGCGCCATGCCGACCACCGAACCGGCCATGGACCACGCCGGCATCGTCGAGCAGGTCCTGCGCCTGGCCCGCGAGACCGGCCGCTGCGATGTCTTCCCCGTCGGCGCGATCACGAAGGGCCGTGCCGGCCACGAGCTGGCCGAGATGGGCGCCATGCACGAGGCAGGCGTGCGGACCTTCTCCGACGCCCACCACGCCGTCGTGTCCAGCCAGGTCATGCGCCGCGCCCTCATCTACGCGCGCACCTGGGACGCGATCGTCGCCAACCACCCGGAGGACACCTCCCTCACCGAGGGTGCGCAGATGCACGAGGGGGCGATGTCCTCGCGGCTGGGGCTCAAGGGCTCACCGCGGGAGGCGGAGGAGATCATCGTCGCCCGTGACCTGATCCTCGCCGAGCGGGCCGGCGCCCGGCTGCACGTGCCGCACCTGTCGACCCGCCGGGCCGTCGAGCTGGTCCGCGACGCCAAGGCCCGTGGGGTCCGCGTCACCTGCGACGTCACCCCCCACCACCTCGTCCTCGACGACTCCAACCTGGTCGACTACGACACCCGGTTCAAGGTCGTCCCGCCGCTGCGCACCCCCGACGACATCGCCGCGCTCCGCGAGGGCCTGCAGGACGGCACGATCGACGCGATCACCTCCGACCATGCCCCCCACCCGCCCGACGACAAGGACCACGAGTGGTCCTACGCGCCGGCCGGCACCGTGGGCCTGGAGACCACCCTCTCGGTCGTCCTGGCCGAGCTGGTCGACCCCGACGCCTGCCCCGACACGCGCGGCAACGGCACGCTCAGCATGGCCGAGGCCCTCGCCCTGCTGTCCTCCGGCCCGGCCCGCGCCCGCGACATCGAGGGACACGGCCGGCCCATCGCCGCTGGCGAACCCGCCAACCTGCTGCTGTTCGACCCCGGCGTCATCTGGCAGGTCGTCGGCGACGAGCTGCGCACCCGCAGCCGCAACACCGCCTTCGAGGGACACGAGGTCCGCGGCCGCGCGGTCCACACCGTCCTCCGAGGCAAGTTCACCCTGAACGATGGAAAGGTCGTCTGATGGCCACCGCTCCCACCGCAACGCTCGTCCTCGAGGACGGCACGACCTTCCGGGGCCTCGGCTTCGGCGCCGAGGGCACCGCCTTCGGTGAGGTCGTGTTCAACACCGCTCTGACCGGTTACCAGGAGATCCTCACCGATCCGTCCTACCACCGGCAGCTGGTCACCATGACCTACCCGCACATGGGCAACTACGGCATGACCCCCGAGGACGCCGAGTCCAACCGGGTCCAGGTCAGCGGGTTCATCGTCCGCGAGGCCGCCCGGATGCACTCCAACCACCGGGCCAAGGGATCGCTCGGTGACGGGCTCGCCGACGCCGGTGCGGTCGGCATCGCCGAGATCGACACCCGCCGCCTGGTCCGCCACATCCGCGAGGCCGGCGCGATGCGCGGGGTCATCTCCACGGAGATCCCCGACACCGACGAGCTGCTCCGCCGGGTCCAGGAGGCCCCCACGATGGAGGGTGCGGAGCTGGCCAGCGAGGTCTCTACCACCGAGGTCTACGAAATCGGCCCCGACGACGCCCGCTTCCGGGTCGTCGCCTACGACTTCGGCATCAAGACCAACATCGTCCGGCTGCTCAACGACGCCGGCTGCCACCTGACAGTGGTCCCCGCGGGCACGTCCGCCCAGGACGTCCTCGCCCGCGAGCCCGACGGCGTGTTCCTGTCCAACGGCCCCGGCGACCCCGCCGCGGTCAAGGCCGGCATCGCCGCCATCGCCGAGATCCTCCCCACCGGCACCCCCACCTTCGGGATCTGCCTCGGCCACCAGCTGCTGGCCAAGGCCGCCGGCGCCGACACCTACAAGCTGAAGTTCGGGCACCGCGGCGCCAACCACGCCGTGCGCAACGACGCCGGTGCGCCCGACAGCCGCGTCCCCCACCTCGCCCGCGCGGGCGAGTCGGTGGAGATCACCTCCCAGAACCACGGCTTCGCCGTCGACGCCGAGTCGCTGCCCGAGGACGGGCCGTTCGGCGCCGTCGTGCAGACCCACGTCAACCTGTCGGACTGGACCAACGAGGGGCTGGCGCTGGTCGACCTGCCCGCCTTCAGCGTCCAGTACCACCCCGAGGCCGCCCCCGGCCCGCACGACGCCCGCTACCTCTTCGGGCAGTTCACCGACCTGATGGAGCGCCACCAGTAATGCCGAAGCGCACCGACATCCAGTCCATCCTGATCCTCGGGTCCGGGCCGATCGTCATCGGCCAGGCCTGCGAGTTCGACTACTCCGGCGTGCAGGCCTGCAAGGTCCTCCGCCGCGAGGGCTACCGGGTCATCCTGGTGAACTCCAACCCGGCGACGATCATGACCGACCCGGAGTTCGCCGACGCCACCTACGTCGAGCCGCTCACGGTGGAGTTCGTGGAGAAGGTGATCGCCAAGGAGAAGCCCGACGCGATCCTCCCCACCCTCGGTGGGCAGACCGGCCTCAACGTCGCGATGGACCTGGCCAAGGCCGGGGTCCTCGAGCGGCACGACGTGGAGATGATCGGCGCCAGCATCGACGCCATCGACCTGGCGGAGGACCGCCGGTCGTTCAACACCGCGATGACCGAGATAGGCCTGGAGCAGGCTCGCGCCGGCCGCGTGTCGATCGGCCGCGACCACGACCTCTCCCAGGTCCCCGCCGCCATGGCCGAGGCGCAGAAGCTGGCCGAGGAGTTCGGCTACCCGCTGCTGGTCCGCTCCTCCTACACCCTCGGTGGTGCCGGTTCCGGCATCGTCGAGACGCCCGAGGACTTCGAGCGCATGGTCCGCGAGGGCCTCGAGGCCAGCCCCATCGGCGAGGTCCAGATCGACGAGTCGCTGCTCGGGTGGAAGGAGTACGAGCTCGAGGTCATGCGTGACCACGCCGACAACTGCGTGGTCATCTGCACCATCGAGAACCTCGACCCGATGGGCGTGCACACCGGCGACTCCATCACCGTCGCCCCCGCCCAGACCCTGTCCGACACCGAGTACCAGGTCATGCGCGACGCGGCCTTCGCCGTCATGCGCAAGGTCGGCGTCGCCACCGGCGGCTCCAACGTACAGTTCGCCGTGGACCCCACCGACGGCCGCATGGTCGTCATCGAGATGAACCCGCGCGTCAGCCGCTCCTCGGCGCTGGCGTCCAAGGCCACCGGCTTCCCGATCGCCAAGATCGCTGCCCTGCTGGCCGTCGGCTACACCCTCGACGAGATCCCCAACGACATCACCAAGTCGACGCTGGCGGCCTTCGAGCCGTCCATCGACTACGTCGTCACCAAGATCCCCCGGTTCGCCTTCGAGAAGTTCCCCGGTGCCAGCCACACCCTGGGCACCCAGATGAAGTCCGTCGGCGAGGTCATGGCCATCGGCCGGACCTTCAAGGAGTCGCTCAACAAGGCGCTCCGGTCGCTGGAGAACGGCACCATCGGGCTGACCGGCCGTGGTGGCGAGGCAGGGGAGGGGACCGGCAGCGCGCTGGACCCCACCGAGCTCGCCGACCGGGTGGCCACCCCCACCGCCGAACGGATCCACTGGGTCGACGCGGCGCTGACCCGCGGCTGGGACCCCGGCCAGGTCGCGGCGCTGTCGGGCTACGACCCCTGGTTCGTCGACCAGATCCTGCAGATCGTCGAGATGCGCCGCGAGCTGCGTGGCTCCGAGCTGCTGGCCAACGTCGACGACGACCTGCTTCGCCGCGCCAAGCGGATGGGCTTCTCCGACGCCCTGATCGCCAACGTCGTGGGTGCCGACGAGGTCGAGGTCCGCGAACGCCGCCACGAGGTCGGGATGCGGCCGGTCTTCAAGACCGTCGACACCTGCGGTGGTGAGTTCGCCGCCGAGACGCCCTACTACTACTCCACCTACGAGGAGGAGTCGGAGATCCGCCCGGCCGACAAGCCGCGCGCGATCATCCTCGGGTCGGGCCCCAACCGCATCGGGCAGGGCATCGAGTTCGACTACTGCTGCGTCCACGCCGTCTTCGCCCTGCGCGACGCCGGCTACGAGACCGTGATGGTCAACTGCAACCCCGAGACGGTCTCCACCGACTACGACACCGCCGACCGGCTGTACTTCGAGCCGTTGACGCTGGAGGACGTGCTGGAGATCGCCCACGCCGAGGGTGCGGTCCCGCGGGTCGGCCCCTCCGTGGCCATCGACGAGCACGGCGTCGCCGGCGTGCTGGTGCAGTTCGGCGGGCAGACACCGCTGAAGATCGCCGGGGCGCTCGAGGCCGAGGGCGTGCCGATCATGGGCACCAAGCCGGCCGCCATCGACCTGGCCGAGGACCGTGGCCGGTTCAACGCCATCCTCGAACGGCTCGGCATCAGCCAGCCGCCGGGTGCGGTCGCCCAGTCCGTCGAGCACGCCCTCGGCATCGCCGAGCGGATCGGCTTCCCCGTCCTGGTCCGCCCCTCCTACGTGCTGGGTGGTCGGGCGATGGAGATCGTCTACACCCCCGAGCAGATGACGGAGTGGCTGGACAAGAACGCCGGCGAGGGTGAGGTCCTCGTCGACCGGTTCTTCGAGAACGCCACCGAGGTCGACGTCGACGCGGTCTTCGACGGGACCGACGCCTTCGTCGGCGGCGTCATGGAGCACATCGAGGAGGCCGGCATCCACTCCGGCGACTCGGCGTGCGTCGTCCCGCCGCTCACCCTCGGCAAGGAGACCCAGGGCAAGCTGAAGGCCCACGCGGCCGCCATCGCCGAGGCGCTGGGCACCCGTGGCCTGATCAACATCCAGTTCGCCGTCCGCGACTCCGAGATCGTCGTGATCGAGGCCAACCCGCGCGCCTCCCGGACGATCCCGTTCATCTCCAAGGCCACCGGCGTGCCGCTGGCCAAGGTCGCCGCCACCGTCATGTCGGGCGCCAAGCTGGCCGACCTGGACCTCGGTCCCGACGCTGTCGACGGGCCGACGCTGCCGTTCAACGCCGTGAAGGAGGCCGTGCTGCCGTTCAACCGGTTCCCGGGCGTCGACACACGGCTCGGTCCGGAGATGCGCTCCACCGGTGAGGTCATGGGCATCGACCCCGACTTCGGCGTGGCGTTCGCCAAGTCCCAGGCAGGCACCGGCGCGATGATCCTCCCGCTGAAGGGCCGGGTGTTCTGCTCGCTGGCCAACCGCGACAAGCGGGCCATGATCTTCCCGGTCAAGCGGCTGGCGCAGCTCGGCTTCGAGATCGTCGCCACGGCCGGGACCGCGGAGACGCTGCAGCGCGCGGGCGTCGACGCGGAGATCATCGGCAAGTTCAGCGAGGGCGGCCCGTCGGTCGTCAACCGCATCGAGGACGGCGAGATCGACCTCGTGCTGAACACCCCGACCGGCATCGGCGCCCGCGCCGACGGCTACGAGATCCGCACGGCAGCGGTCAGCCACGGCATCCCGTGCATCACGACCCTGCCCGGCATCCTCGCCGCCATCCAGGGCATCGAGGCGCTGCGGCAGTCCGACGGCGACGTGCGGTCGCT
Source organism: Euzebya rosea (assembly GCF_003073135.1). Taxonomy (NCBI): domain Bacteria; kingdom Bacillati; phylum Actinomycetota; class Nitriliruptoria; order Euzebyales; family Euzebyaceae; genus Euzebya; species Euzebya rosea. The sequence continues at coordinate 248,329 of NZ_PGDQ01000005.1, forward strand.
GCAGGACTACCACCGCGAGCTGGCCGAACGCTGAGGTGCGGGTCGGTCGGGTGGACGTCGGACCGACCCGGTCGGCGCGACCGACGCCGGTACCATCACCAGCCAACCGATGAGCACCTTCGTATCCAGCAAGGGCAACGGCCCGCCGTTCCAGGGCCGATCCAGCGGCCCCATCAGGGCCCGCTGCGAGGTCCTGCAGTACCGCAAGATCGGCAAGTACCACTCGATCACGTTCGTCTCCCCCGAGATGGCCGATCGGGCAGAGCCCGGCATGTTCGTGACCATCGGGGTGGAGGGGCACTCCACGGTGCTCCGCCGGCCGTTCGCGATCTACCAGGTCAGCCGCCACGGTCCCTGGGCCGGCACCGTCGAGATCGTCTTCGACGTCGTCGGCGAGGGCACCCGCTGGCTGGCCTCGCGCGTCAAGCACGACACCGTCGACCTGGTCGGCCCCCTCGGCACCCCGTTCCCGCTGCCCAAGCAGAACGTCGGCTGCCTGCTCGTCGGCCAGGGATACGGGGCCGCCCCGCTCCTGTACCTCGCCGGGGTCCTGCAGCAGCGGGGCTTCCGCGCCGACATGATCATCGGGGCCAAGGACGCCGACGGCATCTTCAACGCCATCGAGGCCAAGCGCCTGTCCGCCACCACCATCCTCGTGACCGAGGACGGGTCGCTGGGGGAGGAGGGCAACATCCTCGACGTGATGGACCGCCACCTGGACCTCGGCCGGACCGGGCTGATCTACGCCTCCGGGCCGATGCCGCTGCTGCGGGACGTGTCGGAGCTGGCCGCCAGCCGCGGCGTGCCCATCCGGGTTGCCGTCGAGGAGGCCATGGCCTGCGGCACCGGCGTCTGCTGGACCTGCGTGATGCCCGTCGAGCGAAAGGGTGCGGTCTACAACCTGCGGTCGTGCATCGAGGGACCGGTCTTCAACGGCGCCAAGGTCCAGTGGGACGCCATCGGTGCGCTGCCTGTCCACGACATCCCCGAGCCGCTGCCCGAGGAGGACGAGGCGTGAGCACCGTCCCGTCGTCCCGCAAGCCCCGCTCGGTCACCGTCACCCCCGCCGAGGTGGACCTCCGCGTCCAGCTCGACGACATGATCCTGCGCAACCCGATCCTGGCGGCCAGCGGCACGTTCGCGTCCGGGCAGGAGATCAACCGGTTCTTCGACGTGAACCGCCTGGGTGCGGTGGTCATCAAGTCCATCACGATGGAACCCCGTCCGGGCCTGCCGACACCGCGCATGGCCGAGACCGCCAGCGGCATGCTCAACGCCATCGGCCTGCAGAACGCCGGGGTGGAGCGGTGGCTGTCGCTGGACTACCCGTGGCTGGTCCACCACGGCGTGCCGATCATCGCCTCCATCGCGGGGCGGACCGTCCACGAGTACCGGCAGGTCGCCGAGAAGCTGCGTGGCCTTGAGGGGATCGTGGCCATCGAGGCCAACATCTCCTCGCCCAACGCCGAAGCGGGCGGCGGACTGTTCGCCTCCCACCCCTCCACCGCCGCCGAGGTCGTCTCGACGATCATGCGCGTGGCCACCGTGCCGGTCTTCGCCAAGCTGACCCCCGACGTCACCGACATCGTGACCATCGCCCACGCCGCCGCCGAGGCCGGCGCCTCCGGCGTGTCGGTCATCAACACGGTGCTCGGCATGGCCATCGACGTCGAGACCCGCCAGCCCAAGCTCGCCGCCGGCATGGGTGGCCTGTCGGGCCCGGCGATCAAGCCGATCGCCATCCGCGCGGTGCACCAGATCCACTCCGTCATGCCCGACCTGCCGATCATCGGCATGGGCGGTGCGGCGACGGTCGAGGACGTCGTGGAGTTCATGCTCGCCGGCGCCAGCGCCGTCGCCATCGGCACCGCCACCTTCGCCAACCCCATGGCGTCGATGGAGATCGTCGAGGGCCTTCCGCACTGGCTGGCCGAACGCGGCATCCGCCACGCCCGCTCCCTCATCGGCGGCGTGCGCATCTGACGGGTGCCGCTGCGAGGTGACCCGGTGAGCGGGCCCTCAGCCCTCGAGCACCGGCGGACCGATGACCGACTCGATGATCGCCCTGACCTCGCCGGGTTCGGCGTGGCGTCCGGTGGCGTGCTTGGAGTAGACGAGATCACCGTCCAGCGTCACGTCGAACACGCCCTTGTCGCCGGGGATCAAGCGGACGTCGGCGAACAGCGGCGCCCAGCCCTCCAACACCTCTGCCGTCAGACCGACGGCGCGTGGGATGTAGTTTCAGGGAACGCAGAACTCGATGAGCAGTTCGTGACGGGGGTCGAGCATGCCCGCAGTGTAGGGGCCGGTCGCTGGGGGTCCGCCGGTGCAGGAACGGGCGGGGCGGACGTCGAACTCCTCCACCATGAGCCGAACCCTGCGAGTCCTCCTCGTCGTGCTGTCGTTGCTGACCGCCGCGTTGCCCGCCACCGCCCTGCCCGCCCCCGTGGCGGTCGACGGGCCCGTCGCCGACGTCGCGGGTGCAGCAGGGCTCGGGGTCTGTGACGACTCCGACGGCCGCCACTGCCTGCTGCCGTTCCCCAACGACCACTTCACCGTCGAGGACCGCTCGATGGTCACCGGTCAGCGGGTCGACCTGTCGATCCTTGCCATGCCGCAGAACGTGGCCGGCAAGCCGATCGACCCGACGGAGTACAACCGCAACGACGGCTTCTCGCCCGGCCAGCCAGCCGTGACGTTCGTGCCCGGCCTGGACCTGGCCGCCACGTGGCGGGCCGTCCTGGGTGACGACGCGGCCGCCACGACCGTCGACGATCCCGCCCGGTCGCTGCACGTTGACGCGCCGATCGTCGTCATCGACGCCGACACCGGCGAGCGGCACCCGTTCTTCGACGAGCTGGACCACAACGCCCACACCGGCGAGGACGAGCGCAGCCTGATCATCCGCCCGGCGATCAACTACACCGAGGGTCACCGCTACGTGATCGGCCTGCGGAACCTCCGCGACGACTCGGGGGCACCGCTGCCGGCCGGGGATGCGTTCGCCAGCTACCTGGCAGGGGAGGGGGCGCAGGCCGACAAGCAGGCACACCTGTCCAGCGACGTGCTGCCGGTGCTCGAGGCGGCCGGGGTCGACACCGACGAGCTGTACCTCGCGTGGGACTTCACCGTGGCGTCGTGGCAGAACCTTGCCGGCCGGATGCTGCACATCCGCGACGAGGCGTTCGCCCAGCTGGGCGACTTCGACCTCGAGGACCTGCAGGTCGAGGGGGTCGCACCGACGTTCACCATCGACTACGTCGACACGGCTGACGGCAACTCCGACCGGGTCGTGCACGGTGCGGTGACGGTGCCGAACTTCCTCCAGCTGCCGCAGGACCCGGTCGACCCGGGCCGCATGGACCGCGATGGCCACGACGTCCCGATGCAGCAGGTGCCGGGCAGCCGGTTCGTGTACCTCGACGGTGACGACCTGCCCGACATCAACCCGGTCGCGCCGACGATGCAGATCCCGTTCGTGTGCGCCATCCCGACCACTGCGGTCGGCGAGGACGGGCTGGTCACCGACCCGGCGCGGATGGCGCTGTACGGCCACGGCCTGCTCGGCCAGCGGATCGAGGGGGCCTACTGGTCCGGCGGTCGCCACATGCTCAGCCACCAGAACACGATGAACTGCGGCGTCGACTGGATCGGCATGGCCCAGGAGGACCTGGCCAACGTCGCGATGATCCTGTCGGACGGCTCGAACATGGGCAGCCTCGCCGACCGCGGCCAGCAGGGGTTCCTCGGCTTCATGATGGTCGGCCGGGCCATGCTGCACCCCGACGGGTTCGCGACCGACCCGGCGTTCCAGGACGCCGCCGGCCAGCCGCTGATGGACACCTCCGTCCTGACCTACGACGGCAACAGCCAGGGCGCGATCATGGGTGGTGCGCTGACGGCCGTCGCGCCGGACTTCACCAACGCCGTGCTGGGCGTGCCCGGCATGAACTACTCCACGCTGCTGAACCGGTCGGTGGACTGGGAGGGCGAGCTGTTCGACCCGGGGGAGCCCGGCCTGCCCGCCTACTCCCAGGTGATGTACCAGTCGTATCCGGACGCCGTGGAGCAGCAGATCGTCTTCTCCCTCATCCAGATGTTGTGGGACCGCTCGGAATCCAACGGCTACGCCCACCACATGACCGACAACCCCTACCCCAACACCCCCGCCCACCGGGTGCTGCTGCACGTCGCCTACGGTGACTTCCAGGTCGCCAACCTCGCGGCGGAGGTGCAGGCCCGCACCGTCGGGGCGGCGGTGCTGGAGACGGCGCTTGCCGACGGCCGGCACTGGGCGCGCGACCCGTTCTTCGGGCTGGAGACGTTCGAGGGGTCCCACGAGGGGTCGGCGCTCGTCTACATGGACTCGGGCAACCTGGTCCCGCCGAGCGGCAACGTCCCCCCTGCCCACGAGGGCTCCGACCCCCACGGCCACCCCCGCAACGACGTCCCCGGCGGCGAGCAGAAGGCCACGTTCCTCGACACCGGCGTCGTGGTCGACACCCGCGACGGCGCCGCGTGGTGGACCGACCGCTGCCCCGCCCAGACTGCCGTGCCGGTCGCCTGCGGCTCGTAGCGCCGGCCGTCCACCCGCCCGGCCGCTGACTCCCTCCTGCCGCGCGGGCTCCCCCCGTGCGGCAGCCCACCCGTGCGGCAGCCCACCCGTGCGGCCACCCGTGACGGATCTTGACCCACTTGGGCGGCACCAACCGCCCGTCTGGGGATCAATCCGTCGTCGGGGTCAACGCTGACCAGCGGATTCGCGACACGAGCCGCCGAGGGTGGGGACTATTCCGCCACAGCGTGGGGACGATTCCATCAGCGGGGAGCGTCAGGCGTCGGCGGCCGCGCGGCCGCGCGGCCGGGCGTCGGGCGTCCGGCGTCGGCGGCCGGGCGTCGGGCGGAGCCGGGGGAGGGGACTAGAGGGAGGCGACGATGTCGCGGGCGGCCTCGGCGGGGTCGGTGGCGCGGGTGATCGGGCGGCCGACGACGAGGTGGCTGGCACCGGCGGCAAGAGCCTCGGCGGGGGTGGCCACGCGGGCCTGGTCGTCGGTGGCCGATCCGGCCGGGCGGATGCCGGGGACGACGACGAGCGGGTCGATGCCGATGGCGCCACGGACGGCCTCGACCTCGGAGGGGGCACACACGATCCCGGCGGCACCGGCGTCGATGGCCAGCTTGGCAAGGCGGGGGACCTGCTCGTCGACCGGGCGCTGCCCGACGGCGGTCATGTCGTCATCGTCAAGAGAGGTCAGGACGGTCACCGCGAGGATGGCCACGTCAGGGGCGGCCTTGGCGGCGGCCTCGATCATCCGGGGGCCGCCGCTGGCGTGCACGGTCAGCATCGTCACACCCAGGTCGGCGACCGCGCCGGCGGCACCGGCGACGGTGTTGGGGATGTCGTGCAGCTTGAGGTCGAGGAAGACCGGCCCGCGTTCGACGACGGCACGGACGAGGGAGGGGCCGCTGGCCGTGAACGCCTGGAGGCCGACCTTCAACAGTCCGCACTCGGGGGCCAGCTGGTCGGCCCAGGCCACGACCCGGTCGGCGTCGGCGCTGTCCAGCGCGGCGATCAGGGGGTTGCTCACGGGGTTCCTCCGGGGGTCGTTGGAGGCCACCACCGCCTGTGGCGACCCCGCCAACGATACGCCCGACGCGGATGCCCCGACCCCGGACCACCGGCCGGGTCGCGTGCGCCGACGATCGAGGCCCCGCCCCGCGCAGCCCCTTGGGTCAGATCACCTGCAGGTCCCCGAGGTCGAGGTGTTCCCCACGTCCCAGCACCAAGTGGCGGACCGTCCCGCCGGCTGCCGAGGACACCGCCAGCTCGACGGACTCCGTTGCCCCGGCCTGCTGCACGTGGGGGCGCGTCGACGGGTTGACGTGCCACTCGAAGGTGCCGTCCGCTGCGGTCGCCATCGACGCCTCGAAGACCTCCTCGTGCGTCGTCCGTCCACCGGGGGCGTTGCCGTCGCCGAACAACCACAGCGGTGACCCGTATCGCTTGCGGGTCGTCAGCGTCGCCTGCACGCCGTTGCCGTCAGCGTCGACGATCCGTCCGGCCACCACGGCATGCAGGTCGCTGTCCACACACGTGCGCTCCGCCAGCAGCAGGAACGCGTCGCGGTTCGTCGCGTACAACGCAGGGACGGTCGAGGCGTAGTCGGGGTGGAACGACGAGGCGTTCTCGAACAGGAAGCAGAGCGTCGAGGTCGAGCCGTAGAAGTGATCGGGCGTCGTCCCCTCCGACGTGTTGAACTTCCGTGCCCGGTAGCCGTTGATCGCGCTCATCGCCTCGGCCAGCGCGAGGAACGTGTCGGCATCCGGGGCCTCGCCCATCTCGTTGGCCCACGGCCAGATGATCTCCACCGCGCCCGTGTGATGGGACAGGGCGCCGGTGACGTGCCGGGTCGTCATCAGCCAAGCGATGTTGCGCGACTCCGGCTCGCTGAAGGGCGCATCCCCGCGGTGCGACTGGGAGTGCACGTCGTTCGCCGAGCTGCCGGGCCGGCCCCAGGTGCAGGCGTAGTTGCGGTTGGGGTCCACCCCGTAGGCGTCGCTGCCGCGCAGCGGCTCGGGGTACTCGCTGTGCCCGCTGTCCAGCAGCAGGCCGTCGCCGGCGAAGTAGTCGGTGAAGGAGCGGCGGTTCTTGCGCCAGTACGCGCCCCGTCCGCCGAGCGCGATCGACTCCGCGGTGCCGCCCGGTGTCTCCGCGACCGCCGATCGGGAGTGGTGGTATCCGTCGGGGTTGACGACCGGGACGACGATCGTGCGGACACGATCCACGATGCGGGTGACCCTGGCATCGGTGCCGTCGGACTCCAGCAGGTCGTGGGCGAACATGATGGCCAGCTCACCGGCCGGCCACTCCCGTGCATGGTGGAGCCCGTCGACGTGGAACGTGGGCCGCCCGTCGTTGGGGGCGTGCACGTTGCGGGCGATCTCCAGCCCCAGGACCGTCCGACCCTCGAACGTGATGAAGGGCAGCTCGACCAGCCGGGCGGTCGTCGGGTGCTCGGCCGCCAGGCGCCGCAGGTCGTCCTCGTGGGCCGCGACCGTGCGGTAGCCATCGACCTCGCCGGGCTGGATCGGCAACGCCACCGGGCGACCGGATGCCGACGCCCGCGCCATCGCGTCGGTGAGAGCCAGGTCGTCGTCGGTCAGCTCGACCTTGAGGTCCAGGGCCACCAGCCGATCGAGGTCGCCGGGCCACAGGACCACCTCGACGGATCCGTCCTCGAAGACCCGATGGGTGGTGTCGAAACGGGTCGGACCTCCCTCACCGAACCACACCCGCGCCAGCTGCAGGGGGCCGCCGTCCGTGCGTCCCGGAACCGATGCCGAACCCGCCGTCGGGGATGCGGCGGACGCCGAGCGCTGGGCACCGAGCGGCAGGGCGGCACCAGCAGCGGCGACGCCCGCACGACCGAGGAGGGACCGTCTGGAGAGGGGAGTGCTGGAGAGGGGAGTGGAGGTCATCGCCGCCCCATTCGCCGCCGACCGACCCCGTTCCTGCACCGGTCGGCCACCCCGGTCGCCGCCCCGCCCGACGCACGCCGTCAGCGCAGGTGCTTCTCGAAGAACCGCTCGGCGTGGGGGTTGTCGTTGTAGCGCTCGATGGCGGTGTAGCCGGCCGACTCGTACATGGCGATGGCCTGGGTGAGGGCGCTGTTGGTGTCCAGCCGCACGACGTCGTGGCCGAGGCGCCGCACCCACTCCTCCAGGTGGTCCAGCAGCCGACGGCCCATCCCCGTCCCGCGGACCGCGGGGGACACCCACATCCGCTTGACCTCGCCGACGCCGTCACCGAGCGGGCGCACGCCGCCGCAGCCGACGACATCCCCGTCGCTGCGGACCAGCACGAAGACCCCGTCGGGACGCCGCATCGTCTCCGCCCCGTCGCTCGCCGATCCGAGGGCTGCCCCGCCCCCGACCCCACGGTCCGCGATCTCGGCGAGGTACCGCTCCACGGCGACGAGCGCCTCCTCCGACAACGGATCGGCCACGACGAACTCCGCCGTGGCAGCCCGCAGCAGGCGCTCGGCGGTCCCCAGGGCCTCGCGCAGCCGGTCGCGCTGGGCCGGACCGAGCGGGGCCAGTAGGCCGGCGGCCAGCTCGTCGGAGCGCCGGTCCAGCTCCTCCCACTCCTCCACACCTGCAGCCGTCAGCTCGACCCGACGACGACGGCCGTCCGCCGGATCAGCCATCACGGTCACCAACCGGGCGTCCTCCAGGCTCCGCAGCAGCCGGCTGAGGTACCCCGAGTCCAGCGACAACCGCTCGCGCAGCGCCAGCACCGTCGCCCCGTCGAGCCCCACCTCGAACAGCAGGCGCGACTCGGCCAGCGGCCGCCCACGTCCGAGGAACCGGTCCTCCAGCACCCCGATGTGCTGGGTGTACCGCCGGTTGAAGGCCCGAAGCACGGCCACGTCGTCGCTCATGTTGTCTGACTCTAGTCAGACAACCGCTCGCCGGCCATCCTCGACGGGCGATCCGTGGCTGCATCCCGTAGGCTGCCTGCCCCCATGGAACGCCACGACCTCGCCCGCGCCATCTTCGACGCCGCCCACCTGACCGGGGAGTTCGTCCTCCGGTCGGGCGCCACCTCCAACGAGTACTTCGACAAGTACCTGTTCGAGGCCGACCCGGTGCTGCTGCGCGAGATCGCCGAGCACCTCGCCCCCTCCATCCCCGAGGGCACCGAGGTGCTGGCCGGCCTCGAGCTCGGTGGCGTCCCGATCGCCGTGGCGCTCAGCCAGGTCACCGGCCTGCCCACCCTCTTCGTCCGCAAGGAAGCCAAGTCCTACGGCACCGCCAAGCTGGCCGAGGGCGGGACGATCGGCGGACGGCGCATCACCGTCGTCGAGGACGTCGTGACCTCGGGTGGGCAGGTCATCCTCTCCTGCGCTGACCTGCGGGAACGCGGGGCGGACATCCTCGGGGTGCTCTGCGTCATCGACCGGCAGGCCGGCGGCCCCGAGAAGCTGGCCGAGCATGACCTGGCCCTCTCGCCGCTGTTCACCATGGACGAGCTCAAGGCGTCCCAGCAGGCCTGAGCCGAAAGTTCACCACCCGTTGACGGGGGCGGGGTGGCGCCGACTAGGATCCGGCTGCCTCCCTCCACGAGCGACACACGAAAGCATCACGATGGCGGTACCCGAGCTGAGTGACGACGCCCGACGCGCGGCGCTGGAGAAAGCCGCCGCGGCGCGGAGGGTTCGCGCGGCGCTCAAGCAGCAGCTGCGCGACGGCGAGCTGACCCTCGAGGAGGTCGTCCGGCGAGGCCGCGACCCCCGGACCGAGGAGGACATCGTCCTGTCCAAGACCAAGGTCTCGGCCGTGCTGGAGTCGATCCCGCGGATCGGCAAGAAGACGGCCCGGCGGACGATGGAGCTGCTGGACATCTCCGAGTCCCGCCGGCTCCGTGGGCTCGGGGACAAGCAGACCGAGCGGCTGCTCGAGGCATTCGACGGGAAGCGTCCGACGTTTTGAACGAGCAGGCACAGGCCCCCGGAACCCTGCTGGTCGTCAGCGGTCCGGGCGGGGTCGGCAAGGGCACGGTCGTCTCGGCGCTGCGGGAACGTCACGACGAGATCGAGGTGTCGCTGTCGGCGACCACCCGTCGGATGCGCCCGGGGGAGGAGGACGGCGTCCACTACCGCTTCGTCTCGCCCACCGAGTTCCGTCGGATGATCGACGACGGCGAGTTCCTGGAGTGGGCGGAGTTCAACGGCCACTTCTACGGCACGCCGTGGTCCTCCGTCACCGACCGGCTCGCCGAGGGTGCGACGCTGGTCCTCGAGATCGACGTGCAGGGCGCCCGGCAGGTCCGGCAGCGCCAGCACGACGTCGGCGACATCGCCGCGACGCTGGTGTTCCTCGAGCCGCCCAGCTGGGAGGACCTCGAACGACGGCTCCGCCACCGCGGCTCGGAGGACGAGACGTCCATCGAGCAGCGCCTGGCCATCGGGCGGGAGGAGATGGCGCAGGCCGACGACTTCGACCACCGGGTGGTCAACGACCGGGTGGACGCGGCAGTCAAGGCCCTGGAACGTATACTGGCCATTCAACGTTGACCGACGGCCGTTCGCCGTGCCGTCAGGTCCACGGCAGGCGGCAGCCCGAACTCGCGGCGCTGGACCGCCCTCGACGACCTCTCCCGCACCTCGACATCCTCAGGGGCACTGACGCCATGGCCACTATCGACGACCTCCTCGCCCGCGTGGACTCCAAGTACACGCTGGTGCACCTCGCGGCCGTGCGCGCCCGCGAGATCAACAACTACTACCACTCCCTGGGTGAGGGCATCGGGCAGTACGTCCGTCCCCTCGTCGAGCAGGTGGACTCCAACAAGCCGCTGTCGATCGCCATGGAGGAGATCGCCGCCGACAAGATCGTCGTGCAGCGTCCCGACGAGGCACGCGCCCGTGCGGCCGAGGCCCTCGCGGCCGACGAGGACGGCGAGGTCGTCACCCTGCCGCAGGGCGAGGACGCCATCATCGACGACGCCGACGACGCGCCGACCGAGATCTAGCGCTCGACCATGGACACCGCGCTCGAGGGGTTGCGGGTCCTGCTCGGGGTGTCCGGCGGGGTCGCGGCCTACAAGGCCGCCTCGCTGGCCCGTGGGCTGAAGAAGGCCGGTGCCGAGGTCCAGGTCATCATGACCGGCGGCGCCACCCGGTTCGTCCAGCCCGACCAGTTCGCGGCGCTCACCGGACGTCCTGCCCACACCGACACCTTCACCGACGTGCACCGCATCGTGCACGTGGAGGTGGCCCGGTGGGCCGACGTGGCGATCATCGCCCCGGCCACGACCAACGTCATCGCCAAGTTCGCCGCGGGCATCGCCGATGACCTGGTCACCTCGGCCTTCACCTGCCTGACGATCCCGACGATCGTCGCGCCGGCGATGCACACCGAGATGTGGCAGCACGCCGCCACGCAGGCGGCCGTCGCCACGCTCGCCGAACGCGGGACGATCATCGTCGGCCCCGGCGAGGGCGAGCTGGCCGGCGGTGACGTCGGCCCGGGCCGCCTCGTCGACGAGGACGTCCTGCTGGACGCCGTCGCCCGCGCAGCCGGGCGGCTGGACAGCCCCCTCAGCGGGCGGACCGTGCTGGTCACCGCCGGCGGCACCCGCGAGGCCATCGACCCCGTGCGCTTCCTCGGCAACCGCTCCAGCGGGAAGATGGGCCACGCCATCGCTGCCGAGGCAGCAGCGCTGGGCGCCAAGGTCGTGCTGGTCACCACCTCGACCCTGCCGGTCCCGCCGGGGGTCGAGGCCGTGCCCGTGGAGTCCGCGCTGGACATGCACGACGCCGTCATGGCCCGGGCCGACCTGGCCGACGTCATCGTCAAGGCTGCTGCGGTCGCCGACTTCCGTCCCGTGGCCCGCGCCGAGCACAAGATCAAGAAGGCCGACGGCACCCCGACCATCGAGCTGGTGCCCAACCCCGACATCCTGGCCGAGCTCGGTGCCCGCGACGACCTGCGCGCGGTGCTGGTCGGCTTCGCCGCGGAGACCACCGACGTGGAGGCCCACGGCCGCGACAAGCTGCGGCGCAAGGGCGCGGACCTGATCGTCATCAACGACGTCAGCCAGGCCGACGCCGGGTTCGCGGTCGACACCAACCGTGCCGTGATCCTCGCCGCCGACGGCATGCGCCGCGACGTGGCGCTGACCAGCAAGCGCGAGCTGGCCGCCATCCTGCTGGCCGAGGCCGCCAACCGCCTGCCTGCCTGAGTCGGGCCCGGGCCGAACCGCCGGAGCCGCTGCACGGCCATGATCCATCCCACGGTTTCGCCTGTCCGATGGGGGCTCCGGACCAGCGGGGGCTCCGTATAGGCTGTCCCCCAACGCTTTTTCGCTCCGGGGGTGCCATCTGGCGCGCCCCCGACCCCCGAACACGAAGGAATCCCCACGATGGCGCGTTCATGGCAGTTCACCTCCGAGTCCGTGACGGAGGGCCACCCCGACAAGGTGGCAGACCAGGTCTCCGACGCGGTGCTGGACGCGGTGCTCGCCAACGACTCCAACCCGTGGGACGCGCGTGTGGCCTGCGAGACGCTGGTCAACACCGGCCTGATCGTCGTCGCCGGTGAGATCCGCACCGACGCCTACGTCGACATCGCCGCGATCGCCCGCGAGACCGTCGCCGGGATCGGCTACGACAGCTTCGACGCCGGCTTCGACGGCCGCCTCTGCGGCGTCCTGGTCACCATCGACCCGCAGTCGCCCGACATCGCCGGTGGCGTCGACTCGGCGCTGGAGTCCCGCACCGAGCCGACCGGTGACGAGCTGGACAAGCTCGGCGCCGGCGACCAGGGGATGATGTTCGGCTACGCGACCAACGAGACCGAGTCGCTGATGCCGCTGCCGATCGACCTGGCCCACAAGCTGGCCAAGCAGCTGGCCGCCGTCCGCCACTCCGGCGAGGTCGACTACCTGCGCCCCGACGGCAAGACCCAGGTCACCGTCCGCTACGAGGGCAACACCCCCGTCGCCATCGAGCGCGTCCTCATCTCCACCCAGCACAAGCCGGGCATCGACCTGGCCAGCCAGATGCGTCCCGAGCTGCAGGACAAGGTCATCAGCCCCGTCCTGCCGGCTGGCCTGGACTTCGACGCCGCGGACTTCCTCTGCAACCCCTCCGGCAAGTTCGAGCTGGGCGGTCCCCAGGCCGACGCCGGCCTGACCGGTCGCAAGATCATCGTCGACACCTACGGCGGCATGGCCCGCCACGGTGGCGGCGCCTTCTCCGGCAAGGACTCCACCAAGGTCGACCGGTCCGCCGCCTACGCCGCCCGCTGGGTCGCCAAGAACGTCGTCGCCGCCGGCCTGGCCGAGCGCGCCGAGCTGCAGGTCGCCTACGCCATCGGCGTGGCCCACCCCGTCTCGGTCATGCTGGACACCTTCGGCACCGAGACCCAGGACGTCGACAAGATCCTCGCCGGCATCAAGGAGGTCTTCGACCTGCGTCCGGCCGCGATCATCCGCGACCTCGGCCTCCGCGAGCCGATCTTCTCCCCCACGGCGGCGTACGGCCACTTCGGCCGTGACGAGTTCCCGTGGGAGGCCACCGACCGGGCCGACGCGCTGCGCTCGGCCTCCGGCGCCTAGCGTCGCCGCGGCCACGGCCGACCACCCCACACCCGTCGACACGCGGGCCGGCTCCCGGCCCGCGTTCGCGCGTGTCGTCGTCGACGTCGGCCCGGCCCACCTCGACCGGCCCTTCGACTACCGCATCCCCGACGGTGAGCAGGTCGGGATCGGGTCGCGCGTCCGCGTGCGGTTCAACGGTCGGCTGCGGACCGGCTGGGTCGTCGCGCTGACCGACACCCCCAAGGTCGACGAGGCGAAGGTCAAGCCGCTGGACCGGGTCGAGGGCGACGTCCGCTGGTTCGGTCCCGACGACCTGACCGTCTGGCGCTGGGTCGCCGACCGCTTCGCCGGGACCATGTCGGGCGCCATCGCCCACGGCCTGCCCCCACGCACCGTCCGGGTCGAGCACGAAGCCGCCTCGTGGGGTCCGGCCCGCCACCCCCTCGACGCCCCGATCGGGGCCTCCGTCGCGCATCCGCGAGGATCGGCACGATCGGGCCCGTCGCCGGACGACACGATCGCGCCCGACATCGTCCATGGACGATCGAGCCCCCGATCGCGCCGATCGGAGGTGGGACAGCCGCACGCCAGCCAGCCCGACCCAGCCGGGCCGGGCGAGGGGATGGGGGAGGAGGGGGCGCGTGCGCGGCCGCCGTGTGCGTCGGAGGGGTGGAAGGCGCTGGACGGGTCGGCCCTGCTGAAGGCGGCGTGGGAGCCCGACGGCCGGGCCTACCACCTGCGTCCCCCGCTCCACCACGACCTCGGGCCGCTGCTGGTCGACCTGGTCGCCCGCACGACCAGCAACGGCCGCACCGCCCTGGTGATCGTGCCCGGCCCCGCCCCGGGCCCCGCCGACGACGTCGTCGCCGCCCTCGGGACCGCCGTCGCCGACCACCGCCACCTCGACCGCGACGCCGACCGCTACCGGGCCTACCTGCGCCAGCTCCGCGGGGACGTCACCGTGGCCGTCGGCGAACGTGGGCTGGCGCTGATGCCGATGCCCGACCTCGGCCTGATCGTCGTCGTCGACGAGGCCAACCCGGCCTACAAGGAACGCCGCAACCCCCGCCACCACGTGCGCGAGGCCGCCCTCGCCCGCGGACGGATCCTCGGCGCCACCGTCGTGCTGACCTCCAGCCTGCAGTCCGCCCAGGTCCACAAGCACCACGACGGCGGCCACCTGACGCTCGTCCGCGCCGACCGGGCCACCGAACGCGCCGACGCGCCCGATGTCCGCGTCGTCGACCGCACCACCCTGTCGCCCAAGGACCGCCGCACCCGCCTCGTCGGCCCCATCACCAGCCGCGTCGCCGAGGTCGTCCGCACCGGCGGCACGGTCATCGTGCTGGCCGCCGGCAAGGGCAGCGGGTCCTCCCTCGCCTGCACCGACTGTCGCAGCCGGTTCGAGTGCCGTGACTGCGGGGCCGGCATCGCCCCCGTCGACGGCGCACCCAGCCCCACCTGGCGGTGCGCGGTGTGCAGCTGGACCACCCCGCCGTTCGCGTGCATCGACTGCGGCGCCACCGACACCTTCCCCCTCCGCGCTGGCGCCAAGCGGCTGTCAACGGAGCTGGCGAGGGCCCATCCCGACGCCGAGGTCGGCCACATGGAGGGCTTCGACCAGCCCGGCCCGTCCGGCCGACCCGCCATCGCCGTGATGACCCGGGGCTCCGTCGTTGCCCGGCCCGACTGGCTGCACGGCCGCCGCGCCGACCTGCTGGTCGTCGCCGACCCCGACGTGCTGCTCGGCCGCCCCGACGTCGAGGCCGCCGAGGACGCCCTGCGGCTGTGGTTGGACGGTGCCGCCCTGGCCGATGAGGTCATGGTCCAGACCGGCCAGCCCACCCACCCGGCCCTGCAGTCACTCGTCCGCCTGGACCCCGACGGGTTCTGGCCGGCCGAGGCCGAACGCCGTGCCCCCCTCGGCTTCCCACCCGCCGGGTCGTTGATCCGCATGACCGGCGTCACCCCCGAGGCCGCCGCCGCCGTCCGTGCGGACGTACCCGGTACCCTTCTTGGACCCGACCCCGACGGTGTCGCCCTCCTGAAGACCGACACCCTTCGTGACACGGTTGCAGCCCTGAAGCCCCTGCGCAACGCGTGGGCGCAGGACGACATCCGCGTCCGGGTCGACGTGGACCCCACCATCACCTGAGCCAGCCGCAACGAGGAACCAACGCCGTGTCGACACTGCCAATCCGCCTCTTCGGTGACCCGGTGCTGCGCCAGCGCGCCCACGAGGTCACGGAGTTCGACGACAAGCTCCGCCGCCTTGCCGACGACATGATGGAGACCATGCGCGGCAGCAACGGCGCCGGGCTCGCGGCCAACCAGGTCGGGGTGCTCAAGCGCCTGTTCACCTGGGAAGCGCCCGACCCCTCCGGTGAGGGCTACATGGGCGGGGCCGTGGTCAACCCCGACATCACCTTCGAGAGCGAGGAGATCCAGGAGGGGGAGGAGGGCTGCCTGTCCTTCCCCGGCCTCTTCTACCCCACGGCTCGTCCGCTCGAGGTCCACATCACCGCCCAGGACGTCTTCGGCGAGGACTTCGAGCTGGAGGGCGCCGGCCTGCTGGCCCGCATCATCGCCCACGAGATCGACCACCTGAACGGCATCCTGTTCATCGAGCACCTCGAGAAGCACGACCGCAAGGACGCCATGCGCCGCATCCGGCGCGGCGAGCTCGAGAATCCACCAGCCCCCGAAGGAGAGGTCCTCTGACCATCCGCATCGCGTTCTTCGGCACCCCCCACCCGGCGGTGCCGTCCCTCCGCGCGTTCCTCGACGCCGACGACGTCGAGGTCGTGGCCGTCGTCACCAACCCCGACCGACCAGCGGGAAGGGGACACGAGCTGACCCCACCACCCGTGAAGGTCGCCGCCCTCGACGCCGGACTCGACGTCTGGCAGCCGCAGAAGCCCCGCGAACGGCTGGAGGACCTGAAGGCCCTCGACGTCGACGCCTGTGCTGTCGTGGCCTACGGCTCGATCCTGCCGCAGGACGTCCTCGACGCCGGCGGCAAGGGGTTCGTCAACCTCCACTTCTCGTTGCTGCCCGCCTGGCGCGGCGCCGCACCCGTCCCCGCCAGCATCCTGGCCGGCGACACGACCACCGGCGTCACCTGCTTCCGGCTGGACGCCGGCATGGACACCGGTGACGTGCTGAGCCGCCACGAGGTCCGGATCCTGCCCGACGAGACCAGCGGCGAGCTGACCGAACGGCTGGCCGTGGCAGGCGGGCCCGTGCTCGTCGACGCCATCCGCGGGCTGGTCGACGGGTCGCTGTCGCTGCACCCGCAGGACCACGCCGCGGCCACCTACGCCTCCAAGGTCAGCCCCGAGGACGCACGCCTGGACCTGACCGACAGCGCCGAGCAGCTGGACCGCATGATCCGCGGCTACAACCCGATGCCCGGCGCCCACACCACCTTCGAGGGCACCCGGCTGAAGATCCACCGGGCCGTCCCGATCGCCGACGTCGACGGCACACCCGGGCAGGTCGTCGGTGACGTCGACGGCCGCCCAGTGGTCGCCGTCGGCCGCGGTGGCCTGCGGCTGGACCAGGTCCAGCCGGCCGGCAAGCCCCGCATGGACGGACGCGACTTCGCCAACGGCTACCGACCCGAACGGCTGGGCTCGTGAGCGAGGAGGACCGGGTGGACACCGCCGCCGCCGAGGGCGCCGACCGGGCGGGCGTCGCCGCCCGCCAGACCGCGCTCGTCATCGTCATGCAGGTCCACGAGAACGACGCCTGGGCCTCACCCGTGGCCGACCGGATCCTGTCGAGGAGCCCGCTGGACCAGCAGGACCGGACCTTCGCCGCCAACCTGGCGTTCTCGACCCTGCGCTGGGAGGGCACCCTCGACTGGGTGCTGGCCAACGCCGTGTCCCGTGGCCTGGAGGCCGTCGAGGCCACGCTGCTGGACCTGCTCCGCATCGCCACGTGGGAGCTGCTGCACGGCAACCAGCCGGTCCACGCCGTCGTCGACTCCCACGTCGAGGTCGCCCGTGTCGTCGTCGGCCAGCGCGCCACCGGGTTCGTCAACGGGGTGCTGCGCAACATCGCCCGTCGCATCGACGACCTGCCGTGGCCCGACGAGGCCACCGACATGGGTCTCGGCCTGAAGTACGGCTACCCGTCGTGGGTCGCCCACGCCGCGGTCACGCGCTTCGGCGACGAACGGGCCGCAGCGGTGCTCGACGCCGGCAACCGTCCGGCTCCGCTCGTCCTGCGGGCCGTCGCCCCACGCGACGAGGTGCTCGCCGCGCTGGCCGCCGAGGGCATCGACGCCGAACCCGGCACGATGGCCCGCGATGCGATCGTCCTCGCCGACCGCATCCAGCCGGGGAAGCTCGCCGTGATCCGCGACGGCCTTGCCATCGTGCAGGACCAGGCCTCCCAGGTCATCGGCCAGACCGCCGCCGCAGGCCTGCCGGCCGGTGCCACCGCCATCGACCTCTGTGCTGCACCGGGCGGCAAGTCCACCCACCTGGCCCAGCAGGGGCTGCAGGTGACCGCCGTCGACCGGCACGCCGGCCGCTTGCGGCGAGCGGCCGAGATGGCCGACCGCCTCGGCCTGGACATGGTGACCGTCACTGGCGACGGGGCCACCGTCGACCTGCCCGACGGGGTCGACCTCGTCCTGGTCGACGCGCCGTGCTCGGGCCTCGGGGTCGTCCGACGACGGCCGGAGCTGCGGTGGCGTCGCAGCCGCGAGGACGTCACGTCCATGACGGCGGTGCAGCAGCGGCTGCTGGAGCGCGCGGTGGATCTCGTCCGGCCGGGCGGCCGAGTGGTCTACTCGGTGTGCACCTGGACCTCCGACGAGGCCGACGACGTGGTCGCCCACGCCGTCGACGGTGGTCGCGTCACGGTTGCGGACGTCCCGCAGGTCGGGACGCCCACCCGGTTCGGCGTACAGATGGCGCCCGATCGCGATGAGGGAGATGGCATGTACATGGCGGTGCTGGAACGAACGGCGGAGGTGTCGTGACCGCGGACAGGATCCTGGTCGTCGACAACGAAGCCGACATCCGGCGGTTCATCGAGGTCAACCTGCGGTTGGAGGGCTTCGAGGTCGTCTCGGCACCCGACGGCGAGCAGGGGTTGGCCGCGGCGTTCGAGGTGGACCCCAACCTGGTGCTGCTCGACGTGATGATGCCCGGCATCGACGGCATCGAGGTCTGTCGACGACTGCGAGCCGACCCCCGCACCAGCCACATCCCGGTGATCCTCCTGACCGCCAAGTCGATGACGGTCGACAAGGTCGTCGGCCTGGCTGCGGGTGCCGACGACTACGTCCTGAAGCCCTTCGACCCGATGGAGCTCGTCGCCCGCGTCCGCACCACCATGCGCCGCGCCGCCGACCTGCGAGGGGCCTCGCCCCTCACCGGGCTCCCCGGCAACCACCGCATCGAGAGCGAGATCGCCCGGCGGCTGGACCAGGGCCAGGACATCGCCGTCGCCTACGTCGACCTGAACAACTTCAAGGCCTACAACGACCACTACGGCTTCCTCGAGGGCGACAAGGTCATCCAGTCGACCGCCCAGGTGTTGCGCGACGTCCTGACCGGCACCGCCTACGCCGAGGCGTTCCTCGGCCACATCGGCGGCGACGACTTCGTCATGCTGTTCCACCCGTCCCAGGCCGACGACGTCTGCAGCGAGGCGATCCGACGGTTCGACGAGATGATCCCGACCCTGTACGCCCCCGAGGACCGCGAGCGCGGCTACCTCGAGCTGCGGGACCGTCGCGGGGAGATGCGACGCTTCGGCATGGTCTCCATCGCCATCGGGGTGACCACCAACGCCCACCGCACCTTCCTCGACCACCGCGACATCGTCGCCGTGGCCACCGAGATGAAGACCCACGTCAAGAGCGCGCATCCCGACACCTCGGCCTACGCGTTGGACGGACGCACGGGCTGACGTCGCGGCGTCGCCGCGTAGCGTGGGGACGTGACCCTCCCCCGTGACCTCGAGATGATGGACCGCGCCTTCGCGCTGGCCGAGCACGGCCGCGGACGGACGTGTCCCAACCCGTTCGTCGGCTGCGTCATCGCCGACGCCGACGGCGCCCTGGTGGGGGAGGGATGGACCCAGCCGGCCGGCGGCTCCCACGCCGAGGTCGTGGCGCTGGCGATGGCCGGTGACCGCGCCCGCGGCGGCACGGCCTGGGTGACCCTCGAGCCGTGCAACCACCACGGCCGCACGCCACCGTGCAGCCAGGCGCTGCTCGACGCCGGGATCGCCCGGCTCGTGTACGCGCTGTCCGACCCCAACCCCGTGGCGATCGGCGGCGGGACGATGCTGGCCGAGGCAGGGGTCGAGGTCGTCCCCGACGCCGCCGTCGACCGGGCCCGACAGCAGCACGAGATCTTCCTCCACGGCATCGCGACCGGACGCCCGTTCGTGATCCTCAAGACCGCGACCAGCCTCGACGGGCGCATCGCCGACCACAGCGGCACCTCGCAGTGGATCACCTCCCCGTCCACCCGCGCCCGTGGCCACGAGCTGCGCCGCGAGGTCGACGCCGTCCTCGTCGGCTCGGCCACGGCCCTGGCCGACGACCCGTCGCTGACGGTCCGGCTGCCCGGCTGGGACGGCCCCCAACCCCGACGGGTCGTCCTCGACCGTCGTGGCCGCACCTCCGGCGCCGACCTGAAGCTGTTCACCGACGGTCTGGCCCCCACCACCGTGCTGGACACCCCTGACCCAGCCGCGGCCCTCGCGGCGCTGTGGGACCTCGGGGTGCACAGCGTGCTGGTCGAGGGTGGGGCTGGCGTCGCCGGTGCCTTCGTCGCCGCGGGGCTCGTGGACCGCTACGTCCTGCACCTCGGCAACGTCCTGCTCGGCGAGGGGCTCGGGGCGCTGTCGACGCGGGTGGCGCTCCCGGACGCGCCACGCCTGCGATTGGTGTCCGCGGAGCTGTCCGGTGACGATGTTGTCCTGACCGCCTACCCGAGGACCCCCTGAGCCATGTTCACCGGACTGATCGAAGAGGTGGGCGTCGTGCGCGTCCTCGACACCCGAGAGGGCGGCGGCACCATCACCCTGGAGGCCCCGCTGGTCGTGGAGGACGCGTCCATCGGTGACTCCATCGCCGTCAACGGCGTGTGCCTGACCGTGACCGAGCTGCACGACGCACCGGCCGGCTTCAGCGCCGAGATGATGGGCGAGACGCTGGTCCGCTCGGCGCTCGCCGACCTGGTCGAGGGCGACCCGGTCAACCTCGAACGGGCCATGAAGGCCGACGCCCGCTTGGGCGGCCACATGGTGCAGGGCCATGTCGACGGCGTCGGCACCGTGCGGCTGATCCAGCCACACGAGGAGTGGACGACGGTCACCTACGACCTGCCGCCGCAGCTGGCGCCCTACGTGGTGGAGAAGGGGTCGATCACCATCGACGGCACCTCCCTGACCGTCACCGACGCGGGCGAGGACCACTTCTCCGTCGGCCTGATCCCCCACACCATGGCCGTGACCGTCCACGGACGGCGCAAGGTCGGCGACCGCGTCAACCTCGAGGTCGACGTCATCGCCAAGTACGTGGAGCGGCAGCTCGCCGCCCACCTGAACGCCCACGAGGCGAGGAGCACCAGCCGTGTCTGACGTCCAGTTCACCCCGATCCCGGACGCCATCGCCGCCATCGGCCGCGGCGAGATGGTCGTCGTCGTCGACGACGAGGACCGCGAGAACGAGGGCGACCTCATCATGGCCGCCGAGGCCGTGACCCCCGAGAAGATCGCGTTCTTCCTCCACCACACCTCCGGCTACATCTGCACCGCCATCACCGGCGAACGGGCACAGCAGCTGGACCTGCCGCCGATGGTGGACAACAACACCGACCGGATGAAGACGGCCTACCTGATCACCGTCGACGCCCGCCAGGGCACGTCGACGGGCATCTCCGCGGCCGACCGCGCCCAGACGATCCATGCGCTGGTCGACCCGGCGACCCGACCGGAGGACCTGACCCGCCCCGGCCACATCGTGCCGCTGGAGGCCAAGCCGGGCGGCGTGCTCAAGCGCGCCGGTCACACCGAGGCGGCCGTCGACCTGGCCCGCCTCGCCGGCATGGAGCCGGCCGGGGTGCTGTGCGAGATCGTCGACGCCAAGAAGACCGACATGGCCCGCCTCCCCGAGCTGACGGAGTTCGCGAGGGAGCACGACCTCAAGCTGATCAGCATCGCGGACCTGATCGCCTGGCGCCGACGGTCCGAGCGGCTGGTCACCCGCGTCGCCGAGGCCGAGATCCCCACCCCCTACGGCATCTTCCGCGCGGTCGGCTACACCTCGGAGATGGACAACCACGACCACATCGCGCTGGTCTACGGCCACCCCGAGAACAAGCCGAACGTGATGGTCCGCATGCACTCCGAATGCCTGACCGGGGACATCTTCGGGTCCCTGCGCTGCGACTGCGGGCCGCAGCTGCACGATGCGATGCGGCAGATCGCCGAGGAGGGCGAGGGGGTCATCGTCTACATCCGTGGCCACGAGGGACGCGGCATCGGGATCATGCACAAGCTGCAGGCCTACAAGCTGCAGGACGCCGGCCGCGACACCGTCGAGGCCAACATCGAGCTGGGCTTCCCGGCGGACTCCCGCGACTACGGCACGGGGGCCCAGATCCTCGTCGACCTCGGCCTGTCCACCCTGCGGCTGCTGTCCAACAACCCGGCCAAGCGGGCGGGGCTGGAGGGCTACGGCCTGGAGATCGTCGAGCGGGTCCCGATCGAGACCGCCCCGACGACGGAGAACCTGCGCTACCTGCGCACCAAGCGGGATCGGATGGGCCACGATCTGACCCGTCTCGAGACCAGCGACGACACCACGAGCCAGGAGACGAACACCGATGCGAGTGCATGAGGGCAGCCTCGACGGCAGCGGCCTGCGGGTCGCCGTGGTCGCCAGCCGGTTCAACGACACGATCGTGCAGCGCCTGGTCGACGGCGCGGTCTCGTGCCTGACCAAGCACGGCGTCGGGGACGACGACATCGACCTGTACTGGGTCCCGGGCGCGTGGGAGATCCCCGTGGTCGCCCAGCGGATCGCCAAGGCGGGGGCCGTCGACGCGGTCGTCGCCCTCGGCCTCGTCGTCCGCGGGCAGACCGCCCACTTCGAGTACGTCGCCGGTGAGTCCGCGGCCCTCGGTCGGGTTGCCCTGGAGACCGGCATTCCCATGTCCTTCGGCGTCCTGACGACGGAGACCTGGGAGCAGGCGCAGGACCGCGCCGGCGGCAAGATGGGCAACAAGGGCTGGGAGGCGGCGCAGGCCGCGCTCGAGACCGCCACGCTGCTGAAGTCGTTGTAGGCCGCAGCCGTCGATGGGGGGCGTCGGCAGGATCGTTGGACAGGTGGTCGGCCCCGCCGTCCTCGTGGGCCTGGCCGTCCTCGTCGTCGCGCCCCGCTGGACCGAGGTGCACGCGGCCGGCGGCCTGCCGTCGGCTGGGGTCACGGTCGTCGTGGCGGCCGCCAACGTCGTCGCCAACGTCGGCCTGGCCCGGACGTGGGTCGCGCTCGTGCGCACCGGCACCCCGGACGTGGACGTGGCGGCGGCGGTACGGGCACACGCGGTGTCCCTGCCCGCCCGGTACCTCGCCCCCGGCGGCCACATCCCCGCCAGGGCGGCGGCAGCCCGACGACACGGCCTGCCGGTGGCCGCAGGGGTGGGGCTCGGTGGCGTCGAGCTGCTGCTGTCGGTCCTGATCCTTTCGTTGCTGTCGCTGGTGACGCTGCCGGGCTGGATGGCCGTCGACGACGCCGGGAGGACGGCATGGCTGGCGGTCCTTCCCGCGGGCGCCGCCCTCGCACTCCTCGTCGCTCCCGACCGCACGATGGCCCTGGCCGGCGGTGCGGTCCGCATCCTCGGCAGCCCGTTCCCGTCGGGGCCGGTCGATCGACTGGTCCGCCAGCTGGATGGGGGAGGGATGGAGACCGGCCGTCGTTCGGGACGGCTCGTGCGCGGGGTGGCGCTGCGCTACGTCGGGGTGCTCGGGGTGCGCGGCCTGGGGTTCGTCGTCCTGGGGGTGGCCGTTGCCGGTCGGGCCGACGGTCGAGGCGTGGCTGCCCTGCTCGGCGCGTTCGCGGTGAGCAACCTGGTCGGCCGCGTCGTCGTGATCGCCCCGGCTGGCCTCGGCGTGCGCGAGGCCATGCTGACGGCGGTGCTGGCGCCCACCGTCGGCCTCGGTCCGGCAGGGGCCATCGCGCTGCTGGCGCGGTTGCTGGACGCCCTCGCCGAGGCGGTCTTCGTGGGCGCGGCGCTGCTGTGGCGTGGGTCCGGACCAGCCGACGGGTTCGTGGAGGGGGCACGCCTCGTGCTGCCCGATGCGACCATCGTCGTCCTCGGGACGGTCCACCAGCGCACCTGGTCACGTGTGGCGAACGGGCTGCGGGGGTCACAGCGGGTGTGGTGCAAGCAGCACCTGGACCGTCGCCGCCGGCCCGACCCCACCAGTGCGACGGCCCAGGCCCGTGCGGCGAACCGGGCGGCGGCGGTGGGGCTGCCAGCCGTCCCGCCCGTCGCCGTGCTGGGGGACCGGGCGGTCACCGTCCATCCCTGGATCGACGTCGAGGTTCCCGGCGACCGGCTGCTCGAGCTGCTCGCCCTGCTGCCGGTCGGGCGGATCGACGGCACCGGGACCGTGCCGTTGTTCGGGGTGGATGCCGTGATGGCCGGGCCCAGCGGACCGGTGCTGCTGGACCTGCCGGATCGGGTCGGGACGGTCGAGCAGCAGGCCGCCGAGCTGGTCGCCAGCGCCCTGCGGACCAGGTGGGGCCGGCCGCTCCGCGGGTTCGTGGCCGGACCGGACTGGGCCGGTGCCGCGGCGGTCGCGGCGATGCTGCCCGTCCGACCACGACTCGACGCGGTCGAGCAGGCGCATCGGTCGTGGTGGCGGGCGAGGCAGGGGGAGTGGGTCGGCCGGACCCGGCTGGACGCCGCGAGCCGCCTCGTCGGCGTCCACACCGTCGGGCTGCGCTACCACCTGCGCGTCCTCGACGGCCTCCGGAGCGGACGCCTGGTCCTGCCGCCCGACCGCGCCGCGTCGGTGGCCCCCGTCGTCGAGGTCGGCCCGTGACGGGCCCGGCCAGCACGGATCCGGCGAGCACGGACCCGGCCAGCACGGATCGGGCCACACGGATCCGGTACGTCACGGCGGACGGGGCCCGCCGCTACGCAGCCGACCTCCGCCACCCGGTCGCCCGCGTGATCACCGCCGGCGAGCGTCGTGCCGTCCGTCGGGCGGTCGCCGCCGCACACCGGCGGTCGTCGGGCGACGGGGGGACCCACGTCGCATTTCGCGACATGGTGTGGCTGGACGTGGCCGCCGGGTCGGGGAAGCTGGTCGACGCCGGGCTCCCCCCACGTCGCATCGCGGTCGACGTGTCCGCGGCGATGCTGGCCGAGGACCGCAGCGGCCATCCGGCGGTCGTCGGCGACGCACGAGCCCTGCCCTTCGCCGACGGGGCCGTCGACGTGGTCGTCGTCCTCCGCCTGCTGCACCGGTGCAGCGACGAGATGGTCCGGGCGGTGGTGGCCGAGGGGCTGCGTGTGGCCCGACACGGCGTGGTCATCAGCGACGTGCGTCCCACCCCGTCGTGGCGCGCCCGAGCGCGGCGGGTGCTCGGCCGCAGTCCGGCACCGATCGGTCGCAGCCGGAGCCGGCTGACCCGTCTCGTGGCCGACAGCGGCGGCCTGGTGGCCGCCGACCTCCCCACGGTGCCGCTCCTCTCCAGCGGGCGTGTCGCGCTGATCACGAGCACGGAATCGAGATTTCGAGTCACCAAACCGCTGCTGAACCATTGACCAGTTCAGCGTGGCCCCCTAGGTATTGCGCTCTCCGAAACGGAAGTGCGCTCAGCGGAACGCCGCGTTGGGTGTGCTTCCCCCGCCTCGAGGAGTGCACTTGCCAACGCTTTCACGTACCCGATCATCCGTGGTCACCGTCTCCTGGATGGTGGTCGCGCTGCTGGTCGCCTCGCTGCTCCAGGTCGCCCCGGCCCGCGCAGCGACGTTCGTCGCCGACTTCACCGCCGACGCCGTCGGCGCGTCCCCCGCCGGTTGGACGTCCAGGTGGGCGCCCGGCTGGTTCGCCGTGCAGGACGACCCCCGGCGGCTGGTCCAGGGGCCGTCGTCGAGCCCCCTCCGGCTGCTCTCCTTCGACGCCGCCGGCACCCCCAGCAGTCCGGAGGTCCGGGCCGTGGTGCACGTCGGCGCAGACAACACCGCCAGCACCAGCTTCCAGGTCCACCTGGCTGGCGCCGGTGAGGAGGACAACGAGACGTCGTACTTCGTCGAGGAGTACCGCGACGACCTGCGGCTGCGCATCAACACCGCCGGATCCGCGTCGACCCTCGCCTCCGCGCCGATCCCGGGCGACTTCCAGGCCAACACCTGGTACGAGCTGCGGTTCGGTGAGGACGACGGTGAGCTGAACGCCTCCATCTGGCCGTTCGGCACCCCCGAGCCCGCCGCCCCGATGATCACCTTCGACGACCCCACTCCGCTGGCCAACGGCTGGGTCGGCATCGGGTCGGGCAACGCCGGGACCAACCCGGCGTACGCCGACTTCGCGTACTTCGCCGTCGGCACCGGCAACGACCCGGCGCCTGCGCCGTCCCCGACCGTCGTCGACCAGGCCGTGGCACCCACGCAGCCGGTCGCCGGTGTGGCCGTCACCCCCGACTGGGGCTTCACCACCGTCACCTGGGACCCGGCCACCGAGAACGACCAGCTGGTCACCCAGTAGGAGATCGAACGCGTTCCCGTCGATGCGACCGACACCCCGATCGGGGCCGAGCTGCTGGTCGGCATCTGGCGCTACAACCGCTACACCTACACCGGCGACTCGACCACCTTCGCCGACGCGGGGTTCATCCCCGGTGACCGGTACGGCTGGCGTGTTCGCGCCGTCGCCGCCGGTGTGGAGGGCCCCTGGTCGGACTGGACGTACGCCGACACCATGGAGGCCCCCAGCCCGTCGGACGCCTTCCGCATCGAGTTCGAGGAGGACCCCGACGACTGGACCTCCTACGAGGGCGAGCTGGCCTTCACCAACCTCATCGCCAACAACAGCGACCGCGTTCGCGTCGAGCTGATGGGGCGCAC
Organism: Euzebya rosea; assembly: GCF_003073135.1. NCBI lineage: Bacteria > Bacillati > Actinomycetota > Nitriliruptoria > Euzebyales > Euzebyaceae > Euzebya > Euzebya rosea. Next base: position 274,546 of record NZ_PGDQ01000005.1, read on the forward strand.
CCACCTGGGCCGCGACATCAACCTCTTCGTCTTCGGAGACCCGCCCCCGACCCCGGGGGAGGCACGCGAGGGCTCCACGGTGTTCCTCAACTGCAACGTGCACGGCCCCGAGGCCGGCGGCCGCGAAGCCTGCTTCATGATCATCCGCTACCTCGCGCTGGAGGACGACCCCTTCATCGACGAGCTGCTGGACGCGGTCACCGTCATCGTCATGCCGTCGATGAACGGCGACGGCCGTGCGGCCGGCAGCCGCGGCAACGCCCGCGGCCAGGACCTCAACCGCGACCACTCCCTCCTGCGTGAGCCCGAGCCCCTCGCCGTGGCACGCGCGATGAGCCTCTACGAGCCGACGATCGCCATCGACGGCCACCACTACGGCAACAACGACGTGGGTGACCTGCCGCTGCTGTGGGCCCGCAACGCCGCGGTCGACGAGGAGGTCGCCAGCTACACCCAGAACGCACTGACGCTGGACTACCTGTTCGGCGCTGCGGAGGACGACGGCTGGTGGCCGCAGCCCTACCCGATCGGCTACAGCGAGGAGACGATCCTCCGCAACACCCTCGGACTCAAGGGCATCGTTGGCATCCTCCTGGAGTCCCGCAGCAGCGGTGGGCCGACCCGGCCCAACGCCTCCGGTTCCGGCGGCCCGACCCAGCAGAACCACAACGACCGTCGCCACGTCTACTCCCACCTGTGGACCTACCGCGAGCTGCTCCGCTTCTCGCTGGCCAACCACGAGGACGCGGCGGCCGTGCAGGACGCCGCCTTCGAGGAGAACTCCCGCAACGAGGGTCCGCTGATCCTGCACGGCACCCGCGACACCCCTCGCATCAGCCCGCCGATCCGCGACAGCCGCGAGGGCACGATCGTCGACCCGGCGCCGTGCGGGTACCTCATCACCACCGAGCAGTACACCGAGCGGATCGAGTACGAGGGTGACCCACAGTTCGGCCTGATGCCGTCGGCACAGACCCGGCTGGAGGCCCACGGCATCCAGGTCGAGGAGGTCGACGACGGGATCTTCATCCCGCTCGGCCAGCCGCTTCGCGGCCTGATCGCCCTGCTGTTCGACCCTGCGGCACCCGGCCAGCAGGACGACTACTCCTCCTACGGGTCCTACCAGGGACCGTTCCTCTACAGCGGTTCGGCTGTGCCGCTGGCCGAGTGCCCGGCCGGTCCGGTCGACCCCGGTCCCGTCGACCCCGGTCCGGTCGACCCGACCCCGACGCCCGCACCGACCCCGACGCCGGAGCCCACCCCGACCCCGACCCCGACCCCGGAGCCGGAGCCGTTCGTCCAGCGCCTGGAGGGTGCCGGTCGTGTCCAGACCGCCATCGCCGTCTCCCGGGCTGACTTCGCCGACGGCGAGGCCAGCAACATCGTCCTGGCCCGTGCCGACGACTACGCCGATGCCCTCGCCGGGGCACCGCTGGCCGTCGACCTGCACGCGCCCGTCCTGATCAACCCGTCCGACAGCCTCGACGGCGACGTGGCGGCCGAGATCGCCCGGGCCCTGGCGCCCGGCGGATCGGTCTACCTGCTGGGTGGCGAGTCCGCGCTCGGCACCACCATCGAGGACACCCTGGCCACCGACGGCTACGCGGTGGTTCGCCTTGCCGGTGAGAGCCGGGTCGAGACGGCCATCGAGATCGCCGACGTCATCGGTGACCCGACGGAGCTGCTGATCACCAACGGCTACGACTTCCCCGACGCCATGACCGCTGGTGCGGCCGCGGGCGCCCGGGGCGGTGCCGTGCTGCTGACCCCCGCAGGGGTGCCGCACGACGCGGTGGACGACTACATCGCCGACAGCGGGGTGCCGTCGTCCGACGTCTACGCCATCGGTGGCCCGGCCGCGACGGCCTACCCGGACGCGGTGTCCGTGGTCGGGGCGACACGTCACGCGACGGCCGTCCTGGTCGCCGAGACGTTCTTCGACGACCCCATGGTCGTCGGGTTCGCCCGGGACGACGCGTTCCCCGACGCGCTGGCAGGCGGTCCCCGCCTGGCACGCCTGGACGCGCCGCTGCTGCTGACCGCATCCGGTGACCTCAGCCCCGACACGGCTGACTACCTGGAGGCCACCTCGTCGGTGACCAGCGCGGTCCTCCTCGGTGGCGAGAGCGCGATCAGCGCGATCGTCCAGCAGGCCATCGAAGGGTTGCTCAACCCGGTCCGATGACCGATGGCGGCTGCCCCGGCCCCGTGCCGGGGCAGCCGTGCCACCCCCGACCGAGCAGCCCAACCAAGCCCATCAGCGAGGTCGTGTTCCCGCAGACACGACCTCGTTGGTGCGTCCGGGGCCGGGAGCCCCGTGATGGGTCAGCGGGGGATGTCGGGCCGGTCGAGCACCGCACGCGTGCGGACGGTGTGCACCGAGTCGCCGGCGAGGATCCCGCCCCGCGCGAACAGCCGGCCGGTCTCCCAGTTGGACAGGCCGAGCTCGGGCTTGCCCAGCGCGTACTGGCCGTCGACCCAGCGGGTCAGGCCGTTGCCGACGAACGGGGCGTCGATCGTGGCGAAGAACCGGTCGTGCTCGGCCGGGTCGGTGGCGATCAGGCTGGCCACGAACCGGGGTGCCTGGGCGTTGAACCGCTGGACGGCGTCGTCGACGGTATCGACCACGACCAGCGTCACCTCGGGGGACTCCTCCCACTCCCATTCCCGGCCCAGCTGGTCAACGGCGATCGCCTCGGCCTGCGGTTCCTCGACATCGCCCTCGGCGCGGCCGATCGGGACCTGCCGCTGGAACCAGTCCGCCGGGACGTGATCCGTGGAGTCCTCGGCAACGTGCAGCTTGGGCTCGGCGCCGCGGGCGGTACCTGCAGCCCGGATGGCGTCCAGGAAGACGGGAACAAGCTCGTCGGCGCGGTCGGCGGTGATGGCGCAGGTGTTCAGGGTGTTGCAGACCTTGCGGTCCAGGGACCGGGTGACGGCCTCGCCGAAGTCCTGGGCGTCGGCGCTGGGGCCGGCCACGATCCAGGCACCGCCGGTGCCGTGCAGGCTGATCGGGACGCCGGCCTGGCGGGCGACACCACCGAGGGTGTGCACGGCCCGGCCCGACCCGCGGGCCACGGCCAACGACAGGCGGGGATCGCTGAACAACGCGTAGCCGGCGGCACGCGAGGGGGAGTCCACCAGCACCGCGGCGCCCTCGTGGAGTCCGGCGGACGCCAGGGCCGGACGCAGGGCGTGGGTCACGATCGCGCGGGCGGTGCCCAGCGCGTCCGAACCGATCCTGAACACCACGGTGTTGCCGCTGCGCAGCACCCCGCAGGCATCGGCGAACACGTTCGGCCGGCCCTCGAAGACGAACCCGACGACACCCAGGCGGTCACGGACCTGCTCGACCCGCCAGCCATCGTGGGTGACGGTCTCGATGACCTCACCGCGGCCGCCCGGCATGTCCCGCCAGCCACGGAGCCCCTCGACCATGTCCGCCCGCATCCGTGCGGTCAGCTCCAGCCGGGTGGTCGACCGGCCCTTCTCGCGAGCGGCCTCGACGTCGTCGGCGTTGGCCCGGGCGATGGCGACGAAGATCGTGTCGTCGGCCAGGGCGTTGGCGAACGCGTCGTAGAACGCCGACACCTGGTCGTCGGTGGCGGTGCCCATGACGTCGAACGCGGCGACCGCCGCATCGACCGCGGCGCCGGCGGCCCGGCGTTCCGCGGCGGGGACGTGCAGGACCTCGCCGGTGTCGGCGACCAGGACGGCGTCGCCGAGCTCGAAGGCGTCGGCCACGTCGGCGGGGACGGTGGTGTACCGGTCGCCGCCGACGAGCAGGGGCATGCCGGCGGTCAGCTTCTCGAGGCGCTCCATGCCCGGAACGCTACCTGCCGACGTCGAGCGCTACGAACCCGTCGACGCGCCGGGGCGGGCAGCGATCGGCATGCCCATGGCGACGGCTTCGTCGTACAGGACGGCGTCCCATTCCGCGGCGGTCTCGGCGTCGGGTGCGACGGAGTCGACGGTCATCTCCAGGGCGCGGATGGCCTCGGCGAAGTCGGCGCGGTCGCTCGTGGAGAAGTGCGCGGTCAGCAGCCAGGTCAGGACGTTGGCGGACCGCTCGTCCTCGGTCTGCCCGAGGTGCTCGCGGACGTTCCACAGGAACTTCGACCAGATCTCCCCGTCGGCGTGGACCTGCCCGACCCTGTCGGCATAGGTCTTGGTGGTGTCCATGCGACGGATGCAGGTCTGCTCCTCCGAGGAGTAGGAGGTGGAGTCCCACTCCATCAGGCACGTGTCCTGGGTGCGGAGGGTGTCGTCGAAGGTGGCGTAGTAGCTGGCGGCCAGGAAGTCACCGAAGCCCTCACCCATCGCGCCGCCCTCGGCCGACTTGCCCCAGCCGGGGACCTGGTCGTCGTGGATGGCGTGGCCCAGCTCGTGGATGATGACCTCGGCGTCCTCGCCGTCGTCCACGCCGCCGGCGCCGAACAGCACGAGGTCATTGGCCGGCTGGTAGAAGGAGTTGTCGAAGCCCATCACCGGCAGGGCGACGGTCAGCTGCGGTTCGGCGTTGATGTCGTCGAGGCCGAGCTCGTCCCGGAAGTACCGCTGGATCGCGTCGATGTGGTGGTAGGCCATCAGGCCCTCGAACCGGGGGTCGGTCTTGGTGACGTCGAAGCGGTCCAGGACCGGCACCATCGGGCCGCCGCCGATGACGTCGACCCACGGGCCGACCAGGTTGCCTGCGGCCGCACGAGCCAGGTCGAAGTCGCGGATCGGCAGGTCGCGAAGCTCCTTGGCCACCCGGCTGTCGGTGGTGAAGTCCACGTCGACACCGGCGACGTCGACGTCCTGGCGCATGTCGATGTGGCCGGAGGTGGCGATGGGGTTGGGGGAGAACAGGGTGGCAGTCGCGTTGGCGAAGAGGCGGTCGTCGCCGACCTCGAGGATGGTGGCGTCGGCGGCGGAGACGTCGACGGTGACCGCGACCTCGGGGGCGACGACACCGACCCGCCACGTGTCGACGAGCACGCCGTCGGTGGGGACGAGCAGCCGCTCGCTGTCCACGGCGATGGCGTCGGTCACCCCGAACGCGCCCAGCACCGCGGCCTCGGCCGTGGCTGCGGTCACGGGTGTCGCCACGGGGGAGCCGACCGCGTCGGTGTCCCTCGCCTCGACGATCGCGACCCGTCCCTCGATCACGTGCACGGCCACGGCCGTGCCGTCGACCGGTACGCCACCGATGACCTGCCGGCCCCGGAAGTGCTCACCCGCCAGCGACGTGCGGTGGAAGTCAAAGGCGAACCCCTCGGCGTCGACCTCCAGCCGGTCGGCGACGGCGGCCAGGGCCACCTCGGGGGCAACCGCAGGACCGAGGTCGCCCCCGAGCAGGCCCTCTCGGACCTCCTCCACGCCCGCGGCACGGCGGGCGATGGGCTGGTCGGCCTGGACCCCGAGGGGGACGGCCATCAGTGCGAGGACGAGCAGGGCGACGATCGGCGGGATGCGCATGGCGCAGCAGTTCGACGTCGGATGGGCGAAGTCCTGCTGCCTTCCCGGTCAGCCGTCGTCGGGGCCGATGCGGACGACGTCCCCGTTGCGCAGCAGCAGCCCGTCGGCGCAGCGCGCCTCGACCTCGCCACCGCCGAACTGCTCGTGGTACAGCCCGGCGTAGGTCCCGCCGCGCTCCAGCAGCTCGTCGTGGGTCCCGCGTTCGACGATGCGCCCACGGTCGACGACGAAGATCACGTCGGCCCGCAGGATCGTGGACAGCCGGTGGGCGATCGCCACGGTCGTGCGCGTCTCCATCAGGCGTTCGAGGGCCTGCTGCACGATCCGTTCGTTGACGGTGTCCAGGGCGCTGGTCGCCTCGTCGAGGACCAGCACCCGCGGGTCGGCGATGATGACCCGCGCGATCGCCAGCCGCTGCTTCTCGCCGCCCGACATGCGGTACCCCCGCTCGCCGACGACGGTCTCGAAGCCGTCGGGCAGCTCGTGGATGCGGTCGAGGATCGACGCGGCCCGGCAGGCCTCCTCGATCTGCTCCTGCGTGGCGTCGGGCCGCCCGTAGACCAGGTTCTCGCGGATGGTGGCGTGGAACAGGTTGGTCTCCTGCGTCACGATGCCGATCTGCCGCGCGAGGCTGGCGAGCGTCACGTCGCGCACGTCGTGGCCGTCGATCCGCACCGCGCCGCGATCGACGTCGTACAGGCGGGGGAGCAGGTAGGTCAGGGTCGTCTTGCCGGCCCCGGACGGGCCGACCAGCGCCGCCAGCTGACCGGGCTCGATCGTCATGTCGACGTCCGACAGCGCCCACTCGGTGGGCTCCTCCACGTCGGGCCGGGACTCGTAGGCGAACCACACGTGGTCGTAGCGGATGTGGCCCTCGACGGCGCCGAGCTCGGTGGCGTCGTCGGTGTCGACGATCTCCTGCTCGAGGTCGAGGTACTCGAAGACCCGCTCGAACAGGGCCATGGAGGACTGCAGCTGCACGCTGACCTCCAGCGTCCGGGCGATGGGGAAGAACAGCCGGGCCTGCAACGTCGTGAACGCCACGATCGTGCCGGCGGTCAGGTCGCCGCCGCCCAGCACCCCGCCGCCACCGTCGGCGAGCAGCACCCCGGCAAGGGCGTAGACCGCCACCGGGGTGATCGCGAAGAACGCCTGGATGACGGAGAAGAACGACGTGCCGATCATCGTCTGGCGGACCTGCAGCTCGGCCAGCCGGCCCGAGGCGGCGGAGTACCGCTCGATCTCGGCCTGCTGCCGACCGAAGGTCTTGGACAGCAGGATGCCGCTGACGCTGAGGGTCTCCTCTGACATCGCCGACAGGTCCGCGAGCTCCTTCTGGGTGGACTTCGACACCTTGCGGCGGGCGTGCCCGACCCGCTTGGACAGCCACGCGAAGATCGGCAGCAGGAAGAGACTGAGCACGGTCAGCTGCCACGACAGGGCCAGCATCGCCACGATGACGCTGATGAGCGTCACGGAGTTGGACAGCAGGTTGGACAGGGTGTCGGTGACGACGGCCTGCACACCCCCGATGTCGTTGGACAGCCGCGACTGGATCTCGCCGGTACGGGTGTCGGTGAAGAAGCGCAGCGGCATGCCCTGCAGGTGGGCGTAGAGGTTGTTGCGCAGGTCCTGCATGACCCGCTGCCCGATCGTGTTGGTGACGTAGGTCTGGTACAGGCTCAGGCCGGCGGAGACCAGCGGCAGCGTCGTCATGATCGCCACCAGCGTCCACAGCAGCGACAGGTCCGGCCCGCCGTCGGCGAACAGCGCATCGTCGAAGACGACCTGGACCAGCAGCGGGTTGACGACGCCGATCGTGGCGGTGACCACGATCAGCGCGCAGACGACCAGGACTCGGGTCCGGTAGGGGGCGAACGCGTGGACGACGCGCCGGACCAGGCCCGGCGAGCGCTCCCGACGGTGCTCGTCACGGGCAGGCTGGGCATGGGCAGGCACGCCGGCCATCCTGCCCGACGCGGCTCGACGGCGCCGGGGTCAGCCGGTTGCGGCGGTCCCCGCGGTGTGTGACAGGTCGGCCAGGACCTCCTCGGCTGCCGACAGGGTGGCCCGGCGGGTGACGTCGGGGTCGGCCTTGGTCAGCCCGGCGCGGCGGACCAGCGGCGACAGGCGCCCGAGGAGGGTGAAGTCGACGTGGCCGGTGCCGGGGAGGGTCCGCACCGGCTGGTCGAGGTGGGCGGCGAGCGGCACCAGCACGTCGTCGTTGGCGTTGCCGGCCCACTCCGCGCTGCGCAGGATCCTCGCGGCAACACCCAGGGAGGAGGGGAGTGATCCGCCGGCCATGGCGATCGGGCGCACCCACGGGTCCAGGCCGACCCAGCCGACCGCACGGGCATGGGACTCCGCAGCCAGCAGCGCAGCCGCCCCGCCGGTGGAGTGGCCGATCAGCACCGTCCGTGGGCCGGCCTGCGGCAGGTGGGGCTTGCCGAGCGCGTCGAGGACGGTGTACAGGTCGCTGGCGTAGCGCTCGACCAGCCGCCGGGCCGATGGCCAGTAGTCCGGGGTTCCCTCGGGCGGCAGCAGCGACGGGTCGATCGGCTGCACCGACCCGTCCGGGTGCACGGCCGCCAGTGACCCGCCGACATGGTCGGCCGCGAGCACGACGTGGCCCTGCGAGGCCAGCTGCTCGGCCACGTCGCTGTGGGCGGTGCGGAACCCCTTCCAGCCGTGGACCAGCACGACGGTCGGCAGGTCGGCCGACACGTCCAGGGGAGGGGCGTCGGCCACGGCGGTGCCCCGGACCCAGCGCAGGTGGGTCAGCAGGGCGGCGGGGATGCCGTAGGAGGCGGCAAGGCCTCGCCCGAAGGCGTCGCCGTCGGCCAGCAGCGGGGCGGCACTGCCCGCGTCCGCGGTCGGGTACCAGACCTGCACGGGCAGCCCGTCGGGGTGGCGGTCGTCGTCCAGCACGACGGTCCGGGTGCCGACACGGTGCGGACCGGTGGGCGCGGGAAGGGGACGCAGCGGCAGCAGCCTGGAGATGCCCAGCCCGGCGGCGGCGATCCCTCCCGCGGCCAGCCCTCCCGTCAGCAGGGTGCCGTTCACAGCTGGCCCGTCTCGGTGTCCAGGCCCAGCGCCAGCCGGCCGGCGAGCTCGTAGGTGCGCTCGGCGACCATGGCGTGCTGCGAGGCGACGTGGGCGTCACGGAACACCCGCTGGATCGGGGAGGAGAGGTAGGCGTCGACGCCGCCGGCCAGCAGGTGCAGCCGACGAGTCACCTCGCTGCAGCGGGCGGTGGCGTCGGTGGCGGCCAGGCGCAGCAACCGGCGCTGCTCGACCGTCAGCGGGTCACCGCGTTCGGTGGTGGTCCATGCGTCCCCGACGGTGTCGACCACGAACGCCCACGCCGACCGGACCACCGCCTCGGCCCGCGCGACGTCGACCTGGGTGGTCTGGCGTTCCGCCAGGGTCCTGCGGCTTCCCTGCGGCCGCTTGCCGCCGGCGAGCTCGACCAGCTCCTCCAGCCCGCGGCGGGCGAGGCCGACCGACACCGACGCCACCCCCAGCGCGAGCAACCCGAACATCGGGAACCGTGACAGGGGCCGCTCGACCACCGGCTCGGTGCGGCCGAACTCCACCCACCGGCCCTCGGGCACGATCGCGTCCGCCACCGTGTAGTCCGTCGACCCGGAGCCCGAGAGGCCCATCACGTGCCAGGTGTCGAGGAGGGTCACGTCATCGCGGTCGAAGAACACGAACGGGAAGGTGAGGCCGTCCTCGCGGGACGCCGGTCGGCCGTCGGCGTCCACGAGTCGCACACCGCCCGCGATCGTCGTGCAGTGGCTGGTCCCCGATCCCCACGCCCAGCGGCCGCTGACCCGCAGCCCACCGCCGGGCAGGGCAACGGCGGTCCCGGCAGGTGCGGCGAACCCGCCGGTGATGGCGTCGGGGTCACCGTAGATCGCCTCCGCGTGCGTCGCGGGCAGCAGGTATCCGGTCATCGACGTCGTCAGGGCGATCATCACGCACCAGCCCGCCGCGCCGTCGTCGGCGGCCACGGCGGCGATGGACTCGAGGCCCTGCACGGCCGATCGTTCGGGACCGCCGTAGGCCGAGGGAACCCACGAGCGGAACAACCCCTCGTCGCGCATCGCCTCGACGACGTCAACGGGCAGCCGGCGGGCCGCCTCGATGTCGGCAGCGCGGCGGCGCAGCATGGCGGCGCATTCGGCGGAGGGCAGGTGTGAGGTGTCCGACATCGAGGTCGAGTTCTACCGCGTCCCCCGCACCCTGGCCGCCCACCGGTCCTCGTGCCGGGTCGTCGACGGCCATCGGGGACGGCAGCGACGGTGACGGGGGCCCAGCAGGCATCATGTGCCCCATGGCTGGGTTGGTCGCGCTGTTCGCCGGGGTCTTCGGGCTGCTGTTCGGGTCCTTCGGCAACGTCGTGATCCACCGTGTCCCCGAGGGACGCAGCGTCGTCAGGCCACCCAGCGCCTGCCCCGGCTGCGACAACGAGATCAGTCCCCGCGACAACATCCCGGTGCTGTCCTGGCTGCTGCTGCGGGGCAAGTGCCGGCACTGCGGACAGCCCATCAGCGCACGCTACCCGGCCGTCGAGCTGACGTCGGGCCTGATGTTCGCCGCGGTCGGCTGGTGGCTGGCATCGATGGAGCCGCCGGACTACTGGGCCCTGCCCGGCATGCTGCTGTTCGCGTGGATGCTGCTGGTCGTCACCTTCATCGACTTGGCCACCAAGCGGATCCCCAACGCGCTGACCTACCCGCTGACCCCCGCCCTGCTGGTCCTGCTGGTCGGTGCGGCGCTGCTGAACGGCGAACCGTCGGTGGCGCTGCGGGTCGTCGGCGGGGGGCTGGCGGCGTTCGCGTTCCTGCTCCTCCTCGCCCTGATCTACCCGCGCGGCATGGGCATGGGCGACGTGAAGTTCGCGGCGTTCCTCGGCATGGGTCTGGGCTACGTGTCGTGGGGCACCGTGGTGATCGGGATGTTCATCGCCTTCCTCGGCGGCGGGATCATCTCCTCGATCGTGCTGGCCGCACGCAAGGGTGACCGCAAGGACCAGATCCCGTTCGGGCCGTTCCTCGCCGCCGGATCGTTCGTCGCGTTGTTCGTCGGCCCCACGCTGGTCGACGCCTACCTGCGCTTCTCGGGGCTTCGCTGAGCGTCGGCACGCACGGGTGAACGTGCCGGTGGCCCGCGTAGGATGGCCGCCACCATGAGCGCACCCCAGCAACCCCAGCCCAGCCAGGAAGAGCTCGAGGCCTACTTCAACGAGCTCCGCCAGGCCCCCGTCCACGACCTGCTCCTGCAGGCCTTCTCGGTCCTCGGGACCGGTGCGGAGGTCAAGCTCGGCCTGCCGGATGCCCGGGTCCTGATCGACTCCATGGAGGCGCTGCTCGGCGCCGGTCGCGGCGTCCTCGCCGAGACCGCCCCGCAGCTCGAGCAGGCCATCGCGCAGCTGAAGACCGCCCAGGTCCAGGCCGAGAAGGACATCGCCGCCGAACGGGCCGGCGAGGGTGCGGGGGAGGAACAGGCAGCCGGGTCCGGCCAGGCGCAGGCGACCACGCCGCCGCCGGCCGCGCCGCAGCAGCCCCAGCAGAAGGCCACCGACAAGCTCTGGATCCCCGGCCAGGGCTAGCGCGACCTCTCGGTCGGGGGTCGGCCCGCGTCCAGCGGGCCAGCAACCCGCCCGAGTTGTGCAGCACAGCCGGGGGGTTGGCTGAGCCGCACAGGAGGGCCGGGTGCCTGTGCACCTCGGTCGGTGTCTCGGCCGAGGTGCACAACTTCGCCGCGCCCCGCGCCCCGCGCCCACCCGCCGCGAGCCCGCGCCCCGCGCCCACCCGCCGCGCGCCCACCCGGGGCGCCGAGTTGTGCAGCACAGCCGGGGGGTTGGCTGAGCCGCACAGGAGGGCCGGGTGCCTGTGCACCTCGGTCGGGGTCTCGGCCGAGGTGCACAACTCCGCCGCGCCCCGCGCCCCGCCCCGCGCCCCGCGCCGCGAGCCCGCGCCCCGCGCCCCAGCCCCAGCCCCACCCCCACCCCCGCGTCCGCGTCACGCGGTCCCGTCCGCGGCCCTCGGCCCACCGGCCGACACCACGGGTTCGGCAGATCGTGACGATCTGACGTATCATCGCGAGTCCATACCAAGTGGGAGCGGCTTTCCCCACCTACCGGGCAACGACTCGCGTGGGTCCATCACGTCAGAACGCCAGCCCGATCCAGGGCTGGTCGGGATCGTCGTCGGCCGCTGCCCCTGCGCAGCGGCCGCGTTGCGTTTTCCCGCCGTGACCACGGCGACGCCAGAGCAAGACCCACGACAGCTCTCCCAAGAACCGCCCCATCAGGAGCACGTCATGCCCAAGCAGAAGAGCCACTCCGGCGCCAAGGACCGCTTCCGCGTCACCAAGACCGGCAAGGTCATGCACCGCCGCCAGAACCGCAACCACCTCGCGGAGCACAAGCCGCAGCGCCGCAAGCTGCGCCTGCGCAAGGACCAGCCGCTGCACAACACCGCAGAGGCCAAGACCATCAAGCGGATGTTGGGCCAGTAGCCCAGTCCCCGGGCTCCTGCCCAACCTCGCGGATGCTGGGCCAGTAGCCCGTCCGCGCACCACTCTCACCACGACACACCTCAGCTAGGAGACAGCAATGGCACGCGTCAAGCGCGGCGTCCACGGACGCAAGCACCGCCGTACAGTCATGAACCGCGCGAAGGGGTTCCGGGGGGCACGTAGCCGCCGGTACCGCGTCGCAAACGAGACGATCCTGCACGCCGATCGGTACGCAACCCGCGACCGTCGCGCGAAGAAGCGGGACTTCCGCAAGCTGTGGATCACCCGCATCAACGCGGCGGCCCGCCAGGACGGCCTGTCCTACAGCCGCTTCATGTTCGGCCTGAAGCAGGCCGAGATCGAGGTCGACCGCAAGATCCTGGCCGAGCTGGCCGTCAACGACCCGGCGGCGTTCTCCGCGCTCGTCGAGCAGGCGAAGGCCCACCTCTAGGGATGGCGATCGCTCCCGAGGGGCTCGAGGCACCCACCGAGGTCGACCTCGAGGAGTCCGCGTTCGACGTGAGGGCGCTGGTCAACGCACCGGTCATCACGTCGGCCGCGAACAGCTCCATCAAGGCTGCGGCCAAGCTGGCGGCCCGCAAGGGTCGTCGGGACGAGGGGCTGTTCCTCGTGGAGGGCCCGCAAGCGGTCAGCGAGGCGGTGGACCAGCTCGTCGAGCTGTTCATCACCCCCGAGGCCGTGCACGGCCACGTCCACCTGCTGCGTGACGCAGCTGACGCGGGGGCACGGATCCGCACCGTGACCCCCGAGGTGCTGCGGGCGCTGGCCGACACGGTCACCCCGCAGGGCATGGTCGGTGTGGCACCGATTCGCCAGGTGGCCCTGGCCGACATCCTGCCGACCGCACGCTTCCTCGTCGTCCTCGACGGCGTCAGCGACCCGGGCAACGCCGGCACGATCGTGCGGACCGCCGACGCGGCCGGCGCCGATGCCGTCGTGTTCGTCCGGGGCAGCGTGGACCCCTACAACCCCAAGGCCGTCCGTGCCTCAACGGGGTCGGTGTTCCACCTGCCGCTGATCACCGGCGTGGACCCCGAGGAGCTGCACACCATCGCCGACGCCGGCCTGCAGCTGCTGGCTGCCGACGTGCACGCGTCGGTGCCGCTGGACGAGGTCGACCTGTCGGTCCCCACCGCGCTGGTGTTCGGTGGAGAAGCTGCAGGTCTTTCGTCGGTGGCCGTCGAGGCATGTAGCGTGTCGGTGCACATTCCGATCGCGACCACGCAGCGGGACGGGTACTCCGGCCATGCCGAGAGCCTCAACCTCGCCGCCGCCGTCGCGGTCATGGCCTACTCGGTCAACAGCGCGCAGTCCCACCCCTCGACGAAGACGCCACCGACGCCCTGACGATGAGCACGCACCTGGCGCAGAAGACCCCCGCCGACATGGCGGCGTTGGAGCTGATCGCCGATGCGGCAGTGATCGTCGGATCCGACGGTGCCATCACCTACGCCAACACCCAGGCGCTGCGCCTCCTCCGGCTGCCGGCCGACCGGGTGGTGGGGCAGGCAGCCGACCACGTCCTGCGCCTGCGGACCGAGGACGGCGCGGACTGGTGGGCCACCTGCACGCCGATGCAGGTCGACGCCGCGTTGTTGCCCCGCATCGCCGAGCAGGAGCTGACCCTCGTCGGGGCCGGCACCTCTCGGGCGGTGGCCATGACCGGTGCACGGCTGGCCGACGACGCCGGCCGGACCACGCAGCTGGTCCTCACCATCCGCAGGGCCGACGCCCGGCGACGCCGCGACGTCGCCCGGTCGGACCTGGTCTCCACGGTGTCCCACGAGCTGCGCAGCCCCCTGACCAGCGTGAAGGGGTTCACCAAGACCCTGCTGGCCAAGTGGGACCGGTTCACCGACGAGCAGAAGAAGCAGATGCTCGCCACCGTCAACGAGGACGCTGACCGGGTCACCCGCCTGCTGGGCGAGCTGCTGGCGGTCAGCCGCATCGACGCCGGTCGGCTGCAGCTCAAGCGACAGATGATCGACATGGCCGCCACCGCCGCGCGCGTGGGCGAACGGGTCGAGGCCGGCGTGGGCCACGGCCGCACGATCACCGTCGACATCGGCGAGCTGCCCCAGCTGTACGCCGACCCCGACCGCGTCGAGCAGATCCTCTCCAACCTGCTGGAGAACGCGATCCGGTACACCAACGGGACGATCACGATCACCGCCAGCGAGACCGAGGAGTTCGTCGAGGTGGCCGTCGCCGACGAGGGCGACGGCATCCCCGAGGAGTTCCTCAACCCCATCTTCACCAAGTTCTTCCGCAAACCCGGCGAGCGGAAGCAGGGAACGGGGCTGGGGCTGTACATCACCAAGGGGCTCGTGCAGGCCCACGGTGGCGAGATCGTCGTCGAGTCCTCCCCGGGCAGCGGGTCGGTCTTCCGATTTACGTTGCCGAAGGGCGGTCTCGAGCTCGCAGGCATCGATCTGTCGGCCCTTCGGCACACCAACGGCGAGAGCCACTAGCCCCGCGTCAGCCACGCGGGCCCTGGCTCGTTCGCGGACTCGCCCGGCGCCGACACCGGCCGCCGCCACGTCCACGCCCCTCACCCCTGCCCCAACGCCAGAGCGGAGCACCCAGCTGTGACCACTGATCCCACCACCGATACCCCGGACGTCCCCACCCCCGACGACGTGCTCGCCCTCGGCGCCGAGGCCGTCGCCGAGCTGCAGGCAGCCACCGACCTCGACGCCCTCGAGGCCGTCCGCCAGACCTGGATGGGCAAGAAGGGTCGCCTGTCGATGGTCAAGCGCAGCCTCGGGAGGATGGACCCCGAGACGCGCAAGGCCGTCGGCCAGGCCGTCAACACCGTGAACGCCGACTTCGGGCGCACCGAGTCCGCCCGGCGCACCACGCTGGAGATCGAGCGTGACCGCGTCGTCCTCGCCGCGGAGGCCATCGACATCACGCTGCCGCCGCGGGTGCCCGCCCGCGGGTCGCTGCACCCGCTCCGCCAGACGCTCGACGCCATCCTCGACGTCTTCGTGGGGCTCGGCTACGAGATCGTCACGGGCCCCGAGGTCGAGTCGGACTGGTTCAACTTCGACGCGCTCAACACGCAGATGGACCACCCGGCACGCACGCTGCAGGACACCATCTACGTGCACGGGCTGACGGAGGCCCCCAAGCGCGACGACGGGACCACCGGGATGCTGCTGCGCACCCAGACCTCGCCGATGCAGATCCGCACGATGCTGGACAACGACCCGCCCGTGTACGTCGCCATCCCCGGCCGCGTCTACCGGCAGGACACCCCCGACGCCACGCACGTGCCGGTCTTCCACCAGATCGAGGGCCTCGCCGTCGACACCGACCTGTCGCTGTCGGACCTGTACGGCACCCTCATGGCCTTCGCCCGGGCGCTCGTCGGCGAGGACGTGAAGCTGCGCTTCCGACCCCACTACTTCCCGTTCACCGAGCCGTCCGCCGAGCTCGACGCCTGGGTACCCGACGGGCAGGGGGGTGGCAAGTGGATGGAGCTGCTCGGCTCGGGCATGGTCCACCCCAACGTCCTCCGCGCCGGCGGCTACGACCCGGAGGAGGTCCAGGGCTTCGCGTTCGGCATCGGCATCGAACGCACCGCCATGGTCCGCTACGGCGTGCCCGACCTGCGGCTGTTCGCCGACAACGACGTCCGACTGCTGTCCAGCTTCTAGCCCGCGGCGTCACGAGGAGAACCCACCATGCGTGTTCCTGTTTCCTGGCTGTACGACTACATCGACCTCGACCTGTCCCCCGAGGAGCTGGCCGACGTCCTGACCATCGGCGGCCTCGAGGTCGACGCCGTCGAGCGGCCAACCACCGGCGCCCGCGGCCTGAAGGTCGTGGAGATCCTGTCCTTCGCCCCCGTCCCCAAGGCCGACAAGCTGTCGCTGGTCAACGCCTTCGACGGCGAGCGCGAGTGGGAGATCGTCTGCGGCGCCAAGAACTTCTCCGTCGGCGACCGCGTCCCGGCGGCGCTGCCCGGCTCGACGCTGCCGGGCGGCTTCGAGATCGGCACCAAGAAGCTGATGGGCGTCACCTCCAACGGCATGCTCGCCTCCGCCCGTGAGCTCGGCGTCGGCGAGGACCACTCGGGCATCTGGCTGCTCGGCGACGACGCCCCCGTCGGTGCGGACGTGACCGACTGGCTGGACCTCGAGGAGGCCGTCCTCGACATCGACCTGACCCCCGACCGCGGCTACGGCGCCTCCATCTGGGGCCTCGCCCGTGACCTGCACGCCCTGACCGGCGCCGACCTGAAGGTCCCGCAGCTCGCCGGCAACCCCGGTGGGAACGCCACCGTCGAGGTGTCCCTCGCCGACGGCACCGGAGTGCGTCGCTGGGACGGCCGCGGCATCGAGGGCGTCACCATCGCGGCCTCGCCGCCTGCGGTCCAGAAGCGGCTGAACCTGGCTGGCATGCGCCCGATCAGCAACGTCGTGGACGCCACCAACTACGCGATGCTGGAGACCGGCTTCCCTGTCCACGCATACGACCGCGCGCTGCTGAGCGGCGGCCTCGTGGTGCGCAACGCCGAACCCGGCGAGGTGCTGACGACCCTCGACGGGGTCGAGCGCATCCTGGACGCCGAGGACGTCGTCATCGCCGACGAGTCCGGCGCGATCGGGCTGGCCGGTGTGATGGGCGGTGACGCCACGGAGATCAACGAGGGCACCACCGACCTGTACGTCGAGGTCGCGGCGTGGGACCCGGTCAAGGTGCTGCGCACCGGCCGGCGCCACCACCTGTACACCGAGGCCAAGTCCCGCTTCGAGCGGACCGTCAACACCGAATGGCTGCCGCAGGGCGCCACGCGGGTCGCGGACCTGATCACGGAGTGGGCCGGCGGCACCGTCGTCGGTGGCCACGACCTCGAGCCGATCCCCGACATGCCCACCCCGATCCGCCTGCGGCCGGCACGGGTCCGGTCGCTGATCGGCATGGACATCTCCGCCGACCGCCAGGTCGAGCTGCTGGAGTCGCTGGGCTGCACCACGGAGGGCGAGGGGGAGGACGAGCGCCTGGTCGTCCCGCCGCCGTACCGCCCCGACATGCGGATCGAGGCCGACCTGACCGAGGAGGTCGCGCGGCTGTTCGGCTACGACAACATCGAGCCGCGCGTTCCGTCGACCGGTCGGTCCGGCCGACGCTCGCCGGAGGACCTGGCGGCGCTGGACATCCGTCGGGCGCTGGCGGGCGGTGGCTGGACGGAGGTGCTGCAGTACCCGTTCATCGCCGACGAGGACCTGGTCGCGCTCGGGCTGGACGACGAGGACCCGCGCCGTCGGACCATCAAGCTGGTCAACCCGCTGTCGAAGGAGGAGTCGGTGCTGCGCACCACGCTGCTCCCCGGCCTGCTGGCGACGGTTCGGCGAAACGTCAACCGCCAGAACACCGACCTCGCGCTGTTCGAGACGGGGCACGTGTTCGTGCCGCCCGGAGACGGCCACGTGGCCCTCGACGGTGGCCCGTCCGGTGTCGAGCTGCCAGCCGAGCCCGACCACGTCGCGCTGATCGCCTGCGGGGCCTTCGAGGCCGGCCGGCACGACAGCGACGCCCGTCCGGTGGAGTTCGCCGACGTGATGGGTGCCGTCGAGCTGATCCGTCGCACCGTCGTGGCCCACGACCTGCGGGTCGAGCGCACCCACGAGATGCCGTTCCACCCCGGACGGGCCGCCCGCGTGTTCTTCGGGGACACCGAGGTCGGCGTGGTCGGCGAGCTGCACCCGCGGGTGTGCAAGGCCTTCGAGGTGCCCGAGCGCACCGTCGCAGCCGAGCTGCGGCTGGACGTCATCGTCGACGGCGGCGCCAACCTGCCGACCGCCGTGATGCCCTCGCCCCTGCCGGGCCTGCGGTTCGACGTCGCCGTCCTGGTGGACGTCGCGGTGGACCATGCGACCGTGCGCGACGTCGTGGCCAGCGCGGCCGGTGAACGGCTGAGCAGCATCGACCTGTTCGACGTCTTCACCGGCGAGCAGCTGGGCGAGGGCAAGAAGTCGCTGGCGTTCTCGCTGCTGCTCGACGACCCCGAGACGCAGCTGACCGACACCGAGGAGGCCGCGGCCATCGAGCGGATCGCCGAGGCGGTCGAGGCGATGGGCGGGCAGCTGCGACGTTAGGGTGATCGGCCGATGCTGATGCCGAAGACGACGTGGGAGGGCCTGGCCGACGGCTCGATCACCTGTGCGTTCCGGCGCTGGAAACGGCCGACTGTCAAGGCCGGCGGCACCCTGCGAACCGCCGCCGGCCTGCTGGCCATCGATGCTGTCGAGCTGATCGACGAGGCCGACATCGCCGAGTCCGACGCCAGGGCGGCCGGGCACGCCTCGGTCGCCGACGTCCTCGCGGCGCTGCAGGAGGGCGCCGACCGGCGGCTGTACCGCATCGAGTTCCACCACGCCGGGGTCGACCCGCGCGTGGCGCTCCGCGAGGCCGACGAGCTGTCCGACGCCGACCGGGCCGAGCTGGACGCGGCGCTGGCCCGGCTGGACGCCGCCGCCGACGACGGTCCCTGGACGTCGACGTTCCTGCGCCTGATCGCCGACCACGAGGGCACCCGCGCCCCGGACCTGGCCGAGATGGTCGGTGAGCCGGAGGTGCCACGCTTCAAGCGACGGGTCCGCCGCCTCAAGGCCCTGGGCCTGACAGAGTCCCTCCGCGTCGGCTACCGCCTGTCCCCCCGCGGCCGCGCCCACCTCACCGACTGACGAGTGTCGCCACGCGGGCGTCGGCCGCCGTGAGCCGACACGCGTCAGTGGGAGGAGTCCCAGTCGTAGCCGCGTTCGGCCCAGTAGTCGGCCGGGCGGTCGGTGGTGAAGCGGATGGTGCCGATGCGCTTGAGGGCCTTGATGCCGTAGTGGAGGGGAGTGACCAGCCGCAGCGGCGCGCCGTGGTCGCTGGTCAGCGGCTGCCCGTTGAGGCCGGTCGCCAGCAGGGTCTGGGGGTGCATCGCGGTGTCGGCGTCCAGCCCGACGTAGTACGCCTCGTCGGGCGTGACCAGCTGCACGTAGCCGGTGTCGGCCAGCAGCGACTCGTAGCGGCCGGCGAAGTCGGCGAAGCGGATGCCCTCCCAGGCGACGACGGCGCTCCACCCCTCGATGCACTTGTGCTCCGTCACCTGGTGCACGGGGCTCGCCCCGTCCAGCACGTCGGCGAGGTCGAGCTCGTCCAGCAGCTGCCCGTCGGGTCCCTCGACCCGCAGCCGCCAGGCGGCCTCGTCCAGCGGGGGGTCCAGCCCGATCGTGCCGTTCACCCGGATGTCCTCGGCGGCGGTGACGTCGAACTCCGGTGCCAGCCGCCCGGGGTCGTACAGGGTCGACCAGACGGTCTCGTTCCACTCGAACCCGCGACGCAGCGGCCACGGGATGTTGCCGTCCTCCGGGGCCCGCAGCAGCCACCCCCAGCCCAGGCCGAGCGCCGCCACCCCCGCCGCGCCGGTCAGGACCGACCGGCGGGTCCGCTGGACGTACACCGCCCGGCTGACCCTCGTCGTCTCGGCCCGGGCCTGCGCGGCGAAGGCCTGCGCGCGTCGTTCACGGACGGTCGGGGCGGGGTCGACCCCACCGTGGAGGAAGCCGACGACCTCGTCCGGCTCGTCGAGGTGCTGGCCGTCGAGGTCCTGGTCGTCGAGGTGCGGGTCGTCGAGGTCCGGGTCGTCGCGGTGCGTCGGATCGGTCACGGCCTGCGCTCCTCCGGGACAGCGGAGTACTCGAACCCGGTCACCATCGACATCAGGTTGCCGAGCCCCGAGCGGGCGACCTGCACCAGGTGCAGGACGACGAAGGCCGAGAACGCGATCGTGGTCCAGAAGTGGATCAGCCGCGCGGTCTCGTATCCGCCGAACAGCCCCGTCAGCAACGACAGCTGCGTGGGCTTGTAGATCGCGAACCCGGTGCCGACGATGAGGAACGCCAGCAGCACCACGCCGGTGTAGGCGATCTTCTGGGCGGCGTTGTAGCGGCCGTGCGGCGGGGCGTCGGCGCGCAGGTGCACGTCGTGGAGGACGACGTCGACGGCGTCGCGGGCGTCGTACCGGTCGGGCACCAGGTGACGCCACTGGCCGCTCCGCGCCAGGTAGGCGACGTAGAACACGCCGTTGAGGACGAACAACCACCCGGTGTTGAGGTGGAAGGCGATGCCCTTGGCCAGCCGTCGCTCCAGCCCGAGGGCTGAGTAGAACCCGTCCGGGAAGAACGCGAAGACCTCCCACGACCCGACCCCGGCGGCGTAGACGTCGTTGGCCCAGTAGATCCGCAGCCCCGACCACATCATCACGGCCAGGATCGGCACGTTCAGCCAGTGCGTCCATCGGATCACCCGCGGATGGGCCTCTCGGGCGAGCAGGTCGGGCGGGGGTGAGGGGGCTTCGGTGCGCACGAGGGCTCCGGGCGTGGGGAATGCCTGATCCTCGCCGGGAACGTCGGCGGCCGCCACCGTCATCCGATGGCGGCCGCCTGTCATGGCTTCGTAAGGGTCGACGATCAGGTCGTGAAGGTCAGGGCCGCCGCACCGATCACGCCCGAGTCGTCGCCGAGCTCGGCCAGCACCCACCGGCGGGGGACCTCCGGGGCGATGAGGCGCGGACGAACCGCGTCGGCGATCCGGTCGACGTGCTCCTGGCCGAGCTTCTCCGCCAGGCCGCCGCCGAAGACGATCGTGTCGACGTCCAGGACGTTGATCACCCCCGCGATGGCCACGCCGAGCGCGGCCACGGATTCCTCCATCAGCCGGACCGCCAGGGGATCGCCGTCCCTCAGCGCACGTTTCCAGACGCCGGAAGTGAGCCGGTCCTTGCCCTTGGACGCCATGATCGTCGGCAGGGAGGTGCGTTCGCCCGCGGCGATGGCCTCCTGGACGGCGGCGGCCATGGACGCACGTCCGGCGTAGGCCTCCACGCACCCCTGTCGGCCGCAGCCGCACCAGCGTCCGCCCTCGACCGACACCGGGACGTGGCCGAGCTCGCCGGCGGTGCCGGAGCTGCCGTGGTGGACCCGGCCGTCGATGACCAGGCCACCGCCGATCCCGGTCCCCAACCAGCAGCCGAGCACGATGGTGCCGCCCGTCGCCGCGCCGAACCGGGCCTCGCCGAAGGTCCCCACGTTCGCGTCGTTGCCGAGCTCCACCGGCAGGCCCAGCCGGTCCTCGAGCATCGCGCCCAGGGGGACGGCGTCGTCGAAGCCCGACAGGTTGGGGGCGTGGAGCATCACGCCGTCGGAGATCGGTCCGGGCGCGCCGACCCCGACTCCGACGACCGGGTCGTCGGTGTCGGCGGCGATGGCCTCGACCGCCTCCGCGATCGCGGCCACGACCGCGTCGGGCCCCTCGACGGGGGTGACCTGCTTGACGTGGCCCTCGGCCCGTCCGTCCTGGTCGACTCGAGCGGCCAGCACCTTGGTGCCACCGAGGTCGACGCCGATGTGGGTGCCCATCATGGGTCCTGACGATAGGGGGAGGTGTGGCCGCGGCACACGATGTGGTGTGGCGGCGCGCGAGGTGTGGTCGCGGGTGGGCGGGTCAGCCGACCCGGACCTGCCCGACGCCGTAGTCCTCCAGCGGCACGCCGTTGCTGTCGACGTCGAACTTGCCGTTGCCGTTGCCGGCCACGACGACGACCGTCCCACAGTCCGTGCCCTCGGCAGCGGAGATCTGGAACGTCAACGTGTCGTCGGTCACCGAGACGGGGCCGGCGGCCTTCGTCGGGTCGATCGGTTCGCCGTCGATGGAGGTGATGCTCAGCAGCCCGTTGTCGGTGGCGCCGAACCCGTCGGCCCCGCCGTCGTTGTCGGCGTCCTCGAAGGTGTCCGCACCGGCGCCGAGGACGTCGGTGCTGCTGCAGGGGAACAGCAGGATGTTGAGGTCACGCGAGATCGGGGTGTCGTCGAACCGGCCGTTGACGGTGAAGGTCACGGGCTGCGACGGGCTGGCGGTGACCGGTTCGTCGGGGTCGACCCTGAACACGAGGGTGTCGGCCGGACGGTCGGGGTCCGACGGTTCGGTGGGCTCCTCCTGCTCGCCGTAGCGCACGACGCTGGTGCCGTACGCGACGGTCGGTCGGCCGGCCCCGTCGACCGGAAGGGGGTCGGTGGCGGCGTCGAAGGCCACCACGACCGAGCAGTCCGGTGCGCCGGAGGACACCTGGATGCCGAGCCGGTCGTCCTCGGGCTCGGCGTCGCGGACCAGCTGGCTGTCGTCGACGTCGACGAAGTTGATGCCGGTGATGATCGCCTCGCCGGTGTCGCTGGACCCAAGGCCGTCTGCTGCGCCGTCGCCGTCGGCGTCGGTGAAGACCGCCGATCCGTCGGTGTCGACCTCGACGCTGTCGCAGGCGAACAGCCCGACGTGCAGGGCGGTCGCGCCACCCAGCTGGGTGACGGCGATCGTGTCGAGCTGGGACAGCTCGGTGTCGAGCGCCAAGGGGTCGACGGTGTAGGCCGGCAGGGCGTCGTCGCCGCCCTGGCCCGGCTGCTCGCCGGCACCGCAGGCCTCGGCGGCGGTCTCGGCCTCCTCCAGCACCGCGGTGGACACCGCGGCCTCCCCACCGACGGCCTGGACGACCTCGATGGTGCCGCAGTGGTCGCGGAAGAACGCGCGCCCCTCCTGCGACAGGACCTCGGGGGTGGCGCTGATGACCAGCGGACGCAACCCCTTGCCGGCCAGCTGGGCGGCGGTGATGGAGTCGGGGAAGTCGTCGCCCCTGGCCAGCATCACGTCGTCGGTACCGAAGCCGAGCTGCTCGGCGGTCCAGGCCGCCACGACGGTGGAGGTCTCCACGCGGGTGTCCCCGCCGAGGCGCACGACCCGTACACCACGGTCCTCGATGGCGTCGACGACCGCCTCGGACACCGCGGCCGGTCCACCGAGCACGACGACCTGCTCGACGTCGGCGTCGTCGATCAGCGCGGCCGCCTCGTTCCGCAGGACGTCGGTTTCGGTGTACAGCACGGGTGTGGGGCCGGCGTAGGCCATCGGGCTGCCGGCCAGTGCGTCGGCGAAACCCTCGCCGTCGGCCAGCAGCACCGTGGCCAGCCCGTCCACGTTCGGCAACGCGCCGTTCTCGATGGCCGCGCGGGCCACCACCTCGGCGGTGTCGTACTGCGACTCGCCGAACAGGCGCGTCACGTTGCGGCCACCGTCGGCCAGCTGGTCCGCCACGTCCTCGGACACGCTCGACGTGCCGCCGACGATCACGATGTCGTCCACGCCCAGGCCGTCGAGCGCGTCGACGGTCTCCTGCGGCAGGTCCTCGGGGTAGACCAGCAGCAGCGCCGCGTCCAGGGCCCCGGCCAGCGCCGTGCCGGCGAGGGCGTCCTGCGGCGCGACGGCCGTGGCGATCACGGCCGTGCCGGTGCCGTCGGGGAAGGCCTGGTCGGCAAGCGCAACTGCCGTGGCGACCCGGTTGGGTCCCGCGACCCGGGCGGGCGTGACGTCCTCGACCGCACGCGCTGGCGCGACGGGGAACGCCACGAGCAGGCCGAGCATGGCGAGGGCAGACATGATGACGCGAGAGAGTGAACGGGCGTTGTCCATGGGCGTGTCCGTTTCCGCAGTGGTCAGGGAGCAAACATCCGGGCGCGGGGACCCGGCACAATGACCCGCATGTGCCGAAACATTACCGAGCTGAGGGGCCTCGAGCCGCCAGCCACCGAGGACGAGATCGCCGCCGCCGCACGGCAGTACATCCGCAAGGTGACCGGTATCCGCCAGCCCAACGCCGCGGTCACCCCCGACTACGAAGCGGCGGTCGAGCGGGTCGCGGCGGTCACCGCCGAGCTGCTGGGCGGCCTGCCCCCGCGCCGCCAGCCACCGAGCAAGGTCCCGCCGATGCGCATCCCGCACGTCCGCGAACGCATGGGGCTGCCGCCGCTGGAGGGCTGACCCCGGGACGTCGGGCCGTGACGGGTTCAGCTCGCGGCCAGCTCCTCCATGTGGGCGCGGTACTCCTCGGCCAGCCGTGACTTCTGCTCGTCGGTCAGCGCCTTGCCGGCCATCTGGAACACCTCCTGCTCCTCCTCGTCCAGGTGGTGCTCGACCCGTTCCTTGAGGGTCCGCGCCGTGGCGATCCACCCGGGGGAGGACATGTCGGTGGACTCCAGCTCCTCCACCAGCTCGTCCATCTCATGGTGCTCGGCGACGGAGTGGCGCGACTTCTCCTGCGTCAGGTCGTGCTCCATGAGCGGCACGTAGAAGTGGCGTTCCTCCGCCAGCGCGTGGCGGTCCAGCTCGTCCTTCAGCCGGTCGAACAGCTCGCGGCGACCGTCGCTGTCGCCGTGGGTCTTCACCAGCTGGTCGAGGAGTGTGCGCTGCGTGTCGTGGCTCTCGCGGAGGGCTTCGAAGATCGTCATGGTCACCCGTGTTCCCGTTCGGTGGCGTCCCGAATCGTCCCGAGAGGGGAGTATCGTCGTGCCGTGCTGCGCCTGCCCACCCGCTGCCTGGTCGTCCTGATCGGGCCGTCGAGCGCAGGGAAGTCCACGTGGGCAGCGCGGTACCTGCGGCCCGAGCAGGTCGTGGCCAGCGACGACCTGCGTGCCGTCGTGGGGGAGACCCGGCACGACCAGCGGGCGGGCAACGACGCCTTCGACCTGCTCGAACGCATCGTCGCCATGCGCCTGAAGAAGCGGCTGCTGACCGTCATCGACACGACCGGACTGCAGGCCGACCGGCGGGCCGCGTGGGTGGCCCTCGCCCACCGGCACGGGTTGCCCGCCTTCGCCGTCGTCTTCGACACACCAGCCGCGGAGGTCCGTGCCCGCAACGCCGCCCGCCTGCCGCGCATCCCGGCGGGGGCGCTGTCCCGCCAGATCCGGACGGCCGAGGTCACCACCGACGACCTGCTGCGCAGCGAGGGGTTCGACCGGGTCGTCCGTCCCGACGACGCCGTCGTCGTCCCGCCGGACCTGCTCGACGCCCCGTCCCTCCACCACCGCCAGACACAGGAGCCCGTCACCATGCGATTCGGCCTGCAGCTGCCCCGCTTCGACCCTGAACCGCCCGACCTGGCCAGCCACCTGCGCGAGGTCGCCCGGGCGGCGGAGGACGCCGGGTTCCACTCCCTCTGGGTCATGGACCACCTGATGCAGATCCCCCAGGTCGGCAGGGAGTGGGAGGACATGCTGGAGTCGTGGACGACGCTGGCGTGGATGGCTGGCGTCACCGAACGGATCCGGCTCGGCACGCTGGTCACCGGCATCACCTACCGCAACCCCGCACACCTCGCGAAGATCATCGCCACCGTCGACGTGCTCAGCGGGGGACGGGCCATCGCGGGGCTCGGTGCCGCCTGGTTCGAACGGGAGCACGAGGCCTACGGCTGGGGGTTCCCCGACGTCGCCGACCGCTACGCCCGGCTGCGCGACGCCCTGCGACTGCTGCCGCTGATGTGGGGGCCCGGATCGCCACGCTTCGACGGCGAGACGATCACCGTGCCGGAGGCGATCTGCTACCCGCGCCCGCTGCAGGAGC